>NZ_JBHVWN010000051.1:0-58177 GCF_042882275.1 Streptomyces sp. NPDC058231 | reverse complement strand
CGGCGAGGCTTCTTCTTCCCCATGCTCTCCATGATGGACATCCTCCCGGGGCTGAACCCCAGATCTCGAATGTCCGCCAAAGCGGATCAAGCCCATGGAGCGGGTGTTCACAGAGTGCGGTGTGGTGCACATCCTTGCGAGAACCCTCGACGGCGCGGCATCGTGCCCGGACTGTCAGCTTCCGTCGAGTCACGGGCACAGCTGCTATGAACGTCGGCTGGCCGATACTCCGATCGGTGACCAGCCGGTGATGATCGCACTGACCGTGCGCCGGTTGTACTGCGATAACGCCCTGTGCGGGCGTCGTACGTTCGTGGAGCAGGTCGCGGGACTGACGTTGAGGTACGGAAGGCGGACACCTGCTTCGCGCCACGTCCTGGCGGTCGTCGCAGTTGCCCTCGCCGGCCGGGCCGGGGACCGTCTTGCTGCTGCCCTGCAGATGAAGGCGAGTCGGACCACGCTGCTGCGGGCGATCATGGCCGTGCCTGATCCCGTCTGGGCCGTCCCCAAGGTGCTGGGCGTCGATGACTTCGCCACCCGCCGAGGACACCACTACGGCACCGTTCTCATCGACTGCGAGACCCGCCGGCCTCTCGATCTGCTACCCGGCCGCGACGCCTCCACCCTGGCCGGGTGGCTGCGTGAGCATCCCGGCGCCGAGTTCATCTGCCGTGACCGGGCCGGATCCTAGGCCGATGGCGCCCGGACCGGTTCCCCGAACGCGGTCCAGGTGGCCGACCGGTTCCATGTCTGGCAGAACCTCGGCACCGCCGTCGAAGCCACCATCCGACTCCACAGCAACTGCCTCCAAACGGCTGTCACCAGCCCTGATGACCTGACGAGCGATGGCGACAGCGTGGAAGCCACGAAGGCAACGTCGCCGATCGAAGCCCGCATCCGAGAGCGGCACGCAACCATCCATGCACTGCTGGCCCAGGGACACTGCATCCGGGAGATCGCCAGAGAAGTGCACATCGGCGGAAACACTGTTCGCCGCAACGCCCGCGCAGCGGTCCCCGAACAGCTGCTGAGCGGACGGCGCCAGCCCCGGCCCAGCCAGCTTGACCCCTACAAGCCCCACCTGGACAAACTCTGGGCCGAAGGACACACCAACGCTATCCAGCTGCATGTCGAGCTCCAGAACCTCGGCTACCGCGGGAGCTACCAGATCATCAGCGACTATCTGCGACCGAGGCGGCGCCGACGCATCCGCACCGTCCCACCCGCACCACCAGGAATACGCCGGATCATCGACTGGATGATGAGGCACCCCGAGAACTTGAGCGACAGCGAGAGCGAGCAGTTCGCCGCCATCCTCTCCCACTGCCTGGAACTCGCCGCCCTCCACGCGCACGTGCGCGCGTTCGCCGAGATCCTTCAAACCCGCTCTGGCCAGCACCTCAAAGACTGGGTCATCGCCATCCGCACCGCGGACCTACCCCGGCTGCACGCGTTTGCGACAGGGTTGGAGAAGGACTGGGACGCCGTCCTCCAGGGCCTGAGCACACGCTGGAACTCCGGCCCCGTCGAAGGCCGCGTCAACCACATCAAGATGATCAAACGCCAGATGTTCGGACGAGCCAAGCTCCCCCTACTCCGCAAACGTGTCCTTCTCACGGCCGCCCGCCCCGCAGCCAGTGCCGTCCACGAGTAGGCCTGGCCCAGGAGAAGCCGGGCAAGGAGATCGTCTCTCGGTCGTTCCAAGTGATCGGTTGGCATCAGCTCGACCTTGTCAGCCGGCTCCCGCTCAATCTGATCCGTCGTTTCGCGTTGTCAGCCGTTGGCGCGTCCAGGTGATGAAGTTGTCGCCAGGGCCTGCCAACTGCACGTCCGCCAGCAAAGATTCGACCTCCTCATTCGGAGCGTCATCGACCCGAAGGAAGATCTCCACTCTCGTGAGTGGCACGAGTCGCACGACCGGCAGGGCTGGGTGGCGGAACTCCTGCAGGAGATTGCTTCGGTCGAGAAGGTGGACGATCTGCGGGACGGCCTCATTGTGCAGGACCGTCGCCAGCGCCTCACCGCAGATGACGCTGTTGTCCTCGCGCAGGCCCAGCGTGCACGGAACGGCATCTCGGTGTCCGGAGCGTGTGCTGCGTGAGGCGGTGGGATCACGTCGCCGGACAGCACCGCGGGGCCGAAGGCGATGGGGGCTCGGGCATCACCGCTGGCCGAGTGCCGGTTAATCCACTCCCAGTACGGCGCTGGCACGATGCGGTAGCCGACCTCGAAGACGGCCGCATCAGGGTCTACGTAGTGACGGCGAACCCGAGAATGGCTTGATCGCCGTTGCTGGCGATGAGGCGGAAGGTGCGGCCGGACTTCTTGAAGCCAACTGCTTTCCTCACCGGGGCCACGTGCTGCTTGACCAACAGGTCCAGCGGTGTCATCGATCCCTTCCTTGCTCTGCGTCCACGTCTCTCGATCTTCATCGACGTCGAGTGAGCGAAGCGTGAGCGGCACCGATCGCGGTGATCGGGGTCGGGTGATTTTTACATGGGAGGTGCGACCGCCTCATGGAGACCGAACATTTGCGTGATCCCCGTCAGCAGCATTCCGTGTCCGCGCACCATCCGTTGATCGCCCTCACGGAATGTGTGCCAGAACCCGGTTCTCGGCGAACAAAGCCAGCCCGCCCGAGGGTGAGAGGCCCTGGACGACTATCGGCGCCAGCGTGGCCTGGGGTGACGGTGGGCGCATCTGGCTGTCCCAGGTGCGCGGGCCCCGGTCCGGCGTAAGGATCGCTGTACGGGCGGTGGCCCAGATGTCTCCCTGCCGCGGCCTGGACTGCTGCCCGACCGGCCCACAGGGGGGTCCTGGAGGTACGCATGCCGTCGACGATCTGGAGCGGGGCCATCAGCTTTGGCCTGGTCACGATCCCTATCAAGGTGGTCGGTGCCACCGAGGATCACTCGATCCGCTTCCACCAGGTCCACCTGGAAGACATGGGCCGGGTTCGCACCAAAAAGGTGTGCGAGATCGACGGCGAGGTCGTGCCGCAGGACGAGATCGGCAAGGGCTACGAGCTGACCAAGGACGAGACAGTCTCGATCACGGACGCAGAGCTCGACCAGATGCCACTGCCCACAGCCAAGGCGATCGAGATCGTGGCGTTCGTGGACGCCGACACGATCGACCCCGTGCGAATCGGTGACAGCTACTACCTGGCAGCCGACGGGCAGGTAGCGGCGAAGCCGTACACCCTGCTCCGCAAGGCGCTGGAGCGCTCCGACAAGGTCGCCATCGCGAAGTTCGCCTGGCACAACCGCGAACGGCTCGGCCTGCTGCGGGTCCGCGACAACGCCATCGTGCTCCACGCGATGCGGTGGCCGGACGAGATCCGCGACCCGGCGGAGCTGGCCCCGAAGAAGACCGAGTTGGACGAGGACGAGATCGAGCAAGCCGTGCAGCTCGCCGAGAGCATGGCCATCGACGACATCTCGGGTTTCCGTGACGCGTACCGGGACGCCCTGGAAGAGCTGATCGAGGCGAAGAGCGAAGGCAAGGAACCAGCCCAGCCGGTCGAGGGCGAGGCGCAGCAGCCCGCACAGGTCGTCGACCTGATGGCAGCTCTGAACGCCTCCGTACAGAAGGCAAGGGAGTCCCGCGGCGAGACGGACGGCCACGCCACGGTCCACGAGATGAAGCCCCGAAAGAAGACGGCCGCGAAGAAGACGGCGAAGAAGGCACCTGCCAAGAAGACCGCAGCGAAGAAGACCACGGCGAAGAAGACTCCCAGCCGGAAGCCACGCAGCGCCTGACTACCCGAGGACCCCGAGCTCGGTATCGGGCCGGCAGTGGATGCAGGCCCGGATCCCATCGGCGAGGGCGGCGAGGGCCTGCTCGCGAGTGATGGCGCGGCGCCGCTTCCCGGCCGCGTAGCACCCGCCGACATGGACATCGATGGGCCGCGAGCCGACACCGATACCGAGCTCGATAATCCAGTCCGGCGTCGGCGGCCGGGCCCGCTCGCCCTGCTCGGGCTCGGTCTCGCGGCGCTCCTCGGCGGCGATCCAGCGGTCGATCTGCTCGACCTGCTGCACGGCGATGCGGCGAGCGAAGCGCAGCATGGCCAGGCGAGACGGACTATCGGACATGTGTTCGAGTCTACGCCGGGTGCTGAGTACCATCGGGCGGCGTAGATTTCCGGAAGCCGAAGAGGGGGGCCGCATGAGCGACGCTGACCTGCTGCGATCCCTCGGCATCGACCCGGCGGGGCTGGACCCCGCCCCACCGTGGGCGCCACGCCAAAAGGCAGGCACCGAGCGGCTCGACGGCAGCCACCCATGCGCGCTCTGCGGCGAGCCCGCAAGAGCGACCGGGGTCGTCGACCCGCCCGAGCACGGCCGCCGCTGGCTGGACCGCTGCATGCCCTGCCTCCTCGCCACCACCCCCCGCGGCGGGCCTCGTGCACCGCTGGCGGACACGCTGGCCGTGCTGCGCGAAGCGGTGGGTTGCCCTGACGATCGTGGCCGACGGGTCGTAGCCTGCCGTCGTGGGCACCCTGCGATTTCACCTGACCCTGTTGACCGGCGACAGGCCCGTCATGCACGGCTGGTGGTCCGACCTGCCGACGGCCGAGAAGAAGTACACGCGGTGGATCGGCGAGCGCGGAAGCCGCGCCGGTGCCCGCATCACGCTCACCGACGAGGCAGACGGCGGCCGACTGCTGAAGTCATGGCCGGACGGGGACGCCTGATACCGCCCACACCGTCGGTTCCGTGGGGGTATGCTCCCCGGCCGGTGAAATCGGAAGGTGGCCGCATGGCGGGTACGACAGCGTTCGTGTGGGTGCTCCTCGGCGGCTGCGGTGTCGCAGTCGTCACGGTCATCGCCCGGGCCAAGGTGGACATCGCCCGCATTCAAGCGAAGACCGGCGGCCGCGAATCGACCCGACGGAGCTGACCGACGCCAGTCCTTGAACGCACAGTCGGCTTCCGCTTCGGAGCCACGCCATGCTCCGTGGCGATGCCACGCACGGTCTCCTCGGTCCACGGCGTCAGCGCCGCGATCTTGGCGTGAGACAGACCGGACGTACGCAGTTCGTCGGCGACGGCCTTCCGCGCGGTCTGCCGCCTCTCCTCCAGCAGCACCTCGGCCTTGGCCAGCTCATCGAGGGCGTCGGTGAGGTTCTGGCTGGGCTCGTGAGGCTCGGCGCTCTTTCGCGTGGCCATGCGGTGAAAGGTCCCTCCAAGCCTGCCTGTGGGAGCTGAGGAAAACCGGCGCTCAGCCCTTCCGACGCTCGGACGGGCTTTGACCCGGTCTTCTGCGGCCTTGGAAAGTTCGGCAGCCGTGTTGATCGGCCGTTTGGAGGTCCGGGGTGCCGGTCAAGTCTCTGGAGGACGCGGCTGGCGTGCGCCTCGGTTGCACGGCGAACTTCACCACGGGCGAGTGACGGTATTGGTGTCCAGAGTGACAGAGCCGTCGATGGCCAGGACCTGGCCGTTGACCGTTACGCCGGTGGTCACGGTGATCGAGGTCTGGGCCAGGACCCTTCCTGCAAAGTCGGTGCCGGTGCCCAGAGTGGCTGAACTGCCGATCAGCCAGATGACGTTCCTGGCTGTGGCGCCGTTGATGAGGAGCACGTGGCTCGCGGTTGCCGTCGTCAGGGTCGATCCGATCTGGAAGATCCAGTCGGCGTTGCGGTCTCCCTGGGCATCCAGAGTGAGCGTGCCGGTGAGCGCGATGGAAGAGGCGGCGTTGTAGACGCCGGGGGTCAGTGTGAGGCCGCCGATGTCTCCGGTGATGCTGCCGTCCGGGATCTGGCCGAGGGCGTCGTTGTACGTCGTGACCAGGTCGGCATGGCCTGCGACGGCGACGGCGTCCGAGTTGTGGATGCTTCCGTAGACCTGGCCGGGCGGGAATCCGGTGATGGACACTCCCGGGCTCACTCCGAGATCTCCGGTGACGTTCGAGAGGCCGGTGTTGGTGACCGACGCTCCGCCCAGGACTGCGAAGAGCCCCAGATAGGTGTAGGCGTTCGAAGCGGTGGTGGTGCCGCCGAGGGTGGTGACGGAGACATCGGCCGGCCCGAGCGCCCCGGCGGGCACCACGGCGTCGATCTCGGTGTCGGAGGCGACCCGGAAGGAGAGGACGGGGGTGCCGTCGAAGGTGACGCTGGTGGTGTAGGAGAACGCGGTCCCGGTGATGACAACGAGATTGCCGCCGTCCACTGGTCCCGAGTCGAGGGTGATGACGGTGACGGAAGGCGAGTTGAGATAGGTATAGACGACTCCGCTGGCGATTCCGCCCCTGGTGGTGACGGTGACCCCTACCGGACCCGCGGAGGCCGCCGCTGGGACGGTCACGGTGAGCTGGCCGTCGGAGTCGACGGTGAACACGGCGATCTGCGTGCCGAATCTGACCTCGCTCGTGGTGGAGAGGCCGAGACCGGTGAAGATCACTGTATTGCCGCCTCCCAGAGGGCCCGCGGGAGGCGGGTCGATGCGGAAGGAGGGCGGCGGCAGGTAGAAGAAGGTGCCCACAATCCCCGTTCCGCCGGCGGTTGTGACGGAGACCGGGACGGCGCCGTGACCGGAAGGGGTGATGGTGTCGGTCGTGGCGTCGCTGACGACCGTGAAGCTCGTCGCCTGGCGGGTGCCGTAGTGCACGGCGGTGGTGCCGGTGAAGTGGCTGCCGGTGAGAGTCACCGCGTCGCCCCCGCCGGTGGATCCTTGGTTCGGCGAGACTGGCATAGAAGCTCCCCTGAGTCCATCGCCGACGGACGGGGCGCGTCTCAAACCAGCTCTTCCTCCGACGACATTGCGGTGCGAATACATCAAGTAGCACACCGGTCTAACCCGATGTCAACAGCTCAAGGACCCCATGTCGCCCGCAACGGACGCGCGTTCGGCGCTTCGCGTCAAGCAGCACCACCGGCGCACCACCCGCGGACCCAACATCGCCGCCCGGTTCAGCCCCAGTTCCTGAGACCCATCCGAGCCGTCTGGCGAGACGGACCATCGGCAGGTAGGGAATCGTCCTGACCAAGTTGGTCAAGGAATCGATGGCACGAACCACACGGTGGTCCAACTTCAGTGGCAATCGGTCAAGGATCAGTGGCACAGGACAGGCACGCGCCGAGGGCCGCACACGGCAGTCAGTGTTGTCCCGTCTCCGTCGATCTGGTCCCGGTCTCAGATGGTCTGGTCCGCAGAGGCCTTGTTATCGCTCATTGCCGAGTAGATGGTTACGAGCGATGCGACGACGTCCACCCCGATCGGACCGACGATCCTCAGCCATGCGAGCTCGGGCAATCCGCCGAATCGACCGACCATGTCGGCGGCTTCATCAGGCCAGAGCTGCGGCATCTTCGGAAGGTGGATCAGGGAGATCTCGTCGACGAAACCGTGGAGGTCGGCGCCCTTCGCGACCGAGACGTAGTGCACGTTGGCGAGGGAGATCACGACGTCAGGCTTGTGCGGGCCCTCGCGGAGGGTGATCTCCAGTGAGTCGTCCGCGGGGACGGCGTCGAACGCGATGCGGTGGATGAAGTAGCCGACGCACGGCGCGAGAGTGCGCGCCGCGTTCGCACACCGGTTCTTGAAGGCGTCATCGGCCTCGGTCGTATCGATCACAGCGAGAGGCTACGAGCCAGGGCAGCTTACGTCGATCAAGTTGCTGAGACTCGGTGCTCGGCGAACCAGATCGTTTGAGACTCTAGGCGCAATACTGCTGATTTAGCGATGTTTCTGGCGCTTGCTGGTGGTTTTGGTAGGTGGCACGAGTGTGACTGTTGTAGTGGGTGGTGGTGGGTTGTTGTGGTGGGGGTGTTTGAGGTGCCAGTTGGACATATTGCGTTTGATGACGCGGGGGTTGGAGCGTGGTCTGCGGGGTGGCAGGAGTCGTTCGAGGAGTTCACGAATGGTGTGAGTGAGGCCTCGGTTGAGTCTGGAGGGGGAAGTGCCGCCTGGTCGGTGACGTGCCGGCGGGCGGTGTTCAAGGTGCGGGTGAAGGAGATCCGGTCGGGATCCAGTCCGGCGTGGTGGGCGGCCTGGTGCATGACGTCCCGCAGTGCGTGGTGGACGAGGAGGAAGCCGTAGATTTCCTGCTCAACGCCCTCGGGGTATTGCGAGCGCAGGACCAGCTGGCGGCCGCCCTGATGGGTTTTGAGTTCGTCCAGAGTGTTCTCGATCTCCCACCGCTGGTGGTAGAGGACCGCCAGATCGGTGGCGGGTGCCTCCTTCGGGTCGCAGACGGTAGTGATCAGCCGGTAGACCGTGTCCTCACGCGGGCCGCCCAGCGTGTATTCGATGACCCGGACCCGGGCCGGATCGCGGCGCTCGCGGTCGCCGGTCACGACGATTTCGGAAAGGTACGACCCGTCGTCGAAGGCCTGGAGGACAGGCAGGACGATGTTCTTGCGGACCCGCCACAACAAATCCGCTCCCGTGCTCGAAGCGGCCTGCCAAAGGTCGAAGCCGGTGATCCCGCGGTCAGCCAGCAGCATCATCCCCGGCCCGATCCGGTGCAGCAGCCCCGGAATCAGGTGCTGTTCATGGACCGACAACGGACATCGAAAACGGTGCCGTCCACCGCGACCAGACGCCAGTCCCGATACCAGGCACCAACCGTCTCCCCTGTCGCGACCGGCCTGCACACCCGGTCGAACAGCACCTTCAATGGCCCCGGCCCCAGTCTCCGCCGGGCCCGCCCGATCGCCCCCGACGTCGGAACCTGCCAGAGCTTGTCCCACCGCCGCACCCGCTCCAGACCCTGCGTCAGAAGCCGAGCCACTTCCTCATAGCCCTGGCCCGAGAACAGACACATCGCGAGCACGAAATACACCACCACCCGGGCCGGAAGAAGCCGCGACCGCTGTTCCACACGCCCGCACTCAACGATCACCTCATCCACCAACTCAGGCGGAAACTCCCGCGTCAAAACACCCAGAGCAATCCGATCCGACAGACGCTCACCCGACAACTTCACCTGACCAGGCCTTGGCACACCACAACCAACGACCAACCACCACCAAAGTCACCGGTATCCCTTAGGCCACGTCACGTCGTGCCCGGCAGCGCGGACACCTGAGTCCGGCTGGCCGCAACCATTTCCGCACCTCGCGGGTCACACCTGTGAAGCACGGCGGGCCGGGACTCTCCCGGCGCACGGGGAAGGGTTCGGTCGGATGGCACGACGATCACGGGTACGCGCGGTCGCGACGGCGGCGGCGGGCGCGGTGGCGCTGGTGGCGGGGGTGTTTGCCACGGGTCCGGCCCGCGCCGACACGGCGGACGCCGCACGAGGGATGACGGTCCAGTTCGCCGAGCACGAGCTCTTCATCGGGACGGAGCCGGCGAGCGTGGACCTGTCCTACCGGTGGAAGGTGGCCGGCGGGGGCACGGCACACCACGTCCACCTGACCGTCGACCTGTCCGGAGTGGCCGACTTCGCCGAGCCGGCACCGTCGGAGCACTGCAAGGGCAACCTCTGCACGCTGGACCTGGCGTCCGCCACCTCGGACTTCCACGCCATCACGCTGGTGCCGAAGCCCGGTGCGGCCGTCGGCAGCAGCGGCACCGTGACCGTCTCCGGCACGGCGTCGGACGCCACCGTCACCGGCGACCACCTCACCCTGACCAACGGTGCGACGCAGTTGAAGGTGAGCGCGTCCGCCGAGCAGCTGCACCAGGTGCCGGGCGACACGCTGACCTTCCCGCTCGATGTGTGGAACAACGGCCAACTCCCGGCGGCCAAGGGGGTGGAGCTGCGGATCGACACCACCGCCGGGCTGCACCTCCAGGGCTCCTGGGCCAACTGTCGCGACGTGCCTGCGAGCGACCGCGGGGGGCACATCGTGCGCGAGACCCTGTGCGACTTCCCCACCCCGGTGGAGCCGGGCCAGCAGTACGCGTTGTCGTCGCCGCTGCGCGTCAAGGTCGGCGATGAGGCCCTGCGCGACAAGATCTTCTACGAATTCACCCCGCTGACCAGCGCCGCCCCGGCGAACGGCCCCGGGACCCCGCTGACCCTGGTCCCGAGGGGCGCGATGCCGTCCGACGGGAACATCGACCCGTACTTCACCACCTACGTCGACAGCGTCAACCACGCCGACTTCGCCGTCACCGGGGACACCGTCACCGGGCGGCGCGGCGGTCACGCCACGCTGCACGCCACGGTGATCGACCGGGGGCCGGCGGTGGTGGAGGACCTCCTCGACGACGACGCCTTCCTCCCGGTCCTCGTCAAGCTGCCGCCGGGCACGAAGGCCACGAAGATCCCGGACAACTGCCAGCCGCCGCCCACGGACGACGGGTCGGACCCCGGCCCCCGGATGGGCCGGTCCTCCTACCAGTGCTACTTCGGCGACCCCGCCCCGGGGGACAGACACGTCCTGTCGTTCACCGTCGCTATCGGCCCCCGTACCCCGGCCGTCTCCACGGGCCAGGTCCGCACGCTGGAGGTCATGAAGGGGCTCGACCCCGACGCCTCCAACGACAGCGCGGCGCTGACCCTGCGGCTGGCGCAGGGCGGCTCCGCGGGCGGCGGCACGGCCGGCGGGTCCGGGGGCGGCGGTACGCCCGGCGGGTCCGGCTCCGGCGGCGCGGCCGGAGCGTCCGGCTCCGTTTCGGGCGGCCCTTCCGTAGGGTCCGGACCGCTGGCCGACACCGGATTCGGCGGCGGCTGGATCGTCTGGGCGGCCGGCGCGCTGTTGCTGGCCGGTGGTGTGGCCGTAGCGCTCTCCCGACGGTCCCGCGGCGGGAACTGACACGTCGTCCGGGGGTCCGGAGGGGGCCCCGGACGGGTCAGGGACGGAAGCCGTCGGTGATGGTCGCAGCAGCAGCAGCAGCAGCAGCCGCGCCCGCGACTGCGCACGGCCGTGCCGTCCAGCACCAGGCTGGCGCCCGGCGAAAGGTCCAGCACCGCCGCTGCGGTCACCGCCTTTCCTCCCCGGCCGGCACGACAATGGAGCCGTCTCCCAGCAGGCTCGCCAGATCCACTCCCAGCCGCCTCGACCACAGAAGGTGCAGGAGCTGAGCCCGCGCGATCGACTCATAGCCCGTCGCCGCCGCGAGATCCCGAAACTTCCGCCCGCTGACGGCCTCGGCGAGCAGCACCGGTCGCAGGCCCAGGGGATCGGACCGCAGCCGGCGTCGTGAGGCCAGCGCGTCCAGCCCGGCGAAGGCGTGCTCGCGCCAGCGGGCGGCGACCGTGTAGCGCCAGCCGCAGGCGACGGCGACCTCGGCGGCTGCGGCGAACGACTCCCGGTCCGAATCCTTGATCAGAGCCTCCGGCCGTACGTCGATCAGCCAGACGCCGTGGCGGGCCACCACGAGGTAATCCGGTGTGTGGCTGCGGCGTTTCCCACCGGCCTCGAAGGAGATCTTCAACGGCTGCGAGACGACGTCGACGACATCACCGTCGAAGTCCAGGGCCAGCAGCATCCGGCCCTCCTCCAGACTCTCCGCCCCGTGGTGACGGTCGGTGCTGGTAAGAAGTTGCAGACCAGGGCGATGTCGCTGGTCTCGACGCCAAGTGAAGTGACGCATCGGGTCGCTCGACAGCATGGGCTCCTGTACGAGGTCCTGTACCGAGCGGGACGCCGCGTCCCCATCAGCCCGCCACGAGACCGTCCACCGCCTTGTCCAGCCGTCGCGTAGGTCGAGCCCGACCCTGCCCGCGGCGATGTTCACCGACGCGAACAGATCCTCCCAGCTGCACTGATGCGACCAGACGGTCACCGCGTCAGCGGCTTCCGCTACCTTCTCCGGTCCAACGCGTTTCGCCGCCACGGCCTCATGGAACCGCCACAGAGAGCCAGCGGCTTGCGAACTTCGCTATTGGTGACAGAAAGAGCTCGTAACACGATCTTGTCGAGATGCCCTGGTCGGGCGCGACCGGTGTGACGATTCGGCCGTTCGTGATGGCATGGGCACTCGACCGTGGATCGTGGACGATGAGTTGTGGGCGTTGATCGAGCCGTTACTGCCGCCGTGGCCCGAGCGGTCGCCGGGGCCGCGACCAGTGTCGGACCGGCTCTGCCTGCAGGGCATCTTGTTCGTCCTCTACAACGACGTAGCCTGGCAACTGCTGCCTCTGGTGCTCTTGGGGCTGATGCTCTCCGCATGCTCCTTGAGTCAGCCCGCACCACCGAAGTGCGGCCCGCAGGTAGTCCGCGATCGGCTGGCCGCAGCCGGCGACGCCCCGTACTCGGCCGCGCTCAGAGCCATCACGCAGTCGGTGGCCCAGACGACTCCAGCTCATGGAAGGGCGGGTCAACCTCAACGCGCCATTCACCGGGCGCACGACAGACACAACCGAGCGGTACACCGAAGACGTCGTGATCACCCGGCAGAAGGTGTACCGGCGCGCCACCGGAACTCACGGGGTATAGCAGGAGTTCCCTGCGTCGGCGGCAAAGGGGGGTATACCCACGGACCAGCTCCCGCAGTATGTGCGGCTCATGCTCGGTCACGGCGCGTCCGTGCACCAGGGCAGCGAACCTGTGCGCGTCTCGGCCCGCCTCACCCCGAAGGACGTCGAAGCGGTGGACAGGACCGTCGGGCGCAACCTGCGACCCGCCACCGCAATCGACGCAGATGCATGGATCGACAACGAGGGCCGAGTCGTGCGCGTACACCAGAAGATCCACTTCGCGTCCGACCCCGACATCGAAGCGACGATCACGTTCACCGACTTCAAGAACGCCATGCCGGTCAACGCACCCGCTGCGTCCTGAGCGTCAGCCAGGCCGCTGCGCGGCCTGCTGCGCCACGCAGCTGTTGATGGGCACGGCAAGGCTGAGCACCTGCCTGGCAAGACGGGCCAACTATGGCGTTCAGTCACAGTTGTTGTGACTGAGCGGCATGACGGCTTGCCCGTGACGTCCCAGGCTTGCCCACTGCGCGCCCCGGGGCTTGCCCAACCCGCTGACCTGGAGCGACGCTGATGGGTGCCGGTATGGGGCGCATCCACTTGCCTGACATGATCGACCGCGCGACATCGTGACCGGCTGTCGGGGGAGATGGGCTGCACGCCGTCGACTGCACGGCGACGCTCGACCTGATCCCAGGCCCCTGGCGGTTCGCCCCGCCAACGACTGCCCGCGGCCGAAGGAAAGCGTGATGTCCCGCGCTGGTCGGCGTTTGCTACGGCTTCGACGTCTGGCGGTCCGTCCGGCGGGGAGAACTCCGCAAGTTCCAATAGCAGGACCTACCAATATCGAATCGGCCGAGTTCCAGCGCTTGGTGCTCGAAGCCGGGAGCTCAGCACGACTGCGCACGGCTCGCCCGGCAGCTCGCCGGGGAGCGGCGCCAGCGCGGGCGCAGCTCCCCGCCTGCTCGGATGGCTCATGACGTGTGGGCAAGCCTGCAGTGGCGCACCCCGGATGAGGGTTGCACCCACAGTTGTCTGCACGGTTGTCTGCACAGGGGGACCCAGAGTTGCACCGGAGATACTACCTGAGGTGTGACCCCCCTTTTTGTGATCTTGAGCGTTTGCCTGGTCAGACCCCGTGGGCAAGCCAATTTTCTACGCCGACGCCTCTTTCTCCGCGTTAGCCGGAGGAAGAGGCTTTGTTGTCTGACGGCCCGGCGCGGCCTGCTCGCACTGCCGGCCCTTCCTCGCTGCTCGATCCGCTCCCTCGAGCCCCGACCGTGTCGGCCGGCCGCTGCCTCCGCCGGCCGCGCGCCCGGGCGCGTCCCTGGCAACGTCCGGTCGCCGACCGGCGCGCTTCGCCGCCGCTCCGCTCCGCACGGCCCGCGATCCTCGCCGAAGAGGGTTACCGCGGCCCGGTTGCGCGGTCTGCCTGGGCCTGGACGGCGAACCCTGATCTGTGCGAGGACCTGCTCGAACTGCGTGCAGTCGTTGATGTTGCCGCCTGTGACGACAAAGCCGAGCGGACGGCCGCGGCCGTCGCAGGCGAGGTGAATCTTGGTCGTCAGTCCGCCACGGGATCGTCCGAGGGCGTGAGCGTGTGCCGTTTCTGCGGGGCCTGCCCCTTTTTACGGGCGCCGGCCGCGTGCTGATGAGCGCGGGTGATCGTGGAGTCCACCGATACCAGCCAGTCAACGTCCCCAGCCGCATCCTTCTGAGCCTGAACGAGCTCAAGCATCCGCGTGAACGTGCCATCGAGCGCCCACCTGCGGAAACGTGTGTACAACGTCTGCCAAGCCCCGTATCTCTCCGGCACATCACGCCAGGCCGAACCAGTCCGCAGCTTCCACACGATCCCGTTCAGTACCACCCGGTCGTCCCGCCGGGGCCGCCCCGTGTCCGTCCGCGGAAGCAGCCCCGACAGAACGTCCCACTCTTCGTCCGAGAGCTCATGTCGCCGCACCATACGTCACATGATGCCCCATCAACAGCCTTTGAAGACGCCCTAGCCGCGCAACCCCTGACTAGGAACATGCGAGAGCGCGCCGCCGAAACTGCTCGGTGGCGCGCTCGATCTGGTCGTCTGTCAGGCGGCGGGATGAAGAGGCCGAGGCGGCGGCATGGGCATCCCTCCGGGGTGGTGGCGTCTCCTTGGCCCTGGCGGCCTCTGTCGGGAGGACGTGCGGGGGCCGGTGCTGCCCAAACTCGGGTGGCTGGGTGCGGGTCTACCGCTGTTGCGTAGCGGGTGGCCCAACTGGTTGTGCTGCAGGGGTGCGTAACGGGTTGCTTGACGATTTGCTCAACGGGTTGCCAGCGATGAATTCGCTGAGTCGTTCCACTGCAGGTCAGCGGCTATGGGTCAGCGTCCGTCGCCGCCGACACCTCTTCCCCCTTGGGGAAGAGCATCTCTTCCTTTCCCTCTCCCCGGGCCGGGGCGTCGGTCTACCCCCCGGCGGTGCCCGCTCCCGGGTCGCCTCTGCCGGGGCTGTCGCCTCTGCCGGCTTCTGTGTTCGGTGTGAACGGTCGACAGAAGAGCTGACCGCCGCCATTCCCCTGGACGGGGCGCGCGCCCGAAGCCTGTCGGCTCAGGTGTTGAGCGCGTGCCCGGTCGTTGAGTCCACGTGGTCCGGGATCTCGTCGTGGCGATCGCCCACGGTCGGTGTCCCGGCGGGCTCGAACATCAGGATTGCGGCGCCGGACGGAGCGGACGGCTTGTGCTCTGTGCCTCGGGGGACGGTGAAGACCGCCCCCTGTGGGAGCAGGATCGTGCGCTCCCCATCGGGTTCGCGCAAGGAGATGTGCAGCTCTCCGTCGAGTACCAGGAAGAACTCGTCGGTGTCGTCGTGGACGTGCCAGATATGTTCGCCCTCGACCTTTGCGATGCGGACGTCATAGTCGTTGACGCGCGTGACGATGCGGGGGCTCCACAGGGCATCGAAGGAGGCCAGAGCCTTGCTGAGGGGGATGGGTTCGTTACTCATGGGCGTCATCCTGAGCCGTTTCGCGTGGCCGCCGTGAGTGCTAGGAATTGCACATGCCGAAAGAATCCTCGCACGCAGTTCACGCGGCGGACGTACACCGGGTCGTCGTGATCGTGGACGAGAACTCGAACCCCTTCGAGCTCGGCTGCGCAACCGAGGTTTTCGGTCTACGCAGACCGGAGATCGGCCGTGATCTCTACGACTTCAGGCTCTGCTCCCCCGAGCCCCGCACCCTGATGCGAGACGGATTCTTCACGCTCACGGGAGTTGCCGATCTGGAAGCGGCCGACGCGGCGGACACCTTGATCGTCCCCAACCGCCCGGACATCGAGGTGCCCCGCCGCCCTGCCGTGCTCGATGCCGTCCGACGGGCACACGCACGCGGTGCGCGCCTGGTCGGTTTCTGCAGCGGCGCCTTCACACTGGCCGAGGCCGGAGTCCTCGACGGGCGCCGGGCCACAGCGCACTGGCAGTGGGCGGATTCCTTCCGGGCCCGCTTCCCCTCTGTTCGGCTCGAATCAGACGTGCTTTTCGTGGACGACGGTGACATCCTCACCGCCGCGGGGAGCGCGGCTGCGCTCGATCTTGGGTTGCATGTGGTCCGCCGTGACTACGGCGCGGAGGTCGCCAACTCTGTGAGCCGGCGACTGGTCTTCGCGGCGCACCGGGACGGTGGGCAGCGGCAGTTTGTGGAGCGCCCCATGCCCGACCTGCCGGACGAGTCCCTGGCGCCTGTCCTGGCCTGGGCCCAGGAACGGTTGGACTCACCGCTCACTGTGTCGGACCTTGCGGTGCGTGCGGCGGTCAGTCCGGCGACGCTGCATCGCCGCTTCCAGGCGCAACTGGGCACGACGCCGTTGACGTGGCTCACGGGGGAACGACTTGCCCTGGCGTGCCGGTTGATCGAGCGAGGTGAGTCCCGTTTCGAGGTGGTCGCGCGGCGCAGCGGGCTTGGCACCGCTGCCAATTTGCGCACGCTGATGCGCCGCGAGACGGGTATCACGCCGTCGACATACAGGCGCCGGTTCGGGCCGGAGGTGAATTGACGGTGGGCATCCCCTTCCGGCCAACCGTGAATTGACGGCGGGCATCCCCTGACAAAATCGCCGACGTCGCAGGCCTAATCGAGGAGGCAGTGCTGGTCTTGTATGTCCAGCCCGCTGAACGGCAGCGGATGGCAGTGGCCCGGCTGGCACGGCGTACGGCAAGTGGGCCGTGGCCGCTGGAGGCAGCTCTGGCGGGCGGAGAGCGCCTGTACGGGCAGACCATGAAGCCGTTCGACCTCGCGGTCGTGGACGAGGCACACGGGACCGCCGGAGACCTCGGCCGGCCCTGGGCGGCGATCCATGACAACCAGCGGATCCCCGCGGACTTCCGGCTCTACCTGACCGCGACTCCGCGCATCCTCATCCACTGCGCCTCGTCACGGACCAGGGCCCGGAACTCCTCGGCGAGCGCTTCCTTGAGGAGGGTGTCGAACTCGATCCGTTCAGTGCCACCGGGCCCCTGGCTGTGTGGGCGCGTGGGTCAGCGTTTGACGCGGTTGCGGACGGCCAGGACCGCCAGGCCCAGAAGGACGGGCTCGGTCAGGCGGGAGGTCATCTCTATGTAGGTGCCGGCGGTGGTCAGGTCCTGTCCGCTGGAGCGGAAGACCACGGAGTTGAGGGTGACGTTCAGGGCCTTCTCGAAGCGCTCGCCGGTGAGCCTGCTCCCGGTGGGGTTGCGTGGGTCGTCTTTGTCGATCTCGAAGGTGACCTTGCCTCCACCGGGCGGCACGGTGCCGGTTACTTCCTGCTTCGGGTCGTCCTGGGGGAGCCCGAAGCCCATCAGCAGCACGATGGTGACGAGCATGGCGGCAGCGAGCCAGCCCAGGGCACCGGGAGGCGCGCAGGCCGTAGCCGGACAGCAGCCAGTAGCCGTGCAGCAGTCCGCGTTCGGCGCGGGTGGTACCGGTGCGGTCGTGGCGGCGCATCTCCATCTCGCCGTAGTAGAAATCCGCCGCCCCCGGCTCGTTCTTGCCGTCCTCGAACGCCTTGCGCAGCGCCCGGTACACCGGCGCCAGTTGCGCCGGCCCGACGTGTCCGCCGGTCACCGTCACGTTCCAGCCCCGGACCGCTTCCGGCTGGTTCGCGCGCCAGTGGTGTTCCTCGGCGAGGGTGCGGCGCTGGGTGAACGTATGGGTCGCCCGCGCCGCCAGTGCGTGCCGGGCGGGACCTTGTCGAAGGAGCAGGTGCCCTCCAGCCGGAGCTGGTCCAGATGCACGGTCCCGGTGAAGAGACACCCCGACAGGTCGACGTCAGCGAGGACCAGATGGGCCGCGTCCACCCCGCGCAGCGAGGCCATCCGTACTGTGCCGTCGGGCGCCCCGGCAAGAGTCTGCTCTGCCACCGGCTGTCCGTTGGGGAGCACGAAGGGGTCGACCTCCGCGGCGATCGTGAGGGGGTATTCGAAGACCGCGTCGGCGAAGTCCACCGTGGCATAGCGCAGACGCACCTCGGCCGTTGACGACCAGCGGGTCCGCCGGCACTCCACCCGGCGCGCGGCGAACGAGAGGGTCACCGGGCCGCTGAACACCGCCCCGGGCAGCACCACCCGCCCGGCGCACACCAACGGTCCAAGGCTGGCAGCTCGCTCAAAAACCACCTGCTCGAACCGGGCGTCGCCTTGGAAGGTTGCCGACTCGAACCGGGCGTCGCCTTGGAAGGTTGCCGACTCGAACCGGGCGTCGCGCTGGAAGGCCGCCGACTGGAACACAGCGGTACCTCGGAAGGCTGCCAAATCGAACCAGCCGCCCTCGAAGGTCGAAAACTCGAACCGGGCGGCCCCTTGGAAGGTTGCCGACTCGAACCGGGCATCGCGCTCGAAGGTGGCCGACTCGAACCCGGCGGTGCCTTGGAAGGTGGCCGACTTGAACCCGGCGGTGCCTTGGAAGGTGGCCGACACGAACCAGGCGGCACCCTGGAAGGTGGCCGACTCGAACCAGGCGTCGTCCTGGAAGGTGGCCGACTGGAACCCGGCGGCGCGCTGGAAGGTTGCCGACTCGAACCGGGCGTACTCGAAGGTTGCCGACCCGAACACGGCGACGCCTCGGAAGGTTGCCGACTCGAACCGGGCGTTGTCCTTGAAGCTTGCCGACTCGAACCAGGCGTCGCCAAGGTTGGGGTGTCCGGTGGCGGGGTCGCGGAGGGCGTCGAGGAGGACGTCGAGGAGGGGCTCGGTGAAGGGGGTGCCGCGGTGGTCGATGTCGGCACCGGGGGTCAGACCGGCCAGGTAGGCGTCGCGGTCGGCGTCGGCGAGATGGGCGAGGCATGAGGTGTGGCCGGTGACGTGGATGCCGCGGCAGCCGACCGGGTCCTCCGGCGTGGTGCCGTGGCCGCAGTGCGGCCAGTCAGGCGGATTCGAGGACGGTGCGGGGCGCGGGTGTGTCATACCCGAAGGACGATCGAGCGCGGCCGGATAGTTGCCGACCTCGCGCTTCTCCTCCTCTCGTGTGGACGGTCACGTAATTCCCCACGGCTACGGTCACGTAATTCCTCAGGTCCTCGACCGGTTGCGTGCTCTCGCGCTGTCCGGCGTCTGAGCCGTCACCCCGCTTGCCCGCAGGCCCATCGCGCTGCCCGGCCGACCGCGTCACGGGTGGAGCAGGCACCGATCACTCGGATCGCCCGTCACTGGTCCTACTCGGCTCGGGGTTGGCTGAGGTGGGCGAGAATGCCTGGGCCTGGCTCCGGGGTGATGTCGTGTGCGGTGACATCGGCTCCACACGTGTCGCAGGTGAGCTGCGTGTGGGCCTCACCGGTGCAGTCGCGGTGGCGGTAGTGAGCGGGCGGCCCGTCGGGTGCCATGTAGGTGTCGCCCCAGTCCTTGATCGCCATGAGGATTGGGTAGATGTCGTGGCCCTTCCGGGTCAGCCGGTATTGCGGGTGGTTGCCGTCGGTCGCCTGCTGCCGAGCCAGGATGCCGTGCTCGACCAGCCGTCCCAGACGGTCCTGCAGTCGACTCCGGGAGATGCCCAGCGCGCTCTGGAACTCGTTGAACCGGCGGACACCGGCGAACGAGGCTTTCAGGACCAGCAGCGTCCAACGGTCACCGAGGACCACCAGCGGGCGCGTGATCGAGCACGGCAGGTCAGCGAGGTCTTCGTAGCGCACGCCGCGACTCTACCCGGGCAGTTCCAAAACGAGACCGACTTCGGCTAGTGTCCGGTCTCGAAACGAGACCACATCGGTGGAGGCGTCCCCCTTGAACCCGACCAGCACCAGCCCCGGCACCAGCCCCGACCTGCACGAGGCGCTGAGCCGGATCCTCGCCGGCCGGTTCACCTGCCGTCAGTTCCAACCCGGCCCGGTTCCCCGGGAGACCATCGACCAGTTGCTGCAGCTGGCCCAGCGCACCCCGTCCTGGTGCAACACCCAGCCGTGGCAGCTGCACATCACCGAAGGTGCTGCGACGGAGCGCCTTCGCACCGAGCTTCTGGCCCACGTCCAGAGCCACTCGGACTCGCCCGACTTCCCATTCCCCACCCAGTACACCGGCGCCTACCGGCAACGCCGACGCGAATGCGGCCTCCAGCTGTACGGCAGCCTCGGCATCGCCAAGGGCGACCACGAGCGGACCCTGCGACAACTCCTGCGCAACTTCGAGCTTTTCGACGCGCCGCACGTCGCGATCATCACCACCGAGGCCGACCTCGGCGTCTACGGTGCCGTCGACTGCGGCCTCTACATCAACACATTCCTGCTCGCCGCACACAGCCTCGCCCTGGCAGCAGCGCCGCAAGCTGCCCTCGCCTCCTATGCCGGCTTCCTCCGCGACCACTTCGACATCCCTAACAACCGGCGCGTGGTGGCAGGCATCTCCTTCGGCTACCCCGACCTCGACCACCCGGTCAACTCGTTCCGCACCAACCGCGAAGGGCCGGAGAACGCCGTCACCTGGCACACCGGCTGAGACCGCACACGGACCAGGCCCTGGGGAGTTGCTCGCGACCGCCGTCCCCATGGGGAATCGTGACCGGGAGGGTGGGGAATTACGTGACCATCAACCGGCCGGGGGCGGGGAATTGCGTGACTGTCCACATCTCGCTCCAGCTGCTCGGCATAGGCCTCTTCCAGTACGGCATGCCAAGCCTCCGTAGCCTGCCGCCGCCGTTCTTCGTGCTGCCTGGCGAGTTCCTGAGCCAAGCGGCGTTGGGAGTCGGGCCGAGTCACAGCCGGACGGTGACGAAGTGGCCCACGGTCAACCCTCGACAAGATCATCCTGTCGCAGGAGTCCCGGCCGGGAGCCGCTTCAGCTGTGTCAGCTGGGCGGGTTGTGGGTCTGTTCGGGCGTGGGCGTAGGCGTGGCGGTGGTGGAGGTGCTGGTCCAGCTGGCGAGTATGCCCAGTGCTTCAGCGGAAGGGGAGGCGGGTTCGGGGGTGTAGATGGCGAGGCTCTGCTCGGGGTCGTCTTCGGCGGCGAGGACGACGTAGTCGAGGGTGAGGTCACCGACGAGCGGGTGGTGCAGACGTTTGGTTCCCGTGGTGTGCGCCCGGACGTCATGGTCGGCCCAGAGCCGGCGGAAGGCTTCGCTGTGCAGGGACAGTTCACCGATCAGTTCGGTGAGCTGCGGGTCGTCGGCGTGGCGTCCGGCGTACAGCCGCAGGCTGGCCACGGTGTCCCGGGCGACTTTCTCCCAGTCGGTGTAGAGGTTGAGGGCGGCCTTGTCGAGGAAGACGAAGCGGGCGAAGTTCCGCTCGCGGTGCGGGCGAGAGGCGAAGTCCGCGAACAGGGCGTAGCCGAGCCGGTTGGCGGCCAGGATGTCCAGGCGCCTGCCCTGGACGACGGCGGGGACACCGAGCGCGTCCAGCGCCCGATAGAGGGCGGGGCGCACCTTTTGCGGGGCAAGGGGGCGCTTGCGGCGGGCCCGGGCGGCGGTGGTGGGCTGGGCGAGATCGAAGAGGTGGGCGCGTTCGGCATCGTCCAGGTCCAGGGCGCGGGCGACGGCCTCCCAGACCGCTTCGGAGACGCCTTGGGTGCGGCCCCGTTCCAAGCGGATGTAGTAGTCGACGCTGACTCCGGCGAGCTGGGCGACTTCCTCACGGCGCAACCCTGGTACCCGGCGGGGCCCGGCGTGGGGGGTGAGACCGGCCTGTTCGGGGGTGATCCGGGCCCGGCGGGTGCGCAGGAACTCGCGGATCTCGCTGCTGCGGTCCATGCATCCACCGTACGGCGCACCCGTGGGCCTCACCGTGGCCAAAGGGGTTCTGCTGGACCCCCGGACGAACGCGCCCCCGTACGGGCCTCCACGGTGGGCCTGTGGCTGGTTGCCTGGATAGCGGGCCTGCTGCACCGCACTGATCCTGGCACTGGTAGGCCGACGGCCCTCACCCGACGTGATTCGCATGGTGTGAGGCCGCCTGCCCACCACGGAAGAGAACCCCCATGGCTTCGAAACTGACCGGCACCGTCGCGCTCGTTACCGGAGCGAGCAGTGGTATCGGAGCTGCCACCGCCCGTGAGCTCGCCGACCAGGGCGCAACTGTGGTCGTGGTGGCCCGCCGCAAGGACCGCCTGGAGGCGCTCGCCGCCGAGATCACGCAGGCCGGCGGCACCGCGCTGGCGGTAGAGGCAGACGTCGCCGACCGCGACCAGGCCGAAGCGGCCGTAGGGCAGGCGGTGGAGCGGTTCGGCCGGCTGGACATCCTGGTCAACAATGCCGGGCTGATGCTGCTGGGCCCGGTCGTCGGAGCGGACCCCCAGGAATGGGAGCGCATGATCGCCGTCAACGTACAGGGCCTGCTCCACACCACGCACGCCGCCATGCCGCACCTGCTCAAGGCCGCCGAAGACGGTCCGCGGCAGGTCGCCGACATCGTCAACATCAGCTCGATCGCCGGCCGCAAGGCGTGGGCGAACTACGGGGTCTACAACCTCACCAAGTTCGGCGTGAACGGATTCACCGAGTCCCTGCGCCAGGAGCTGGCCGACCGGCACGTGCGGGTGGGTGTCCTGGAGCCGGGCGCCGTCGACACCGAGCTGGGTTCGCACAACAACGACACCATCCACGCGGAGATCCTCAACCCGTTCAACGAGCAGCACGAGCGCCTCGCGCCAGACGACATCGCCGACGGGATCGCCTACATGGTGACCCGGCCCCGGCACGCGGCGATCGCCGAACTCTGGGCCATGCCTACCGACCAAGCCTGATCACCACCACAATGACAAGGGAGTACCTGATGAAGCACGTATCGCTGGGCGGGCTGGATGTCTCGCGCATCGGCCTGGGCGCCATGACCATGGCCGGCACTTACACCACCGGCGGAAAACTCGACGACACCGAGTCGATCCGCACCATCCACCGGGCGCTGGACCTCGGCGTCACGCACATCGACACCGCCGAGATCTACGGCCCCTTCCACAGTGAGGAAGTCGTCGGCAAGGCCATCAAGGGCCGGCGCGACCAGGTCGTCGTGGCGACGAAGTTCGGTCTGCTCTCCCACTCCGGCGGCAGCCCGGCCCCGGGCGTGGTCGACAGCAGCGCCGCCAACGTGAAGGCCGCCGTCGAGGGTTCCCTTAAGCGGCTCGGCACCGACCACATCGACCTGTACTACCAGCACCGCGTCGACCCGAACACGCCCGTCGAAGAGACCGCCGGCGTCCTAGCCGAGCTGGTCGCCGAGGGCAAGGTCCGCCACATCGGGCTCTCCGAGGCCAGCCCCGCGACGATCCGCCGCGCACACGCCGTGCACCCGGTCGCCGCGCTGCAGACCGAGTACTCGCTGTGGACCCGCGACGTCGAGGACGAGATCCTCCCGCTGCTGCGCGAGCTCGGCATCGGCTTCGTCCCGTACTCGCCGCTCGGGCACGGTCTGCTGACCGGACAGATCCGCTCCGTCGACGACTTCGCCGATGACGACTGGCGCAAGACAAACCCGCGCTTCACCGGCGAGAACTTCCAGCGCAACCTGCGCATCGTCGACGAGGTGCAGGCGATCGGCGCCGAGATCGGCGCGACGCCTGCACAGACCGCGCTGGCGTGGCTGCTGACCCGCGGCGACGACATCGCCCCCATCCCAGGAACCCGGCGGGTCTCGCGCGTCGAGGAGAACACCGCAGCCGACGGCATCGAGCTCACCGCCACACAGCTGGAGCGGCTGAACAACCTCACCCCCGCCTCGGGCGAGCGCCACGACGAGGCGAACATGGCCGCCATCGACCGCTGACCCCGCCGAACGAGCGGAGAACGACCATGGAGTACACCCGGCTGGGGTCATCGGGCCTCACCGTCAGCCGCATCGCCCTGGGAACCATGAGCTACGGCGACGGCGGCTCACGCCCGCTCGCGCGGAGAAGACGAGTCGGGGGTGCCCGACCCACTTCGCCGAAGCCTTTGTCTTGTCATCAGTTCGCCGTTGGGCGAGGCACAGGCCCCATGTGAGGGACTGTCCAATCAACGGTGTAACTGGGGTTGTTGAGGTTAGTGGCGTGCTGTGCTGAGTCGGCCGTCGAAGGTGATGTCGAAGGCGTTGAGGGCGG
Source organism: Streptomyces sp. NPDC058231 (assembly GCF_042882275.1). Classification (NCBI taxonomy): domain Bacteria; kingdom Bacillati; phylum Actinomycetota; class Actinomycetes; order Kitasatosporales; family Streptomycetaceae; genus Streptomyces; species Streptomyces sp. NPDC058231. The sequence continues at coordinate 34,362 of NZ_JBHVWN010000051.1, read as the reverse complement.
TCTTCCAGCGGCTGGTCCAGCGGGCTCGTCCCTTGCCGGTGGGGTCCAGCGACATGATCGCCATGTAGACGCATTTCAGTGCGGCCTGCTCGTTGGGGAAGTGACCGCGGGCTTTTACCGCCCGGCGGATCCGAGCGTTGAGGGACTCGATCGCGTTGGTCGTGCAGACGATCCTTCGGATCTCGGTGTCGAACCGCAGGAACGGGGTGAACTCCTCCCAGGCGTTCTCCCAGAGCCTGACGATCGCCGGGTACTTCTTGCCCCACGCGGTGGCGAACTCGGCGAACCGGTCCAGCGCGGCCTCGGTCCCCAGCTGGCCATGAAGCCGGAGATCTACGCGGTGCTGGAGCCGGTGCACTGGCTGCTGGCACGGGTGAACAACCCATTCATGGAGCGGCAGATCGCCCGGGAGGTGGGCCGTCAGCTGGCGGGCGGGATGGACGCTGAGCGGCTGCACCACCGGCTGACTGCCCGGTTCGCCAAGGTGATGGCCTCGGAGATCCGCGACCCGGGCCGGTGGCTGCTCGGGGTCGCGCTGCCGCGTTGGGGCTGCGGGCACCTGGACTGCGAGTCCGGCGTGCGCTGGTAGAACGGCGAGCGCTGCGCCGTGTGCGAGGAAGTCGTCGCCGACAAGTTCGCCGCCCGCCAGCGTGCCCAGCGCCTGGAACAGGGCCTGTGCCCCGAGCACGGCAGCAAGCCCGGCCCGTCCGGGATCTGCCGGGATTGCGAGCTCCAGCAGGCGATCGACGGGGGCGCGGCCTGGCTGCCGCCCCCGCGTGAGCTGGAGGGCCCGCTGCGGGGTTCCTGCGGCGAGTGCGGGTGCCTGATCTTCTTGACGGGCCGGGCGCTCGAGGACGGCCTGTGCAAGCTGTGCCGCGAGGAAGCCGGAGGAGGCATAGGGGGGCGGCCACCAGTGAGAGGCGCAGCGCGAGCATGAAGAGGTCGAGCCGTGCGGGATCGAGTCCGGGGCGTGACAACGCCGGGTACTGCTCGCCGAAGCGAAGCTGAAGGAAGACATGCTCCCACTCGACATCGAAGAACATCAGACCTTTGATGTCGATGAGGACGGGGTGCCCAGAAGCATTGACCAGGAGATGGTCCGGCCCCAGATCGCCGTGGATCAGTCCGTGTTCCATGCGCGGAGACACCCGCGCGGCCGGCTCCTGCAGGCGGTCGTGCAAGCGGCTCGAGGCTGACCGGGTCCTGGGGTCGTGCTCCGCTGCCTCGGCGAGATCCCCTGCGGCACGCTCAACGGCCGCACGCATCAATAGGGCTCACGCTCTGCTGGCGAAAGCGTCTTGGACCGCCTCGCGATGGCTGCTCCACCAGGTGGCCAGGTGCTCGACGGGCTCCAAGACCTCATCGGCTGAGGTGTCGGCCTGGTCGTAGTGAAACTCGAAGATCCAGAAACTGACCAGGTGCTTCCACCACAAGCGTTCCACCGCCTGCGCCAACACCATCCGCGGGAGCGGGGTCGCAGCCCGATAGCCGCGCACGAACGCCGCCACCCTCGCAAGGTCAAGCACGCCGTCCTCGCTGTCGAACTGGACTACCGCGGTACGGGCGACCTCATGCGCGAAGGGCCGCACAGCCAGACGGTCCCAGTCCAGCACGGCGCTGACCTGTCCGTGTTGATGCAGGATGTTCCGCCATCCCAGGTCTCCGTGAGTCCATCCGTACGGCCCGTGCCACGGCCCGAAGGTGGGAGCGTGCGCGGCGTGCGCGGCCAAGAGCGCCCTGCGACGCTCCAGCAGGTCCAGCGCACGCGTGTCGAAGAGAGTCGGGTTCGGTAGGGCGCGGCAGATTGCGGCCAACCTCTCGACGGTTGCCAACGCTGACTCCACTCCGCCGGGACTGGCCTGCGGCCGCGGCCCGATGCCGGGTAGCGGCACACACACAGGATCATTAAGGACCCGTTGCAGATCGGCGACCAACGTTCCGAATTCCGCGGCCTGCTCCAGGGACAGTTGGCGGCCTGGCAGGTGCGCACCCTCTGCCCAGTGCGACAGTCCATAGGTGCGCGGTCCGATCTGCAGCAGTGGTTCACCGCTCCGGGTCGGCACCCACGTCGGCACCGGTAGCCCGAGTCGGGCAAGGGCCGTAAGAACCCGCGCGCTGCGTGACACCTCCTCGGCATCGGCGCGATGCAGCAACTTGAGCGCGAAGTCGCCGTTGCCGGTCTGTATCCGCCAGTTACGGTTGAGTATTCCGTTGGGCAGGAAGACCAAGCCGTGGACCTCGCCGAGGCCGAACTCCCGGCGGATCACCTTGAGGTCCTCGCGATCCACGATCGGTGCCAGATCAAGAGATGAAGAGGGAAGCCGCGTCGTCACCAGCGGCACAGTAGCGGGACCGTGGTCCAGAACATTGCGAGGGAAGCCCGGAGCATCCGGTTTCAGGGAGAATGCGTACTTGATGTCGATCCGGCAGCGCACGGCCTCGGCGGCCTGCCGGTCGGACAGACCGAGCAGGAACTGCAGAACGCTTTCAGTGGCCACCGGTGCCGGTGACAGGGCCGGACGCCCGTCACGCGGACACCACTCAGCGAAGCCCTCGTCGCGCCACAGTTCCCGACAAAGTCAAGCTCACCAAGAGCATCCCGATGCTGCTCTGGCAAGAATCTCCATGCCTCCCAAACTCGGTTCTGGCACAGATCTTGGGGAGCCGTCGCGGAGAGTGACGGTTTCGTTCGATTGCAGGGGAGGGTCACGAGCCCGAGGCCGGTCAGCGTTCACGCATTCTGGTACCACCAGCCGAACATCACCAACTCGATGTAGTTGGGTTCCGGCAAGGTGCGGCGCTCGAATTCCGCATCGATGCGGGTGATCAGTCGGCCCAAGTCCCGTTTGGCTCCGGGAGGAAGATGCCGCATCGCCCAGCCCGGAACCGTGTGGTGCGCGGCGTCCTCAACACTGCCTGCGTGCTCAGTGACGGCGTCTGAGCACCACTGGTTCTAGCGCAGCCCGATCCTGTCCACGACGTGGGTCGCGAGCATCCATGCAGCCACATCCCGAATGCCGTCCGTGGCGGTTGCGTCGTAGGGTCTCAACCGGCCGGCTATCTCTTGGCCGAGGGCTTCCGCTTCTGCGAGAGAGACACGGCTGTCCAGCCCTCGCAACCACTGCGTTACCAGGCGGATGTAATACGGGTTGGGCCAGGGTCTGTCGTCGACTGGCAATGCCAGCACTTTGATCGCCGCTGCCAGGCGGGCAAGCGGTGAGTCGTGACCATCCAAGATCAGCCCAAGTTCGTTCGGCCGGAGCAATTGGCCGTCTGGGGCGACGCGGACGAGTGGCAGCGGGTGATTCGTGACCGCGGTCAACGCAAGGCTCCGATCGCCCAGGCCGAAGCCAACATGCACGCGCGATGCATGGCCGGGATCGTCGACGTACACCACGACACGTTGCGAGCCGGACCTCACCAGCTGGGTGACCCACCGGGTGAGGTTCTCCACGTCGGACACGCACACCCGCGACCCCTCCACGTTCAGCACCCCGTCAAAGACGACGTCGCCGATGGCAGGCATGGCGCGGTTCCAGATTGATACCCGGGTGAGCGCGCTCTGCCCGCGAGTCTGGACGACGATGTGCTTGCCGTCGCTACAAGCTGGCGAGTTGTCCCAGTCCAGCTCCGGAGGATCGGTGGATCCGATCAAGACCACCGGATGATTCGCGTAGATGTCCACTGCTCCAACCAGCACGACGGGTCTCCTGATCTGCTGAGATGCGCAGCGAGTACCGCCACGCGCCGTGATGACGACGCGCGGCTCCACCGCCGTCACAGGCCTGGAGCTGATGACCGCCCTGCACCCGCCGACCCGCGCCTTTGAACCCGATGACACGGGGAAGTGGCACTCCGAACACAATCCCGGCTCGCTGGGTAGGGACCCGGTGGACTGCGCACCGTGCGAGGCCCCCGACGGACACCCGCTGCTCGCAGACCTGCCGCGTTTCCACCACCGCCCTCCGGCGGAGGAGGCGTACGACTGGGCGCGCCCGCTCACCGACGCCGAATGCCTGCGCCCCCACCTGGTGGGCATCGACGTGAACGTGGCCTTCGTCGCTGGCGCGAACGGCCTCACGGCCGGCCTGGGCGTGCCGTCAACCAACTGGCCGTGGAGAACCGGCAATTACGCGGTGCGCTGTCGCAGGCCAGCTCCCCGATCGGAGCACTGCCGACGCAGCCGCGGCCCAATCGGATCCCGTGAACCGCGCTCAGGGGCCCAGTTCGGCCGTGGGGAACATCGTTACAGCCGTTGGCAAGAACCTCGTCCTGGGCCGCTACGGCTTCAACGCCTCCGTGCCGTGCGAGGGCCTACGTCTGCTGCGTGACCCGGACGCGATCGAGCTCGACGAAGACGGCGCGGAGGAGTAGAGCCCTCAACCAGGTCAGGCCGATCAGCCTTGTAGGGAGCGTGTCCATTCCTGCGCCTGTCGGGGCCGGGCCGTCTATCGCGAACGCCTCAGCTCCACGTCCCGCAGCGGCCCTGAGTCGCATCAGTCGAGGGCGTGGCTGCGGCCGGTCTGCAGGATCTCGTCGGAGAGCTCGGGCTCGACGTGGCATACGGCGCGGGCGAGCATCAGCGCGCCGACCATTTCGCTGAGCAGGCGGATGGCCCTGTGGCGGGCCTCGGCCGGGTCGAGCTCGTGGCCCTTCTCCTCAGCTTCGCGCAGGAACTCGGCGGCGAAGCCGGTGAGGTAACCCTCGACGCCTTCGGCGTACGCGCTCTGCACGGCTTCGCTGTGCCGTCCGGCGTCGGTGACCAGGGAGGCGGAGGGACAGCCGCCGTCCGGGGCGTCACGGTGCGCGGTGGACAGATACCCGGCCACGACCCGCTCCAGCGGAGAGCCGGCCTGGCCCGGACCGTCCTCGATCGTCCGGGCCAGGCCCCCGAGCGAGGCGGCGTAGGAGGCGCCGTACACCTCCACGGCCAGGTCGTTCTTGGAGGCGAAGTGGTTGTAGAAGCCGCCGTGGGTGAGTCCGGCTTCCTTCATCAACTCGGCGATGCCGACCGCGTCGATGCCCTGCGAGCGAAACATGCGGCTCGCCGCTTCGAGGATGTTCTGCCGGTTGCGGGCCTTGTCCTCCTTGGTGATCCGCGGCATGGCCGTCCTCTCGCGTCGCTCTCGATTTGACATTTTTAATGATGCCTCTCATCATAGCAGGAGTTTCAATGATGTCCATCATTAATAATTCGTGGAAGGGGAGCGCCATGCGCGCCATCGCCTACGACCAGCACGGAGAAGCCAGGCAGGTACTACGCCTGAGCGAGCAGCCGGCCCCTGCTGCGCCCGCGGCCGGGCAGGTGCAGGTGCGGGTGCTGTCCCGGCCGATCCACCCCGGCGACCTGGCGGGAGTGGAGGGCCTTCCGGGTGGGTCGCGGCAGCGGTTCGCCACGCCACGGATTCCCGGCGTGGAGGGAATGGGCGTCATCGAGACCGTCGACGAGGGTGTGCAGGATCTGCGGCCCGGTCAGCGGGTGGCGTTCTTCCCGGTGCCGGGCGCGTGGAGCGAACTCGTCACGGCGCCGACCGATCTTGTGGTGCCGGTGCCCGAGGACCTCGGCGACGAGACCGCGGCTTTGATGCTGGTCAACCCGCTGACCCTGCTCTCCTTGCTGCGGGCGGTCGAGGACGCCCAGCCCGGCCAGGCCGGTCCGGTGGTGCAGTCGGCCGCCGGTTCGTCGGTGGGAAAGCTGGTCAGCGCCGCAGCACTCAAGCACGGCATCCCGCTGGTCAACCTGGTACGCAGCGCCACGGGGGCGCAGACCTTGCGGCAGCGCTTCCCCGGACTGCCGACCATCTCGACGGCCGACGCGGACTGGCGCACTCAGGTCCAGGACGCGACCGGCGGCCGGGGTGCCCAGGTCGTACTGGACGCGGTGGGCGGATCCCTGACCGGTGAGCTGGCCGGGCTGCTCGCCGACGGCGGCACGCTGATCACCTACGGACAGTTGGGTTCCGGCAGCACGCCGCTGGAGTCGCTCGCGCTGACCCCGCGGGCCCTGACCGTGCGGGGCACGTCCATCCTCCAGTGGATGGCCGCCCGCACGCCTGACGAACGGGCCGAGGACGTCGCCTTCGCCGCCCGTCTGGCCGCGACCGCCCCGGAACTCTTCGAGGTCGCCGCCAGCTACGACCTCGCCGACTTCGCGAAGGCCATCGACGATGTCCGCCGCCCCGGCAAGAGCGGAACCGTCCTGCTCACCAGCCCCGCACCCTGAACCCCACGAAGGGCACCGCCATGAAGATCGGAACCCTCGGCGCCGGAACCGTCGCCCAGGCCATCGCCCGCCACGCCGTGGCCCACGGCCACCAGGTCGTACTGAGCAACAGCCGCGGCCCCGCCTCCCTGGCCGGCCTCGCCGACGAACTCGGACCGCTCGCCCACGCCTGCACCCCGGAGGAAGCCGCCGCGGCGGAACTCGTCGTGCTCGCAGTCGGCTGGCCCCAGATCCCGGACGCGGTAGCCAGCCTGCCACCCTTCGACGGGCGCATCGTCATCGACGCCACCAACCAGTTCACCTCCCCGCCCCCGCACACGAAGATCGCCGACCTGGGCGAGCTGACCGGCAGCGAACACGTCGCCTCACTGCTGCCCGGAGCCCGCGTCGTCAAGGCGTTCAACACCCTCTACGGCCAGTACATCGCCGCCGACCCGCGCCACCAGGCCGGACGCCAGGTGCTGTTCCTCGCCGGTGACGACGCCGACGCCAAGACCACCGTCAAGGACCTCACCGCCGCCTTCGGCTTCGCCCCCGTCGACCTCGGCTCCTTGCGCGAGGGCGGACGCCTCATGCAGCTCGGCGGCCCACTCTCCGGCCTCCACGCCCTCAAACAGGACTGAGCCGGGCCCTCACCCATTCCTCGCTCTCCTCCTCCACCCCCAGCACAAGGAAGTTGCTCATGAACACCACCCAGCCCCTGCTGCAGCCCGTCCGCCTCGGCGCGCTGGAGCTCCCCAACAGAATCGTCATGGCCCCCATGACCCGCGCCCGCGCTCAGAACGCCGAGCTGGCCCCCACCGACCTGCACGCGACCTACTACGCACAGCGCGCCGCCGCCGGCCTGATCGTCACCGAGGGAACCTGGGTCAACCCCGACGCGATCGGCTTCATCCACGCGCCCGGCATCTACACCGACACGCAGACCGCCGGCTGGGCGAAGGTCACCGAAGCCGTCCACGAGGCCGGCGGGCGGATCGTCTCCCAGTTCGGCCACCTCGGCACGGCCTCCCACCCCGACCACCTCGGCGGCCGCCTGCCCGCCGGACCCTCGGCCATCAACCCCGGCGAGAAGTCCTTCACCCCCTCCGGCCCGAAGGACACCGTCACCCCGCGCGCCTACACCGCCGCTGAGATCGCCGCCACCATCGCCGACTACCGCCATGCGGCCGAGAACGCCCGCCGCGCCGGCTTCGACGGCGTGGAAATCCACGCCCAGCAATCCCACTTGATCCCGCAGTTCCTCAACCCACGTCTCAACCAGCGCACCGACGCCTACGGAGGCAGCAGCGAGAAGCGGGCCCAGTTCCTCCTCGACATCCTCGACGCCGTCAGTGACGTGTGGGGCAGCGACCGCATCAGCGTGAAGATGTCCCCGGGCTGGACCAACGGAACCACGTTCACCGCGGACGAGGAGACACTCGCCGACTACGACCAGCTGCTCAAGAAGCTCAACGACAGCAACCTGGCCTACCTGCACCTCCTGGGCACCCCCGGCACCATCGAGGAGCGCATCGCCCTCTTCTCCCGCTACCGCGCCCACTACCTGGGCAACATCGTCGCCAACCTCGGCTTCACCCAGGCCCTCGGCAACGAGATCCTCGACCACGGGATCGTCAACGCGGTCTCCTTCGGCGCCCCCTTCATCGCCAACCCCGACCTGGTCGAGCGCTTCGCGCAGGGCCACCCGCTGGCCGACGGCGACCGGGACACCTACTACGCCGGTCACACCGAGGGCTACACCGACTACCCCGCCTTCACCGCCAACTGAGCAAAGAAGATCTCCGTGAGCAGCAACATGCGAGCAATGATCGCAAACGTCGAAGTAGAGAGCCTCGAAGACGCGGTCCCTCTCTACCAGGACCTGGCCGGGGACGCGCAAGTCCGCCGATTCCCCTACAATGAACTGGAGTTGGCACTGGTAGGACCCTTCCTGCTCTACTCCGGCCCGCTGGAGAAGTACGTCTCGCAGAACGCGACCGTCATCGTGGAATCCCTGACCCCCGTTCTCGACACTCTCGGCAAGGCCGGCGCCGAGATCCTCGAAGCACTCAACGAAGTACCCAACGGCACCAGGATCGTCGCCCGCCACCCGGACGGCTCTGTCTTCGAGTACATGCAGCCCCGCGCCTGAGCCCCGAGCGCCGCAGCACCACTCCACTGCTCGTGAGGCCAGCATCGGGCCGACCTCACGAGCACTGCCAACACCCACGGATGGGAAGAACCCGTTGCTCCGGCTGGTGCTCCCGAAGCCGCCGCGAAGCGCCATCGCTCCAGGCGCCGGCGACGCCGTCGCGGCTGTACATCCTCGCTCGCCTTCGCCAGCTGTAGACCACGTCTTCGGCTTCTTGAGTAGCTCTGCGCGACCGTGGACAGGAGGGGAGGAGCTGGACCTTGGGCCAGTGGCACAGGCAAACGGCAGTTCAACACGCAGAACTTGACAGGGAAGGGTGGACTGACCGAGGAGACGAGCCGGGCACGGACAAGACCATCCTGATGTCCATCGACTTGCCCCGGCCCTGACAGGGCGCGGGGCAGGACCCCAGCGAACACTCCCGTATCTGGGCAGTCGCGTCCGGGAGACGACACCACCTGATCAGTGAGTCGGGCGAGACCGTGTCAGGCCAGACGATGCAGCCGAGCATGACGAGCTGGCTCCTCGCCGCTGCAGCAGCAGGCGGGAACTCGGGCTCTCACTTGCGGCGCAGTGCGGCGCGCACGGCCTTGGAGTTCGGGCTCTTGGTCTCGACGAGGTTGACTGCCTGATCGACGAGCCACGTACCCCGTTCGCCGGGAACGAGCCGCAGCGCGGTGTCCATGGTCATGCCGGGTGCCGCTTTGCCGAGTTCCACGGTCACCCGCAGTCCGATTCCCGCCGGGTGCGGACCGAAGGCCGAGACTTCGACCGGCTTGCCGGTGCTCACCCGCGCGTCCGGGTAGTCGCGGAGCCGGGGTGCACGAGTGATTTCGATGCACTCGGCGATAGTGTCCGCCCCCAAGCTCTGCCGCAGACGTTCGGTGCGGGCTTCGCAGGCGGCCTCCCAATCCTTATCCACCGAGGCTTGCTGATAGGCCCGGGCGGCCTCGACCGCAGCCGCCGCGTTCTCCTTGCTCCCACCGCCACCACCGCCACCGCCGGTGCTGGCGGTGCTGGTGGCACCGGCGGTGCTGGTGGCGGTGCCGGCACCGTGGTGATTGTCGCAACCGGCCAGCGGCAGGGCTATCGCCATCACGAGCACCCCAGCGGCACGTCCAACCCGAGCAGCCACGTTCTGTCCCCAGACCTCTCATCGGCCCTCTGACCAGCGCCGTTTGGAGGATTACAACGCGGGGTCGGAGCCCGGTGATCTGAACGAACGGCCGGAGGGTCTTCGTCGAGCGGGTGTATGTCGTCGCGAGGACGTACACCGTCTGCGCGACTCGGATATACGTGTGCACGACCGCCGCCGCACGCCGCTCGTTGTTGTGACGCGGATCACTGCGTTCGGAGGGAACGGTTCCGTGATCACTCTATTCACAGTTGGTTCACACGAACTACCGTCCCCATACACCGATCGAGATCATCTGGTGGCTTCTTCATGCCGTGCTGGGGAGCGCGGCGGCTGCCATACATCTCGGCGGGTCAAATGTTGATGGTGGGGTTCGCTGACGTGTGCCTCGCATGGGGTGGGAGCGTCAGTGGGTTCTCGGCGTACGCGGTGGGTTTCTTTGGGAGTGGCCGGGGCGTTGCTCTCCGGCTTGCTGTCGACTGTGTCGGTGGTGTCGCCGCCGGGGGCGGTGGCTGCGGATGACTCGACACCGATCGTCCCGTCGCAATCAGTTGGCTCCGTGCCGCCCAGCAGGCGGAAGAGGCGGGGAAGGCTCTTCCGAAGCCGAAGTGGCCGGCTGCGGCTCAGGCGCGCGTCGATCTGTCGACGGCAGCGCCGGGGGACCCAGGGACTGTCATAGCGACCCCGTCCGATGCGCCGTCTCCCACCGCACCGTCCTCGGCCACACCGTCGCCTACGCCGGGCGGCGACGAGAGCCGGGTTGCCGATGTCGTGGAGGTCGCGCCTGTTGCAGAGGGGCCCGGTCCCGCGCCGCAGTTCGCCGGGGCCGGCCGGGTCGTGTCCGCAGACGATCCGTCGCCGTCTGCGACGTCAGGCGAAGATGCCTCGCCGGAGGCGAGCCCCTCCGCCTCCGATGCGCCGTCACCCGAACCCACAGGCTCTGGCGCGACGGATCCGGTCGCGGATCCGTTGACCCCGGAGCAGGTCGATGTGCAGGTCCTTGACCGGGAAGCGGTTGCTCCGGTCGGGGGAGTGGGTCTGGGTGTCCAGGTTTCCCGGACCGATGGCGGCAGTGAGCCGGGCCAGGTGCAGCTGGGGATCGACTATTCAGGTTTCCAGTACGCCTACGGTGGTGATTTCGCGCAGCGTCTGATGCTGGTGAAGCTTCCTGCCTGTGCGCTGACCACTCCGGAGGCGGAGGGCTGTACGGCTCGTGAGGTCGTGCCGAGCGACAACGACGTCAAGACGGGCACGCTGACAGCGACGGTCACAGCCGACGCGGACACCACAGTCGCAGACCCCGGCACCGATGGTGGCGACGCTGGCCTGTCCACCCAGCTGGGCACGAGTGGGGGCGCCACTGTCTACGCGGTCACGACCGGGTCCTCCTTCGATCAGGGCGACTACCGCGCTTCCTCCCTTGCTGCTTCCGGGGCGTGGTCGGTTTCGACCGGGTCCGGTGCGTTCACCTACAACCTGCCGATCCAGCTGCCTGCTCCCGCGATGGGCTCGGCGCCCTCCCTGGGCCTGTCCTACAACTCGCAGTCCGTGGACGGCCGTACCTCGGCCACGAACAACCAGGCGTCCTGGGCCGGCATGGGCTGGGACCTCGGCGTCGGGTTCATCGAACGCCGCTACCGCAACTGCTCCGACGACGGTCTGCCGACGATCGGCGACATGTGCTGGGACTCGCCCAACACGGACAAGGAACCGGACGGCGCGGTCTACGTCATCAGCCTCAACGGTGTCACCTCCGAGCTCGTCCAGGACGGCACCGGAACCGGCTCCTACCACCTCAGGGACGACCCGGGCTGGCGGGTCCAGCACCTGACCGGCGGCCACGGCGCGGATGACGAGTACTGGGTGATCGGCACCCAGGACGGCCAGCGCTACTACTTCGGCTGGGGCCGCTCCGAGCGCACCCAAGAGGCGACCTCGTCGGTGTACACGATGCCGGTGGTCGGCAACAACGCCGGAGAGCCCTGCCACGACCAGTTTCCCGAGCCGTGCACCCAGGCCTGGCGGTGGAACCTCGACCGGGTCATGGACGCCAACGAGGTCGACACCACCTACTTCTACGACAAGGAATACAACCACTACCGGTCCGTCGCGAACACGGACAAGCCCCGCCAGTACACCTCGGGCGGCTACCTGAGCGCCGTCGAGTACGGCTGGCCGACCCAGATCGCCGACTCCAAGCCCACCGGCAGGGTCGAACTGACCCACGTGGGCCGGTGCGTGGAACGCATGGCCGAAGCCGACCCGCTGCGCGACGAACCCAGCGCCTGCCCGTCCATCAGCTCCACCCCCACCTCCTACCCCGACGTCCCGGTCGACCTGATGTGCGACGGGACGGCGAACGACTACAACTGCGCCGGCAAGACGTACTTCCCCACGTTCTTCACCAAGGACATGCTCTGGGACATCAAGACGTTCGCCCTCAAGACCACGGGTGACGGCTGGGACCTGGTGCAGCAGTACCAGACCAAGCACGGACTGCCGAACCCCGCGGGCACCATCGGCAAGACGCTGTGGCTGGACTACATGCAGCGCAAGACCTACGGCGACGGCACCGACATAGTCCTGCCCGTGATCAACTTCAACGGTGTCGACCTGGACAACAAGGTCGGCTCCAGCGAGATCAACTTCCGGCGCATCAGCACCATCCACGACGAGCTCGGCGCGACCACCACCGTCACCTACGGCGCCCCCGACGCCTGCGACGCAGCGTCCCTCCCCACCCAGGCGTCCAACAAGCAGGACTGCTTCTGGCAGAAGTGGACCCCAGAGGGCGAGACGGACGCGAAGTCCGGCTGGTTCAAGAAGTTCCTGGTGACCCAGGTCGAAGTCGACCCCACCGTCACCAGCAACCAGGACGGCGCACCCGTCATCACCACCTCGTACGACTACGCGGGCGGCGCCGGATGGGCGTTCACCAATGACCCGCTGACCAAGGACGAGGACGAGTCCTGGACCGACTGGCGCGGCTACCAGCAAGTCGCCGTCACCACCGGAACAGGCACCGCCAAGCACACCACCTACAACTGGCTCTACCGCGGACTGGACGGTGACCGCATCGACAAGACCGACCCCTCAAAAACCCGGGCGGTCAGCGTCAGCGACGGCGAAGGCACCACCTACACCGACGAACCCTGGCTCTCCGGCCAGACGATCGAGACATCCCAGCGCGACGACACCGGCAACTCGCACGAGCGGGTCTTCCATAGCTACTGGACCCACACCACCGCCACCTACGACGGCATAGCCGACGCGCGCTTCGTCCGCGAAGCCCAGACCACGACGCAGACCAAGATTTCCACGGGCTGGCGCGAGCATGTCGTCCAGAGCGAGTTCGACGACACCAACAGCACCTCCACCACCTACGGCCTGCCCCTGCGCACCGACGACTGGGGCGAGACCAACGTCGCCGACAACCGCTGCACCACCTACGGCCGCGCCTACAACACCGACGACTACGACTCCACCGGCGCCCAGCGCTGGACGGCCCTCCAGGACGAGGTACGGCACTACAACACCGGGTGCGCCGACCGCGCGGCGGCCAACCAGGACACATACACGGCCACTTTGTTCGACAACGCGACCTCCATCGACACGGACAAGCCGGTCGACGGCAACGCCACCGAAGTCCGCACCTACACCGATGCCAGCACGTACCGCAGCATTTGGGCGGGCTACGACGACGCCGGACGTGCCATCTGGGGCGACGACAGCAAACACAACCGCACCACCACGACGTACAGCCCGGCCAACCTATGGCCGACCAACGGGATCACCAGCACAACGGCTGATCCCGACGGCACCATGTCCGCCAAGGGTCCGCTGAGCACGACCGTGTGGATGTCCCGGTTCTGGGGCGTGCCGTACAAGACCCAGGACGCCAACAAGAACGTCACCACGGTCACCCTGGACGCGGCCGGCCGCACCACCGAGGTGTGGAAGCCCACCGAGACAGGCACTTCCCCATCGCTCAAGTTCGGATACTCCATTCCCACTGCCACCAGCAGCGGCATACCGGACTCCGTGACCGACTTCCCCCAGGTGAGCACCCAGACCCTTCAGTCCGGATCCACATACCTGTCCTCCTACGCCTACCTCGACGGCCTCGGGCGTACCCGTGAGACCCAGAACCCGCTTCCCGACATCGTCATCCCGGTACAGGCCAGCTACCGCCAGGTCGCAGTGACGCGCTACGACAGCGCGGGCAACACCGTCGGTACCTCAGCGGTCTTCCGCAGCAGAGGGGCAGCAGCGTCCGACGGACTCGTCTCGCCCAAGCTTGAAGACCTGCCGTCCTACACGGAACACCTGGTCGACTGGGCAGCGCGAACGGTGCAGTCCCGGCTCCGAGTAGGAGACGGAACCACCTCCCAGATCCAGGCCGCCAACCGGGTGACAACCACATACAACGGTGACTACACCACAGTCAGCCAGCCCGACAGAGGCGACACCGACACCTACGCCGACGTCTACGGGCAGGTCTCCAAGGTCGTCGAACACGACGGCACCTCCCTGTTCGCCACTCAGTACCAGTACGGCGGCAACGGCGAACTGACGCAGATCACCGACGCCCGCGGCAACAACACCGCCTACACCTACGACTGGGCCAAGCAGCGCCTCACGGTGAATGACCCGGACGCCGGCGAGTCCATCACCAAATACGACGAAAACGGGCAGATCGACACAGTCACCAGCAATGCCAAAAAGACTGTCGTCACGTACTCCTACGACAACATCGGCCGCAAGACCTCGGTGTCCAGCGGAAGCAACGAACTGGCCGCTTGGACCTGGGACGACCCGACCGTGCCCAATGGGCTCGGCAAGGTGACCACGACGACCAGCCGCGACACCGACGGCAACGCGTACACCTCGAAGATCAACAGCTTCGACACCCGCGGCCGGCCACTGAGCACCACCACCACCATCCCGGCCAACGTCAACGGCCTCGCCGGCAGCTACACCACCACCCAGACCTACGACGCCGCCGACCACATCATCACCGCCACCTACCCCAAGGCCGGCGGCCTGGACGCCGAGACCGTCACCACCTCGTACGACAGCTACGGCCACCCGGACCGGCTCACCGGCACACTCGGCAACGCCGTCTACGTCAACAGCACCCGCTACGACGACTACAGCCGTCTCGTAGGGCGCGACTACGGCGGGACATTCACCGGCACCGGCGTCAACGCGAAACGCTCCTACGCCTACCAGGACACCAACGGCACAGGCCGCCTGGACTCCATCTCCACGACGGTCAACGTCAACGGGCTCATCCAAGAGTCCCAGAAGGACACCTACAGCTACGACCCCGACGGCAAACTCACCGAACTGAGGGAGCAGGCCAGCGGCCAGACTGCCCAGTCCCAGTGCTTCCGGTACGACGACCTGGCCCGCCTGACCGACGCCTACACCAGAGCAGCCGCGAGCGACTGCTCCAACTGGGCTACCCCTGCTGTCGGTGCAGTCTCCGACTTCACCGGCGAAGCCCCCTACCAGACCCGCTACACCTACGACCGGCTCGGCAACCTCCAAAGCGTCACCGACACCGACGCGGCCGCCAAGCAGACAACCCGCGACTACCTCTACCCCGGCTACGACGACAGCGGCACCTGGACCACGGCCAACCCCGACCAACCACCACACGGCGTCCGCCAGATCGACAACAAATCCGGCACCACCATCACCTCCAAGGACACCTTCACCTACACCCCCGACGGCCAGCTCGAGCACCGCGTCGAACCGGGCGCCACCACGGCCGACAACAAGAAAACCGACTACACCTGGACCGCGCTCGGCCAGCTCAACACCGTCACCACCACCAAGACCACCGGCACCGAACTCACCCGCTACACCTACGACGCCGACGGCAACCTCCTGGTCCGCACCAACCCCCAGGAAACAGTCGCCTACCTCGGCGGCACCGAACTACGCACCACCGACGGCCACACCGCCACCGCCACCCGCTACTACGCCTGCGGCACAGCAGCCGTCGCCATGCGCACCACTGACTCGGGCAGCGGCAAAGTCACCTACCTGATGGCCGACACCCAGGCATCGACCCAGCTGGCCGTCGACGCCAAGACCGGCACCGCCACCCGCCGCCGCTACACACCCTTCGGCGACGAACGCAGCGGCAACCTACCCACCGGAACCGACCACGGCTTCCTCGGCAAAACCGAAGACACTGCCACCGGCCTCTCCCTCCTCGGCGCCCGCGCCTACGACCCCAAACTCGGCCGCTTCCTCAGCCCCGACCCCCTCAGCACCCCCTACGACCCACAAAACCTCTCCGCCTTCAGCTACACCCACAACGACCCCATCAACTTCAAGGACCCGACAGGCCTCTGCGCAGACGACGGGACCGGACACTGCCACCCGAAGCCGATCGAGAAACCGCAACCGCAGCAGCCGCCGTCGCCGAGCTCAGGGAGCCCCACGATTGGCGGCTCCGGCTCCAAGCCTGCTGGCGACGGAGACGGCGGGTTCAGCTGGGGCAAGCTCGCCGGTGAGGTTGCAGGCATTGCGGCCGGGGTCGTTGTAGGCGTCGTGTGCGAGAGCGCACTAGTCGCCGGGTCCTTGG
Organism: Streptomyces sp. NPDC058231; assembly: GCF_042882275.1. NCBI lineage: Bacteria > Bacillati > Actinomycetota > Actinomycetes > Kitasatosporales > Streptomycetaceae > Streptomyces > Streptomyces sp. NPDC058231. The sequence continues at coordinate 18,269 of NZ_JBHVWN010000051.1, read as the reverse complement.
AAACCGGCGGCGCTACTCTGCTGGCGACCCCTGCCTGCGGCGCGGCAGCAGGGTTCGCCCAAGCAGCGGTTTCCGACCTCGTCGACGGCGATGACGAGTCAACGACGGAAGCTCTCAGCAACGAAGCTGAGGGCGCAGCAGCCGGGGCCATATTCGGGCTTGCGTTCGAAGCAGACGAGCTCATGGCAGAAAAAAATGCCGTACGCAAGATCGGAATATGTAAAAACAGCTTCCTGCCTACCCAGCAAGTCAAAACGGTCGACGGCACGACCAAGCCACTCAAAGACGTCCAGACCGGCGACAAGGTCATCGCCACTGACCCTGAAACCGGCAAGACCGAACCACGCGAAGTCCTCGCCACCATCATCACCAAAGATGACAAAGACTTCACCGAACTGACCGTTACCACCAATGCCGGCGACGTAGAACTCATCGCCACCGACCACCACCCGTTCTGGTCCCCCTCCGAACATGCCTGGGTAGACACCGCGGACCTTCACTCCGGCATGACACTGCGCACGGACGTCGGCACACCTGTAATCGTCCGCACAACCCGCTCCTTCCAAAAGACCATGGAAACCCGCAACCTCACCGTTGACGGCCTCCACACGTACTATGTGCTGGCGGGGACTACGCCGGTACTCGTTCACAACAGTAACTGCGGTGGGCGTTGGAAATTGGGCGAAGATTATTCCACACCCAGTAAGAATGGCGTCGCACCATCCTTGTCCACCATGCGCAAGCGATTTTGGAAGAACGAAGCGGCGGAGCCGGGCGCCGCAGACCAATACGGTGCCGCGAACATCGGTCGTATGAAGCGGGGATCGGCGCCACAGCGGCAGCGTCCGGACGGATCGCGGGAATCAATGGAGCTGAGCCATGAACCTATTCCCGACCGGGATGGTGGCATGTTGCTAACACCGCGATGGCCAGAGGATCATGCAATTATGGACCCCGGCGGATACCGTAGGCTGCCGCCCGGTTACTAACGCTGCGGACGGGCGCGGCGCTAGTGCGCCTCTGGCGCCGCGTCCAAGCGTGATGCTGAAGTCGGGACGATCTAGGAGGATTCAGGTGAGCACAAGCGGGGCGCAGACGGCGGCTTTCTTCCGTGAGATTGCTCTGACACGTACCGTTTGGTGGGTTCGAGACGATCACGGCAGTCCGACCCCGGTCTCAAGTTCCGGGCAACCAGCTTTCCCCTATTGGTCGTCGGAGACCCGTGCGCAGCGCGCCGCTCAGCTATGGGGTCCTCAATTTCGAGCTGTTGCAATGCCGCTGGACCATTGGCGAAGTGCGGCTTTGCCGGATCTAGCCAAGGATGACTTCCGGGTGGGGATTAACTGGAGCGGGCAGCGCCTGACTGGATGGGACTTCACTGTTGGTGAAGTAGTCAACCGTCTCGTTCACGCGCTTGGCGAGCCACCCTACGATTCGGCCGAGTGACGGCTGTCGCAACGCCCAATCGGAATTTGTTTCCAGTGGGGCCTCTGGGGTGTCTGACGGCAGTAGTTGACGGCAACGTCAACGGACGGGTCCGGCTCGGAGGGCGGTTCGCCGCCTTCATCGAGTCAGTGGACGGCCCCTGCGGGGTCACGGAGAGAGTGGCCGAGGAGAACGATGGCGTCGCGCGAAGCGGCCAGCGTGGTGCGAGCTGTTCAGAGTTTCTTTACTTCATCAAGGGCGCCCCGCTGACGCGGGCCGCCGCGCGCCGGCGGTCGGCGACCGCCGCCCGCTCCTGTCTGCCGCCCCGCTGGCGACGGCCGCCGACCACTCGGCGCGCAGAGCCCGGGAGCGTAGGCCGGACTACCAATCGGAAGCCCTGGTCCGACCGCTCAGCAGCAGACTGGCCGAGCGCCTGAGAGGCCGCCCGGCGGGCTCGGGCCGTCCCGGACGCCCATGCCTGCTGCCTGGCTGGGGGTCGCGACGATGGAGATAACTGGGCTGATGCCGGTGCGGGGTTGAGCGAGACACACGTGGCGGGTGGTCGGTCGGCGCGCCCGCCGTGGTGGCTGACTTTCTGTGGCAGAGGCCAGAACCCCCACAGTCATGGGCACGGCACGTACGTGAGGCCCGTCCCTGCCGGGGCTGACGAGTGCGGGGGAGCCTCGATCGGCTGCGCCCGGCAGGGACGGGAGTCGGGTGGGTCAGCGCGGTGCGGGTCTGTCAAACGAACGGTGTAACCAGGGTGGTTGGGGTTACTGACGAGCTGCGGAGAGGCGGCCGTCGAAGGTGATGTCGAAGGCGTTCAGGGCGGTCTTCCAGCGCATGGTCCAGCGGGCCTGGCCCTTGCTGTCGGCGTACTCGCCTATGTGCAGAGGTGCGTACGGATGAACGTGCAGAGCAAGTAGCCGCCCGCTGCGCTCATCGCCATGCGAGAGGATGGGGCGGTGGACCTTCGTTACTTCAATCAGACCGGCTGGACCGCGATCTTCAATGGCACCGAGACCGAGATCGGCCGCATGGTGCGGGTGGAGGCATGGGACCCGGCAACTGGGACGGCGCTTGTCGTCGACCCGAAGCGAGGCGCCATGCGTCCCGTCACGGAATACGAGGACTTCTCCCACCTTGAGAAGGCCGACCAGGTCGTAGCCGCAGTTCCTGGTGGTGGGTGGCGGGCCCACTGGAAAGACGAGGGCCCGGGGAACGGCCCGCTCACGGAACAGGTACTCGCGTGGCTGATCACCTCGCAGGGCCGGGCAACAGCCATCACGATGGACGCTCACGGGCATGTTGACGATGCCGACAGTGCCGACGCCTTCATCCCGCCGGGCGAGGAACTGGGCCAGGATTGAACTCCCGGATCAGGCGACTTCCGTCTCGCGCTCGATGGCCTTGAGGCGGTTCTTCAGCCGGTAGCTGGGACCGTTGATGGCGACGACTTCGCAGTGGTGCAGGAGGCGGTCGAGGATGGCGGTGGCGAGGACTTCGTCGCCGAAGACCTGGCCCCATTCATCTGGGGCTGGCATTTGTTCCCCGCGGGGAGTCTGCCCTGCCACCTGGCCATAGACGGGTTCTGGGCGTCTCTTTGATTGTCTCGCTGACAGCACGCTTTTGAAGGCACTACCTTCATTCATCAGGTGTAAGGAAGGTGTGCCCGATGGAGGAGTCGCGTCTACGGGTGATCGAGGGTCGAGCGGTCCCTAACCTGCCCGGGACCCGCGGGAGTTCCAGACGTTGGCCACCCAGCCCAAGGCCCGTCAGCGTCGGCTGACCGTGTTGCGGCAGTTCTCCGCTTCGTCCGCTCCGGCAGAGTCATCCTCGTCGACCCCACCCGGGGTCTGAAGGCGAAGGGCCCGTCAGGGTTGAGCGGAGCCACGGTCGCCGTCGACCAGCAGCGTCGGTTGTTCCGCCGCTGGCCACCAGCATCGACGCCCACCCCCACGAGGTCCTGCTCGGCATGTTGGCCCTCCTTCACGCAGCCTCCAGCAGCGAGGTGAGCCACCTGCGCGTCGACGACTTCGATCCGATCAACAGGACCATCCACCTGGGTAAACGCCCGCATCCGGTGCTGCTGGACCCGGACAGCTGGTCGGTCTTGCCATGCTGCCGGGCCCACCGCGAGAGCCACCGCACCGACAACCCCCACGTGATCGTCACCAAAATCACCAAATTCGGCCGGGCAGCGGCCTCGACCGCCTATGTCAGTCACATCCTGGACCCCTGCGGTGTTCCCGCCCCGGACGCTGCGGTGCACCCGCCTGGCCGAGCTGGTGAACACCTGAACACCCTCGACCCTAGACTCGTCGCCGTGACCTTCGGCATGGACCCCGAGGGCGTCATGATCTACCTCACCGACCACGTCGATCCAGGCCGCTTGCCCGAGCCGAATGCACCATAATGTCGGCGCCGGTCGACCTACTGAGGTTCCATGTGCGATGCCGATCTCCGTTGGGGTGCTGGGAGGTGCTGGCACCCGGAAATCAATTCGGTTGTCGGAATCATACAGTTGCCCGATCATGGAGCGATGAGCGAGACGTCTCCCCGGCAGGGCCTGGGTCTGGGTCTGGATGCACTATCGGCCCTTTGGGAAGAGCGATGGCCCGCCCTGCCGGAGGGTCGTCAGATGCGGCATGTCCACCCCGACCGGTGGGTGCGCTTCCATAGCCTCCCCGGGTCAAAGCGGTACCCCGAAAGCGACAGCGAGTACGCAATCATGCTTGATCGTCATCACACCGTGTTGAACGAGTTGGGGCCGAGAGACCCCGAGCTGTATGTGGTCACCCGGGAATGGAACGGGGATGCCGAACCCATCGCACGCATGCCCCAACTGCGGCAGGTCGACCCGGATGCCCGGCACTGGGGCAGCCATGTCCACGATGATGATTTCCCGGATTACATCGTCTACGAGCACGAATACGTCAGCGTCCGCCCCCGTAGCAGGCAGGCACTGGACCCGCTGCTGAGGCTGGTCGCTGATGAGGTTATCGCGGGCGTCACGCTGGCACCGCTCGATCTTCGCTGGCTGTACCACCCGTATGACGGAGGCGGGGATGTATTTGCCCCCAGCGCCAGCGTCACTGCCCTCAAGGCAGCACATCCCGACTGGCTCTCCACCCACCCGAGCGGCATGTGAGGCTGCTTCTCCGACGTATGGCGAGAGCGGACACCGAGGCAAGTAGGGCGATCATTTCCCCCGCGCCGAGTTCGAGGCCTTCAGGACCGCTTGGCAGGCCGACCAACCATCCGAGACGGCTTGAGTACAGCCGAACCTGTCGAATTTCGGCGCCGCCTCGCACAGGTTCGCCGGAACATGTGCGCTTTGCTGAAGGTCTTGTTCGAGGTCAGGATGATGGAGCCCTTTTCGTAGCGCTTGGAGATGACCTGGAAGACCAGGTTCGCCTCGGCGCGTTCGAGGGGCTGGTAGCCGACTTCATCGACCACGAGAACGCTCGGCCGCAGGTAGGAACCCAGTTTGCTGGTCAGACGTCCGGCTGCCTCGGCTGCTTTGAGGTTGCGGACCATGTCGTCGAGGCTGGTGAAGTAGATCGAGTAGCCGGCCCGGCAGGCCGCGACAGCCAGCGCGATCGCGATGTGGGTCTTGCCGACGCCGGGCGGCCCCAGCAGGGCGGCATTGGCCTTTGCTTCGACGAAGGACAGGGTGGCCAGGTCTTTGATCTTGCGCGGGTCGAGCTCGGGCTGGAACGAGAAGTCGTACTCATCGATCGTTTTGTGGTGCGGCAGCCGGGAGAGCCGCAGGCCCTGGCGGAAGCGGCGGTCGTCGCGGACGGCGAGTTCCTCGGAGAGGACCAGGTCGAGGAAGTCGAGGTAGCCCATCTTCCCCTCGTCCGCCCGCCGCGTGTACTCGTTGATGGTTTCCGCCAGGTGGGGCAGGCCGAGCTTGGCCGCCGTGGTGCGGATGCGGTTGCCGGTCAGCTCGCTCAAGACGATTCCTTCGTCGCTCGGTTACTGGTGAAAGGGCGGGTCCCGGTCAGTTCGTCATAGACCGACAACGGTCGGCGGCCGACCTCGACGCGGGTGGCCGCAGCCCGGTTGAGGAGGGCTTGCAGCGGTCCGCTCTCCTCACCCGGGGGGCGTTCGTGACGCGGCCGGGGCAAGGCGTCGCCGGTGGTGGTCCGGCGTCCTTTGCCGGTGGGCAGGCCGTCCCAGTGCTGTTCTTCGACGACGCGGACCCCGCGTCCCACTGCCCGTGGATGCATGGCAAGCAGCGTCTCGCCGCTGGCGTCGGCAATGGTGGAATGCAGCATGACATGCGACTTCGTGGCCCTGATCTCCACCAGCTGACGCGGTCGGACCTTGCGGGCGGGGACTGAGTAGAGGTTCCCGCCGAAGGCGACCAGGCAGTCTTTGCCGACCGGCCGCAGATGACGTTCGGCCACCAGATACGGAGTGGGTGGCAACGGCTTGAGAGCCGCGTGGTCACGAGCTGCCCGCTCACCGATGACCTGCTGGTGAGTCCGGTGCGTCTGGGTTCGTCGTTTCGGTACCCATGCGGTGAAGGCGGCGTCCATCTCCTCGATGCAGGAGAAGGCCCGGCCCGAGAGAACGTGGTCGCGGACGATCAGGACCTGGCGTTCGACGCGGCCCTTGCCCTGGGGCCGGTAGGCGGCCAGCACATCAATGTCGAAGTCGTAGTGGCCGGCGAACCCGACCGCCTCCGGATGCAGTGGAACCGCCTCACCCGGGGCAACGTGACGGCGCACGACCGTCTTGGTGCGGTCGTAGACGATCGTCATCGGGACCCCGTTGAAGTGCGCGAATGCCCGCCGATGGCAGTCGAAAAACGTCTGCAGGTCCAGGCTGGTGGTGAAGCAGCAGAACGGATCACGCGAGTACGACAGCACCATGTGGAAGGAGTAGACCTTCGGGATGCCCAAGTGGGCCAGGAGCTTGCCCTCATCGCCCCAGTCCACCTGAGCCTGAGCACCCGGGATCACCTCGAACCTGCGATGCATCCCCGCCAGTTCCCGCGGGGTGATCCCCAGTTCCTCCGCGATCCTCGGGCGGGCTTCCTGCACGTAGAGCTTGACCCGCTGGTAGTTCCCGGTGAACCCGTACTCCTTGGCCAGCCGCTCGTGAATCACTGCGGCCTTCATCAGGATCTCCGCCCGCAGTATCGCGTCGATCAGCGGAGCGACCTCGTCGACCACCCGCTTGCGGGGCTGACCACTCGCCATCCGGCGCGGAGGCGCAGACGAGTCGGCAGACAGGTACTTGCTGACCGTCCGCCAGTTCAGCCCGGTCTCCTTGGCGACCTCCGACAGGCTCATCGCCCCGGACTCCACCAAACCGCGAAAACGCCGGAGCTCGAGCCAGCGCTGCGGGTCCAGGACCATGGCCCACCCCTCTCTGCGACCTTCGACAACAGGCAGCAGCGTGCCGGGGGCCGGCACTCAGCACATCAAGAACTCTGCACGTTCATCCGTACGCGGCTATGTGCGTTCACGTGTACGCCGACAATTGCTCTACATTCCGTAGCCGCAAGTCACTTATGTAGCCAGGACACGCGGGGGGAAACGTATATGCCAGAGACGCAAGTCCTGCGTGCATACCGGTTCGCCCTGGACCCCACAGATGCCGAGCGAGCCGAGCTGGGCCGCTATGCCGGCGCCTGTCGGTGGGCCTACAACTACGCACTGGCGAAGAAGGCCGAGTCACACCGGGCCTGGGTGGCCCGCCGGGCCCGCTACCTCGACGCGGGGCTGAGCGAGGCCGAGGCGAAGTCCCGGATCAAGGCCGACGGCGCCGAGCTCACCGACCGCATCAAGGTGTGGGACCACCACCGCAAGTCCCTCATGGCCACCACCCCCGGCAAACAGCACCCGGCCATCTTCCAGGCCCCGGCAGGGCAGGAGGCACTGGACCGTCGGCTGGCCGCGGCCCGCGCGGACGCCGTCGCCACCGGGCGCGAAAGCCTGCTGCTCACCGAGGCCCGCACCACGGTCAACAGCCTGAAAGCCGAAGCGTTCAGGGCTGGATTCCGCACCCCCTCCGCCATGGACACCACCGCGTTGTGGCGCATGGACCGCGACCGGCCCGCAGAGGAGGGTGGCAGCCCGTGGTGGGGCGAGGTCAACGTCTACTGCTTCACCTCAGGCTTCGACCGCGCGCAGACCGCCTGGAAGAACTGGCTGAAGTCGCTCTCCGGCCGTCGCGCCGCCGGACGGCGTGCCGGCTTTCCCCGGTTCAAGAAGAAGAACCGTGCGGCAGAATCGTTCGCTCTCTATCACGACGTGAAGCGGCCGATCATCCGGCTGGACGGCTACCGGCGCCTGGTGATGCCGGGCCTCGGCAGCATCCGCATCCACAACACGGGCAAGACGCTCGCGCGGCTCGTCGACCGGGGCCGGGCCCTCATCCAGTCCGTGACCGTCATCCGAGGCGGTCACCGCTGGTATGCCTGCGTGCTCGCCAAGGTGCGACAAGACATCCCCCTGCTCTGGGAACACATCGACGAAGACGGCACCCGTACCCCGTACCCGACCCGCGCCCAGGCCGAGAAGGCCGCCGAACGCGTCGGCCGCGTCAAGCAGATCGGCCGCCCGACCGCCCGCCAACGCACCGGCGGGCCCGTCGGCGTCGCCCTCGGCTCCCGCTACCTCGCCCTGTCCAGACCCCTCCACCCGGGCGACCCCACCTCCACACTGGTGGAACACCCGCGGCCGCTCACGGACCACATGGCCAAGCTGACGAAGACACAGCGCGCACTGGCCCGCACGGCCAAGGGATCGCGACGGCGAGCGAAGAGCACAGCCCGACTCGCCCGCGTACATCACCAGATCGCGGTCCGACGCGCATCGTTCCTGCACGGTGTCTCCAAGAAACTCGCCACCGGGTTCACGCATGTGGCGATCGAAGACCTCGACCTCATCTCTCTCACCGCCTCGGCCAAGGGCACCCCCGGGAAGCCCGGCAAGAACGTGAAGGCCAAGGTCCTGTTCAACCGGCACCTCCTGGATGCCGGTCTGGGCGAGCTGCGCAGGCAACTCGCCTACAAAACCGTCTGGTACGGCTCGCAGCTTGTCGTTCTGGACAAGGCCGAACCGACCGCCTATACCTGCGGGAAGTGCGGGGAGCGAAACCCAAGCTCCGCCCCTTCCAGCAGAGGGTTCTACTGCTCGTCGTGCGGTGGCGTTCTACACCGTCACGAGAACAGCACCGCGAACGTCGTGCACGCGGCACGCGGGCAGCTCACGCCGGTCGCCTCCGATAGGGGGGAGACCTTAAACGCTCGCGGAGCTTCCGTAAGCCCTGGCTCCCGCAAGGGTTCCGGGCAGGGGGCGTTGAAGCGAGAAGACACCGGCTGACGCCGGTGTCACCCCCGGGGAGTGATTCCCGGGCGTCCCGTACCCGACCCGCCGCGACGGCTACTGCGATGTGCCGGTTTTATGTCAGTGGAATGGTGTCAGTGATGGCACGTCAGGTGTGGGGGGTTTGTGCTGGTGGTGGCGGGGTTGGGGGATCGGGTCACTGACATGGGGTGGTACATGGGGGTCATGTTGCTGACACGGAGCGGTACATCCCTTTGTGCTCCGCTGTCATGGGAACGGCACTTCTGATCCTTGAGTGGCTGCGTGGCGGCATCGTGGGCTGGCATGGAGGACGGTGGTGTTGTTGGTGCGGGTGGCGGATTGCCTGTGGCGTCGCGGGTGGCACTGCGTGGTCCGGCGGTTCGGCGGCTGCTTGCGCTGCGGGTGGGGGGTGAGCTGACTGCAGGCCATGTCCGGGTGGCTGCGGTAGCGCTGGGGGTGGCGGAGCGCACGGTGTGGCGGTGGCTGGCTGCCGCTGCTGAGAGCGATGAGGCTGCGGCTGCCGCTCCGGCGGACCGTGGCCGGGCCGGTGTGAGGTTCACGATCACCCCGGAGGTGCGCGGTCTGCTGGCGTTGTGGAAGGGGAACGTACGGGCGGTCCACCGGGAATTGACGGTCCGGGCGGCCCACCAGTCCCCGCCGGACCGCGGGCCGTCGCTGACAACGTTGCATCGGGCGATTCGGCGGGATCTGACGCCGGGGGAGCGGGCCGGGCTCGTGGGAGGGGAGCGGGCGGCACGTAAGCACGATGTGTTCCTGGCCCGGCCGCGGGGCTGGCGTAACCAGGTGTGGGAGACCGACCACGTGCAGGCCCCTGTCCTGGTCGATGTGGAGGGTACGGCCCGCCGGCCGTGGATCACCTGGTTCACCGACTGCGCCACCAACGCGATCACCGGGGTGGCGGTCACGCCGGTGTATCCCTCGCGGGAGTCGGTGCTGGCCGCGCTGCGCTCCGCGGTCCTGCGCGAGGACCCTTACGGCCCCTTCGGCGGTCTGCCGGAGAAGGTACGGGTCGACCGAGGCAAGGACTTCCTGTCCAAAACAGTGACCGCCGCGTTCGATGTCCTGGATGTGAGCGTGGAGGACCTGCCCGCTTACACACCCCACCTCAAGGGCACCGTGGAGGGCCTGAATCGGGCGGTGGAGAGCATGTTCCTGGCCGCGCTGCCCGGCTACGCCCGCCAGCCGCGCCCCGGCAAACGGGCCTCCCGCCCGAAAGACGAGGTGCTGCTCACCTTCGAGGACTTCACCGCCCGGCTGCTGTCCTGGACGCTGTGGTGGAACACCGAGCACCACCCCGCACCATTGCGGGGTAAGACTCCGCTTGAGGCGTGGCAGGACGATCCCACCCCGCTGCGGGACGTGCCGGCCGCGGATCTGTGGACGTTCACCCTGGAGGACGCCGGCACCCGCATGCTGACCACCCGCGGCGTCCGCTTCCGCAGGCGCGACTTTGTGGGTGCGTGGATGACCGGTAAGGCCGGGATCCAGGTCCGGGTCCGTTTCATGCCCCACCACGACCACCGCATCGAGGTCTACCACGCAGTCACCGGCATCTACCTCGGCCCCGCGGACCTGGCTGATCAGGCCACCGACGAACAGATCAGCGCCGTACGCACCGCGCGGGCCGCCCGTACCCGCCGTCTGAAGAAGGACCTGGAGGCTTCCCAGCGTGAGCGCTACGCCGCCGCCACCCAGGCGGAGGCCCCGCAGCGGCTCGGCGCACTGACCACCGCGCAGGCCGGGGCCGAACTCGCCCGGGCCGCCGACACCGACCTGTCGGACCTGGCGCTGCCGGACCTCATCCCGCTAGCCGCGCCGCCGGCCGGGTGGCGCACTCCTGCTTCCCTGACCGCGCTGACCACATCAGGCCAGCCCGTCCCGCTCCCGTCCGGCAGCGATGAGGAAACCGCCCCGGACCGCCGCGACGGGCGGGCCGCACCTCCCACCACCGACGAAGACGGAGACGGAGACGCCTTGTGACCGCGGCCACCTACCAGTACGTCGACCTGCCCGATGCGTCCGTGGTCACCACCCGCGCCCTGCTCACCGCCCGGGAGAGCATCACCGACACTGTCGCCGCGCGGGCCATGATGTGTATCCATGGCGGGGCCGGCTTCGGCAAGACTCTCGCGGTCAACACCTGCCTGCGCGAGCTCGAACCTGGCGAGGACGTCCGCCGGGTCACCTTCCGGGCCCGGCCCACCGCCCGCGCGGTGCGCTACGAACTGTTCACCGCCCTCGACCTGGCCGGCGAGCCACCACGTCATCCCAGCGAGTTCGACCGCCTGCTGAAAACCGCTCTGGCCGAACGCCCCCGTACCTTCCTCGTCGACGAGGCCCAGTGGCTCAACGGGGAAGCGTTCGAATACTTCCGCTACCTCTGGGACGAACCCTCAACCCGGCTCGCGATCATCTTCGTCGGCGGCGAGGGCTGCCACACCGTGCTGCGTCGCGAACCGATGCTCTCCTCCCGCATCTTCATCTGGCAGCACTTCACCCGCCTCACCCCCAGCGAGGTCCTCGACGTCATCCCCCTGTTCCACCCTGTCTGGGCCGACGCCGAGCCCGCCGACATCGTCTTCGCCGACCAGCATGCCGCGCACGGCAACTTCCGCGCCTGGGCCCAGCTGACCGCCCACACCCGCACCGCTCTGGCACGCACCGGCCGCCCCCGCGTCGACCAAGAACTGCTGCGCTGGGCTTTCAGCCGCCTCGCCTGACCACACCGCCCATGCCTCCCACCCCGCCGCTGTCACCCATCGCTGTGGTCATCGACGGCCATGACGACGTGCTCCACACGCACACCGCCCTGGCCGCCCACCATCCGCCGTCCGGCCGGATCACCCTGCACCCCGGCCCGGGTACTACCAGCAATACCGGCCTCGCCCACGACCTTCTCGCCGCACTCGGCAAACCGCCCCTGCTCCCGGGGCGTTTCCCAGGCGGCCGTCAGCCCGCCTGGGAAGCCGCCACGGCCTGGATGATCGCCCTGCCCGTGAGCCGGCTGACCGTCCTGCGCGCGCACCGCCTCACCGCCCGCCGTGCGATGCGCCTCCTGCAGCTACAGGCCCTCACCGGTGTCCACCTGACCTTGGTCTGCCACCGCCCTCACCTTCCCGCCGCTCTGCACCAGGCCCTGCAGACGGCCGACTACTCCGTCACCACCGACTTCGAGGCAGCCCGCCGCCACTACTACGGCACGCCTATCACCGAACCGGCGCCGACAGAGGAGCCCGCCGGGCCGGCTGGCCGGTGGCTCACCCTGCCCGCACTGGACCGCCTCGTCTCCTACGACAGCCCCCGCCCCTGCGCCGGAGTGTGTACCCCGCCCTCGATCATCTTCCGGCACCGCCCACCGCCCGTGCCTCTCACCGCGCGCACCGCCCAGCGAGTCGCCCACCGGCTGCATACGGCGACCGCTCATCCCCGCCTGGCCGCCGCCCTCGCCGCCGCCCTGTTCACCGGCGCCTCCCTCCAGCAACTCGCTACCGCACGCCCTCGCGACTACGACCCTGCCGCGGCCACGCTCGCCCTGCACGACCGCGCCCGCTACACCGACGGCTGCGCCGCCTACCCCGTACCGCCCTGGACGGGCGTCTTCCTGCGGGCCGCGGCCTGCTTCAGCCGGCACGTATCCGGCGAAGACCAGGAACTGCTCGTCGCGCCAGGCGACCGTACGCACCTGCTGCGCGTGGCGGAGACGGCCAGGCTGCGCCCGCCACAGCCGCCCGCAGCCCGCCGCAAAGGCCCGGTCAGCCGTGTGGAGTGGGACTGGCGCGAGCGGCAGGAAGCCGAGAGGTACGAAGCGATGCCGACCAGGCGTGCCAGGCCCTCGCGACGCTGAACCCCCTGACGCGGTCGCTCGAAGAGGCAGGCTCAGTCGATCGAGAATTCGGCGAACTCGATGTTGCTGAAGGTGATGTGCAGACCGTGGGCGCGCCGGCCCCACTCGCGAAAGTAGGAGTGCCCCAGCGCGCGGGCCAAGATCACCGTCTGCTGCTGCTCGCCAGCGTCGGCATCCCGAGCGGCGAACAGTTCCCGGGCTACCTCTCCCGGCAGGTCCTGGGTGATCCATCGCACCCGCGGATCGTCCGAGGACCCTGCCGGCGCGGCGAAACCGAATCGTGCCTGGGTATGGAAGACGAAGCCCTCCGCCTCTGCCCGGGCACGCCGACGGGCCCGTACCCGCGGCTGCCACCGAGCCAGGACCGCTTCCTCGATTGCCTGGACATGCCGCGGACCCGGCGGACGACGTGCTCCAGACTTCTTTGTCACCCACCGCTGCACGGTGCGCTGTGAAACGCCCAGAAGGCGTGCCACCTTCCTCGTGGAGCCCTTCTCGGACCTCATAAGGAAACGCAATGCCGAGGCGCCCGTAGGTGCCGGGCGTGTCAGCAGCGCCCGCTCAATTCCGTCACTGATCTCCCCCACGACTCTCCCCGGCGCTTGACCCCTATGGCTATCTGAGCTGCCATACCTCCCACAGACGCGGCCACCCGCGATCGAGATCCGCCGTACAGGGCGCACGATGGGCAAACCTGGGTTATAGACGCCGAACGGGAGACAGAGATGGTGACGGACAGAGGGTTCGAGAGCGCCCCGGTTCGGCCTGCCGATTGTCAGTGCTGCGTGGGCGTCTTTGGTACGCAACAGGGCAACGAGCGGAGGGCTGAGGTGCATGCCATGGCTGTGCGTGCACCCACTGCGCGAGTGCCGTCAGCCCGCACTGGAATGCCTGCTGCGCCTTGCTCGGGCTCTTCCGTCGCGTGGCCGCCCGCAGGGGCAGGAGACGGCGACTGGTCGGGCTTGATGCCCAGCACGGTCAGCCGCTCCTGCTGCTCGGGCAGGAGCCGCGCCCAGGTGCCCGGCCGCTTCTGCTGCTGCAGTCACAGTTCGATGTCCTCGCCGTCCATGAGGACGCCGGGTGTGATGCTGGGCAGCTGGCCGTCGGCATCGGCCAGGTCGGCGAGGACGCGGTGGTGGCGTTGCCAGTCCAGTGGCCATGGGCAGTTCCAGCCCGGGTCGATCGCGGTGAGCTGCGCCGCGCGCTCCGCCGCCCGCTCCGGGTCCTGTGCTGCCCACTTCAATCCGAGGTCGACGAGGGGCCTTGACTCTGGAATCCTGCTGATGCCTCTACGCCGCTGCGCCTCCGAGGATCCTCAGTGAGTACCTCTCGTATGTGCGGTGCAGAACCATCCTCACCGGGCCTGAGACCAACACTCCGCTGACAACGTACTCTTGTTCGATTCCCGTCTTGGTCACCTGCTTCTCGTACAGGGAGTCGGTCTCCTTCTTCGCCCGGTCGAGCCACGAGGACGCCTTGTCATGGTTGATTCCGGCGACGTCGAGACCTGTGCAGGAAGCCAGGAACTCGAAATCGCCTGGTTCCTTCGTACCCGCGCGGCACAGCAGGGAGGACATGTTCTTGTGATCGGCGTAGCCGGCCGACACGGTCATCCCGTTCTTGCCGCGCCCGTGAACGTACGTCCTCATTTTCCCGTCGGGCATCTCCTGCTCGACGGGCTTTTCGAGTCGGAGCTTCCAGTCCTTCGCCAGTTCGGTGAGGAAATCGTTCCCGGTGTATCCCGTGGCCATCGTCCTTTCTGGGCTAAGTGTGGCCTGTTTGTCGCTGGTCACCGCATGCTTGGGCAGATCGGAGGCCTGCGGCAGGGTCTGTGTTGCGGACGGCTCGGGACGAGGTGCCACTGTCCTCGGCGCTGGTGGCGATGCCACGCCGGGGCTGTCCTGGCCACAGGAGGCGGTTCCCACCGCGCCGGCGACGAGAGTTATCAGTACGACGGGAACGCGGAGGGCAACCCGTGTCCCGAGCCACTGTCCACCCGAACGCGCCCTCTGGATCTGGGGTATCACCGAGAGCCCACTCCTGCCGGGAACTTGAAGCCGTCCTGGACGACAGCCGCCAGCATTCCGGATACGGCCATGATTCTCTTGCGTACTTCTCTCATGTGCACATGCTCTCCGAGGGTGATGTCTGCCGATGCGGAAGCGACTTGCTATTGAAACCAGCACCGGACGCTACACGGCCCACTCCACCCCGAGCTTCCGTAGTGCGTCGAGTTGTTCGGCGGTGAGCCTGTCCCGCCTGGACTTGGTGTTGCTGTACCAGATGCCGAGCTTGGTCTCGCTTCCGTCGGGCAAGGCCTCCACCGCCTTCCGGGGTACCGGTCGGCCCACGCCTTCCCGCTCCACCCATTGCGTCAGGGCTGTCAGGCCGCGTTGGAACGCTTGCTGTGCCTTGTTCGGGCCCTTCGCCGCGCGGCTGGCTGCCGGGGCGGGGGACGGCACCTCAAACGGCTGCACACCCAGTGCGGTCAGTCGTTCCTGCTGCTGGGTCGACAGTTGTGCCCAGGTGCCCGGCTGTTTCTGCCGTTGGAGCCATCGTCCGATGTCGTCGCTGTCGAAGAGGACGCCGGGTGCGATGTCGGGCAGGATGCCGCCGGCCTCGGTGTCGGCTAGGTCGGCGAGGATTCGATGGTGGCGTTGCCAGTCCAGTGGCCAGGGGCAGTTCCAGTCCGGGTCGATCGCGGCGAGTTGGTGGGCGCGCTCCTGCGCTCGCTTTGGGTCTTTTCCGAGGCCGCCTTTGCGGCGGAGGTTGGCCATGTGTTGTCCGATGGGGGCCAGGCCCTCGGCTTCGCTCTCGCCCCACACCGCGTCCTGACGCGGCGCGAGGTGCCCGGTCGCCCGCCGGTAGGACCGGAGCGCGGCGAGCTTGTTCTCCCACGCTTCCTCGCCCGGCTCCCAGACCATCCCGGCCTCCGGCGCGTCCAGCAGGGTCTTGCGCCGCTCTTCCGACTCTCTGGCTCGCAGGGCTTTGCGCTGCTGGTGCACCCAGCGTCCGAGGGGGAAGTCCTTCGTGACGCCGACTTCGGTCTCCACGTCGTACGGGACGGCGTGCAGTCCGGTGATCTCGTTCTCCGCCCGCCAGCGCAGCAGGGCCTGGTAGCCCTCCAGCCACACCAGGGACTCGGGCCGGTAGACCCGGGTGCGCAGGAACGCCGCGATGGTGGCGGCGTCGCGTGGGCTGGAGAAGTGGAGCAGGGCGGCTTCGGCGGCGGCCTGTGTGTCGTCGTCCTTCTGGTCCCCGCCGTCGCCCTCGCCGCTGGCACCGATGATCTGCCCATTCTCATCACGCTGCACGTGCACCTGGCGCTTCCCGCTGGTGAGCGCGCGGGAGGCGAGCTGCTCGACGAGTCGTTCATCGTGCGAGCGGAGGCCTTGGAGCACAGCGACCAGCCCGGCATACGAGGCGGAGGCGACCATGTCGGTCGGGTCTTCGCGGGCCTGGAGGAAGACCGGCACGATGATCCGCGCGACCTTGGTGGAGCCGTCCTTGTTGAGTCGGAGCGCGCGGCCGATGTTCTGGACGATCTCTACCTGTGAGCCGCGGGTGTCGGCGAAGCAGATCGCTTCGACTCCGCGTTCGCCGGTGATGTCGACGCCTTCGCCGAGTACGCGGCAGCTGGCGAGGAACGCGCGGTGGACCCGGCGCTCGGCTGCGTTGATGCCGTTGGCGAACTGGTGTAGGATCTCGCGGCGTTCGGAGACGAGGTGGTCGCCGCACAGCCACGCCGACCACACCCGGTCCGGCGGGACGTGCCGGCCGGCCTCCAGTTCGTAGAACTCCGCGTCGATCGAGGACTTCGGCAGCTTGTCCGCGGCGGCTAGGTCGTCGTCGGACGCGTCGTTGACGTACAGCTCGGCAGCGGTCTTCGGCAGCTTCTCCGCGAACGCGGCGGCTTCTTCGACCTTCTGGTGGAACGTCATGACCGTACGGAGGTTGTACGCGGCGGCGTGCTCCAGGAGCGCGGTCTGCAGGAGCGCCAGGCGCCGGCCGCGCCGGGCCTCTTCCGACTCCCCGAGGACGGGGGAGGGGTCGCGGATCTCCAGCACGTCGATCTCGAATCCGGCGAGGATCTCACGCTCGATCGCCTCGCTCAGACCGAGTTCTGCGAGCCACGCGCCGTACGTGCCGTCAGGGTCGTCGGCCATCGACGCGATCTCCGCTTCCTGGCCGTCCGCGCCCTTCTGAGGCCGGGCCGCGGCGAGGATGCGCGGGGTCGCGGTCAGGTAGAGCCGGAAGTCCGCCGGGATGCGGGCGTTGTCGTGGATCGCTGCCCACGGACGCCCAAGATCACCAGCGGTTCCGTGGGCCTCATCCACGATCGCGAGGTCGAAGCCGTCCATGCGCTGGCCGTACAGGCGCTCGCCGCCTGCCAGGGCGGCCTCCAGCGGCCCGCGCACCTTCTGCTGGCCCAATGGGGCGTCGATGTCCTCGCGGTCGACGAGGGAGGCGTACGTGGCGAGCACGACGACGGGTCCATGGCCGGCCCACAGGGCGAGTTGGATCGGGTTCGTGGTGGTCCGTACCCCGAGCTGCTCCAGGACGGCGTCCTTCTCCAGGGAGCACACCGCGACCATGGGCGTGTTGTGGCCGACCCGGCGCCACGCCTGGGCGGTTTGCACGAGGAGGTCGAGGGTGGGCACCGTGACGAGGATCCGGCCGCCGCGGAAGCACTCCAGGGCGGCGGATGCGGCAGTGATCGTCTTCCCGGAGCCGGTCGCTGACACGACGGTGGCACGGGCACCCCCGGCGGGCACTGTGTTACGTGCGGGAAATCCCACCCACTTGCGGATACGTGCATTCGCGTCCACCTGGTGTTCTCGAAGTTGCACAGACGCCATAGCGAACCTTTCCGTGTCTAAACGAGGTGGGTGGAGCGAGTTGCTGAAGCCGGAATGAGAAGTTGAAAGATCTGCCCGTATGATCCCGGCCATGATCCGTCCTGTCTCAGGGCCTCCTACGTGGAAGCACCTCCTCAGCTCCCTCGCGCTGGTCTCCGCTATCACGGCCGGCTGGTACGCGCTCCAGCCGGTCTACCCCGACTGCGTAATCTTCTCCGGCAGATATGTCCCCGATGACGGAAAGACGGTGTCTGACACCGAGCTGGCAAAGCGTGCCTTCCGGGAAGCAATCGATTCAGGGCAGTGCGAACCCGCGCGTGCACGATGGAGAACCTGGGTTCAATAACCCCTCCGGGTGTGCCCCGCTTCTACCAATGTTACATGTGCATCATCTCCGACGTATTCGCCATTCTGGAACTTAACACGAACGAGCAACCCCCCTCCCTGTAGCCAGCCAATCCCGCGCAGCGGGCTCCAGGTCCGGAGGCGAAGCCGGAAGGACCCCAGGGTGGGGGAGCGCAGCGGACACACCCTCAGACATGCACGAAGTGCACGTCAAATCCCTTACAGAGCACCCCGACCAGCGGCCCCTTCTGGTGGAGTGTCATGGGCCGGCCCTCTCAACTCCAGGAGCGAAGCGGAGGGAGTTGGCCCGGCGCAGCCGGGCACACTGCGCGAAGCGCAGACTCCGTGAAACGGAGTCAACTCTGGCGCGAAGCGCCAGAGTTCGCACCCCGCGAAGCGGGGTGCTCCCCCCCGCGCGAAGCGCGGGGGTTCGCTTGCACATCGCGC
>NZ_JBHVWN010000050.1:17019-58687 GCF_042882275.1 Streptomyces sp. NPDC058231 | reverse complement strand
GCGGCCGCCGGCGGTCGGGGGTGCGGTAACTTGCCGCCACTCCGGGATTGTTCGGTAAAAGACCGCCGGCGGTGTCCCTCCCCTCGGTGGGAGGAACACGGCCGACGGTTCACGCAGGACACAGGCGGGGCGGGCAACCGCCCCGCCTGCGGCGTTCCTAGAGGTCGAAGTAGAGCTCGAACTCGTGCGGGTGCGGGCGCAGCTGGATCGGGGCGATCTCGTGCGTCCGCTTGTAGTCGATCCACGTCTCGATCAGGTCGGACGTGAAGACACCGCCGGCGAGCAGGTACTCGTGGTCCGCCTCCAGCGCGTCCAGGACGGCCGGGAGCGAGGTCGGGACCTGCTGGACGTTCGCGTGCTCCTCGGGGGCGAGCTCGTACAGGTCCTTGTCGATCGGCTCGGCCGGCTCGATCTTGTTCTTCACGCCGTCCAGGCCGGCCATCAGCAGCGCCGAGAAGGCCAGGTACGGGTTGGACGACGGGTCCGGCGCGCGGAACTCGACGCGCTTGGCCTTCGGGTTCGAGCCCGTGATCGGGATACGCATCGCGGCGGAGCGGTTGCGCTGCGAGTAGACCATGTTGACCGGGGCCTCGAAGCCGGGGACCAGGCGGTGGTAGGAGTTCACCGTCGGGTTGGTGAAGGCGAGGAGCGAGGGGGCGTGCTTGAGGATGCCGCCGATGTAGTAGCGGGCGATGTCCGAGAGTCCCGCGTAGCCCTGCTCGTCGTAGAACAGCGGGTCGCCGCCGGCCCACAGGGACTGGTGGACGTGCATGCCCGAGCCGTTGTCGCCGAAGATCGGCTTCGGCATGAAGGTCGCGGTCTTGTTGTTGCGCCAGGCGACGTTCTTCACGATGTACTTGAAGAGCATCAGGTCGTCGGCCGCGGCGAGCAGCGTGTTGAACTTGTAGTTGATCTCGGCCTGGCCGGCGGTGCCGACCTCGTGGTGCTGGCGCTCGACCTGGAGGCCGTTCTTGTCCAGCTCCAGCGAGATCTCGGCACGCAGGTCGGCGAAGTGGTCGACCGGCGGGGTCGGGAAGTAGCCGCCCTTGTAGCGGACCTTGTAGCCACGGTTGTTCTCTTCCGAACCGGTGTTCCAGGCGCCGGCTTCGGAGTCGATGTGGTAGAAGCTCTCGTTCGCCGACGTCTGGAAGCGGACGCTGTCGAAGACGTAGAACTCAGCCTCGGGACCGAAGTACGCGGTGTCGGCGATGCCGGTGGAGGCGAGGTACGCCTCGGCCTTCTTGGCCACGTTGCGCGGGTCACGGCTGTACTGCTCGCCGGTGATCGGGTCGTGGATGAAGAAGTTGATGTTGACGGTCTTGTCACGGCGGAAGGGGTCGACACGGGCGGTCGACAGGTCCGCGCGAAGCGCCATGTCGGACTCGTGGATGGCCTGGAAGCCGCGGATCGACGAGCCGTCGAACGCCAGTTCCTCGGTCGGGTCGAAGGCCGCTGCCGGGATGGTGAAGTGCTGCATCACACCGGGCAGGTCACAGAACCGGACATCGATGAACTTGACGTCTTCGTCGGCGATGTACTTCTTCACGTCGTCGGCGTTCTGGAACATCCAACTCCTCCTACTCCCGGCCCGGGAGGGACGGGGTTGCAGCTCGTCGTGCGGCCAGTGCGGTGGCACACGCTGGACCCGACCATAGGCAGACCGGATTTCTCAAGCATGACCCATTTGTTTCGCAGAAGTTAACCGGGGCGGGTGCCGGTGATGCGTCGGAGAGGTGCCGGGGCTGCCGTGGGGGCGCGCGGTCCCGGCCCCACCCCGCAGGGCACGGAGGCGGGCGCAGTACCTTGGACGGGTGGACAACAGGCAAGCAATGGGATCGTGGCTCTCCGGGCCGCGCGCGGCAGCCGAGGACATGGGCGTCGAATTCGGGTACCGGGGCAAGCGGCTCGGTCTGCCCGAGGGGGGTCCGGGGTCCGTCGCCCCGCTCGGCCGGCGTTTCGGCGCCCTCTTCATCGACTGGGCGCTCTGCATGCTGATCGCATACGGGCTGTTCGCTCGGGGTGACCAGCAGGCGGCCGGGAACTGGGCGCTCGGGATCTTTTTCGTACTGAGCGTGCTCACCGTCGGGACCGTCGGCTGCACGCCGGGCAAGCGCATCCTGGGCATCCGCGTCGTCGCGGAGAACGGCGGACGGCTCGGGCTCGGGAGGGTGGCCGTGCGCAGCGTGCTGTTGTGCCTGGCGATTCCGGCCCTGGTCTGGGACCGCGACGGCCGGGGGCTGCACGACCGGCTCGCCCGCGCCGTTCAGGTACGGAGCTGAGAGCGGGGGCCGACCGCCCGGAGGGGTGAGGAGGGCGGGGCCCCGACAGGACGTGACGAGAGGCAAGGCACGAGAAGAGGGCGGGGCCCGGACCACGATGGTCCGGGCCCCGCCCTCTTGCCACGTCCGGTGCGTGGCGTCAGCGCATCTTTCCGCCGCGCGGCATCCGCATGCCCTTGGGCATCGGGCCCTTCGGCAGCGGCATGTTGCTCATCAGGTCGCCCATCGCCCGGAGCCGGTCGTTGGCCGCCGTCACCTGCGGGCCGGTGAGGACCCGGGGCATCTTCAGCATCTTGGTGCGGATCTTCTTGAGCGGCACCTGACCCTCGCCGTTGCCGACGATGATGTCGTGCACGGGAACGTCCACGAGGATGCGGGCCATCTTCTTCTTCTCGGCCGCAAGCAGGAGCTTGACCCGGTTCGGGTTGCCCTCGCCCACCAGCACGATGCCCGCCTTGCCGACGGCCCGGTGGACGACGTCCTGGCTGCGGTTCATCGCCACCGCGGGCGTCGTGGTCCAGCCGCGGCCCACCCGGTCCAGCACGGCCGCCGCAGCGCCCGGCTGTCCCTCCATCTGCCCGAAGGCCGCCCGCTCGGCTCGCCGTCCGAAGACGATCGCCATCGCGAGGAGGGCCAGCACGAAGCCCAGGATGCCCAGGTAGACCGGGTGCTTGATCAAGAAGCCGATGGCGAGGAGGACACCGAAGGTGACGATTCCCACACCCGCGACGACAAGACCGATCTTGGAGTCGGTCCGCCGGGTCATCTTGTAGGTCAGGGCGATCTGCTTGAGCCGCCCCGCGTTCTCGGCGCTGTCCGCGCCGTCAGTGTTTGCCTTCCTCGCCATGTATTGAAGTTTACGTGGCCTAGGAACGGTGGTCGCCCACGGCCTCCAGTACGTACTCGGTCTCGACCCGGTCCTTGGCCCGGCGGCGGTCCTCCAGGACCGCCGTCCAGGCGTTTCGGCGGGCGGTGCGCTGGCCGCCGCTCAGCAGCAGCGACTCGACGGCACGGAGAGCATCGGTGACGGACGGGATGGCGGTGGCGCGTACCGGCACGGCCTGCATCGTGGAAGTCCCCTCGGAACGGATACCCGGAGTGAGTGGGTGGTGGAAGTTGCCTGCGCGGCTGGACTGTTCGCGGGCGCAGTGACGGCGGCAGCCATGGAAACCACTGCGCTGCGTGCATCCAGTGTCACTGCTCGGTGTTACCAGCGCATGACCGGTCGGTCAAACACCAATGAAACCCTGATATCGGCGCCGCGCACGTCGAAGCGGCCCATACGCGTCCCCGACCTGCGGGGAGCGTAGGAGCCGCTTCGAATCAGTCACTACCGCCCGGTAGCTTCTTGTGCTCGGTTTCACACAGCCGGTGTCACACGGCGGGCGTCGTGGCGGCCGCGCCGCGCCGCTCGATCGCCTGCTGGAAAAGACGGCCTGCGCGGTACGAGGAACGGACCAGCGGCCCGGACATCACACCGGAGTAGCCGATCTCGTCGGCCTCCTCCTTCAGCTCCACGAACTCGTGCGGCTTCACCCAGCGCTCCACCGGGTGGTGGCGCACGGACGGCCGCAGGTACTGCGTGATGGTGATGAGCTCGCACCCGGCGTCGTACAGGTCCTGGAGCGCCTCGCTCACCTCTTCACGGGTCTCGCCCATGCCGAGGATGAGGTTCGACTTGGTCACCAGACCGGCCTCGCGGGCCCGGGTGATGACCTCGAGGGAGCGCTCGTAGCGGAAACCGGGGCGGATCCGCTTGAAGATGCGCGGCACCGTCTCGACGTTGTGCGCGAGCACCTCGGGGCGCGAGGAGAAGACCTCGGCGAGCTGCTCGGGCTCGGCGTTGAAGTCGGGGATCAGCAGCTCGACCTTGGTGGCGCCGGTTTCGCGCTCCGCCGTCAGCGCGTGGATCTGGCGCACGGTCTCCGCGTACAGCCAGGCACCGCCGTCCTCCAGGTCGTCGCGGGCGACGCCGGTGATCGTGGCGTAGTTCAGGTCCATCGTGACGACCGACTCGCCGACGCGGCGGGGCTCGTCCCGGTCCAGCGCCTGCGGCTTGCCGGTGTCGATCTGGCAGAAGTCACAGCGCCGGGTGCACTGGTCGCCACCGATGAGGAACGTGGCCTCGCGGTCCTCCCAGCACTCGAAGATGTTGGGGCAGCCCGCCTCCTGGCACACCGTGTGCAGACCCTCGCTCTTCACGAGCTTCTGCAACTGGTTGTACTCGGGGCCCATCTTCGCCCGCGTTTTGATCCACTCGGGCTTGCGCTCGATGGGGGTCTGGCTGTTCCGGACCTCCAGGCGCAACATCTTGCGCCCGTCGGGTGCGACAGCGGACACGTCCGGCTCCCTACGACTTCGATTCTTCGGCGAACACCAGGGTACGCCCGCTATTTGTACGGCCGAGGTGTGGCCCTCACCCCTGGGCAACCAGGGGACGGACCCGGCCATTCCCGGGGGCGGGGTCAGACCGAGGCGCGGTCGATCTCGCGCGGAGCGAGTTCCGCGTTCTCCAGGACGTCCTTCAGGTGCTTCTCGACGACCGGGAGCACCTCCGCGATCGTGATGTCGCGGCCCAGCTCGTACGCGAGCGACGTGACGCCCGCGTCGCGGATGCCGCACGGCACGATCCGGTCGAACCAGGTGTTGTCAGGGTTCACGTTGAGCGCGAAGCCGTGCATGGTCACCCCCTTGGCCACCCGGATGCCGATCGCGGCCAGCTTGCGGTCCTCGCGGCGCTGGCCGGCGTTGGACGGGGCGTACTCGGGTCCGTTCAGCCGCGCGTCGAACTCCTCGTCGTGCAGCCGCGGGTCGAAGTCGAGCGACAGGCCGCCGAGCGACGGGCGCTGCTCGACCGGGTCGCCGAGCACCCAGACCCCGCTGCGGCCCTCGACCCGGCTGGTCTCCACGCCGAACTCGGCGGCGGTACGGATCAGCGCCTCCTCCAGCCTGCGGACGTGCGCGACGACATCCACCGGGCGGGGCAGCTTCTGGATCGGATAGCCGACGAGCTGCCCGGGGCCGTGCCACGTGATCTTTCCGCCGCGGTCCACATCGACGACCGGCGTGCCGTCCAGGGGGCGCTCGCTGTCGGTCGTACGCCGTCCGGCGGTGTAGACGGGCGGGTGTTCCAGCAGCAGACAGGTGTCCGGAACCGCGTCCTCGAACCGGGCCGCGTGCACCTCTCGCTGCTTCTGCCAGGCCTCCTGGTACTCGACGGCTTCCTTGCCGAATCCCAGCCGGACGAACCGAAGCTCACTCACGACAGATGCCTCCCTACTTGTGGCGTCGTCGGGAGCCGGGGGATGTCCCCGGAGCCACGCCGCCCTGCACTGATTCGCGCCCCGGCCACTGTACGACCGGCCCGGGAGCGGTGGCCCGGCAGGTCGTCCCCGTCAGCGCCACCCTCAATCCTCACACGATCGGATGAATGTGAAGCGAAGGAGGCTGCGGCCGCCGCCGGTCCCGCTAAATTCGCGCCGTTCCATAAGGGCTGCCCGCCCGGCCCCGAAGGCAGGAGACCGTACATCTGATGTCGGAACGACCTCCGCAGCGCACGCCCAACCGCCGGCTTGCCTCACTCATCACCGAAGCCGGGTTCTCGAACGCCGGTCTCGCCCGCCGGGTGGACCAGCTCGGCCTCGAACACGGTCTCGATCTGCGGTACGACAAGACGTCAGTGACCCGCTGGCTGCGCGGCCAGCAACCGCGCGGAACCACCCCCGCCCTGATCGCCGAGGTCTTCACCCGGCGGCTCGGACGCCGGCTCTCCGCCCAGGACCTGGGGCTCGACGCGTGCGCGCCGGTCTACGCGGGTCTGGAGTTCGCCGCCACGCCCGCGGAGGCGGTGGACATCGTCAGCGGACTGTGGCGGAAGGACTCGGGCAGCCATGCGGAGCTGCGCAAGATCGCCTTCACCCCGGCCGGACTCGTGGTGCCCAGCCGGGACTGGCTGATCGGGCGGGCCGACGAGTCGGTGGGGCGGGGCGCCGAGGCGGCGGGATCCGGCGGGGAGACCGGCGGGGCCCGTGGGGTCCAGGGGGCACCGGCGGTGCCGCCGGCCGGTGCGCCCCGTACGACGGTGGCGGTCAACGGGTCCCGTGTGTCGCACGCCGGGACCGGGACGCACGGACCGGGCGGCCGGTACGGCGCCCGCGGGCCCGGGCCCGCCAGGCCCGCCGCCTCCGCCGGACCGCCGGTGCACCTCGTGCCGCCGCCACCCGCGGCCACGGGCACCTCAGGCGTCCCCCGGCAGCGGCAGACCGACCGCGGACCGGGGCAGAAGGTCAGCAGCGGGGACGTCGCCGCGCTCCGCTCGGTCGGCGAGCTCTTCCGCACCCTCGACCACGCCTACGGCGGCGGGCACGCCCGCCAGGCCCTGGTGCGCTACCTGGAGCACGAGGCCGAGCCGATGCTCCGCGGGACGTACGGCGAGGCCACCGGGCGGCGGCTCTTCGCGGCCGCCGCCGATCTGACCCGGCTGGCGGGCTGGACCTCGTACGACATCGCGGCGCACGGCCTCGCGCAGCGCTATTTCGTCCAGGCGCTGCGGCTCGCGCAGGCCGCGGGCGACCGGGCGTACGGCAGTTATGTGCTGATCACCATGAGCCGGCAGGCGGTCTATCTCGGGCACGGCAGGGAGGCCGTCCAGCTGGCGCGCGTCGCCCAGCAGGGCATCGGCTCGTCGGCCCCGCCGGTCGCGCTCGCCCTGCTGCATGCCGTCGAGGCGCGCGGGCACGGTGTGCTGGGCGAGGCGCGGACCTGCGCGGCCTCGCTGGCGCGGGCGGAGCGCGCGCTGGAGACCGCCCGGCCCGGGGACGAGGCGCCGCACTGGGCGCGCGGCTTCGACGAGGCGCAGCTCGCCGACGAGTTCGGGCACTGCCACCGTGATCTGCAGCAGTACCGGGCCGCCGCCCAGTACGCGGAACGCTCGTTGCAGCTGCGCGCCCCGGGGTACGCCCGGAGCAGGCTGTTCTGCCGGGTGGTGCTGGCGTGCGCCCGGCTCGGGCTCGGCGAGCTCGACCAGGCGTGCCTGCTCGGCGCGGAGGCGGCCCAGCAGGCGGCCGAGATGCGGTCGGCGCGGGCCACGGAGTACGTACGGGACTTCGAGCGCCGCATCGAGCCGTACCGGGACGCGGCGGCGGTACGTGGATACCGGGACCGGGTCGCGGCTCTCGGCTGAGTCCCCGCCGCGCAGCGGGACCGCTCGCCGGACCGGGCCGGCAGGCGCGCGGGCGGACTCAGGCCGCTTCGGGCAGCTCCGACGCCAGGTGGCCGGGACGGATGCCCAGATCGCCGAGGATGGCGTGCGCCGCCCTGCGGCCCGAGAACAGGGCGCCCTGCACCGTGCTCGTGTCCCGGTGGTCGCCGCAGACGTACAGCCCGGCGAGCAGCCGGACCGGGCGGCGCGGATCGTGCGGCGGCGACATGGCGGGGACCGCCTCCGGGTCGTGGTGGGCGGAGAGGAGTTCCCAGTCGTCCGTGGGGCTGCCGTACAGCGTGGCGAGATGGGTGCGGACCGCGCGGTCGAGATCGGGCGGTGGGGTGCCGAGCACGGTCGACGTGATCAGCGTCCTGCCGTGCGGGGCGCGCGACGGGTCGACCTCGCTCATCACACAGGTGTGCGCGACCGGGCCCGAACGGTCGGCGTCCAGCAGCAGCGAGGCGCCGGCCGGCGGCGGAGCGGGCGCCGTGTGGTGCAGGACCGTCACCGGGTGGAAGGACGGCACCCGCAGACCGGGCAGCAGCTCCGCGGCGGCACTCGCACCGGTGGCCAGCAGCAGGGAACGGCAGCCCAGTTCGCCGTGTTCCTTGGTGCGGACCGAGGTGATGCCGGCATGGGTGACATGGACCCCGGTCCGTACGGTGCCGGGCGGCAGGGCCGCCGCCATCAGCTCGGGCAGGGTGGCCGAGCCGCCGGACGGCACGCACAGCCGGCCGCGCGCGTAGCCGCGCAGCGCGAGGTCGGCGCACCGGCTGGACGTCGTGAGCGCGGGGTCGCTGAGCAGCGCGGCGAGCAGCGGGCGCAGGAATCCGCTGACCGTCCTGGGCGGGAGGCCGCGGGCGGACAGGGCGTCGAGCGCGGACCGTTCGGGCCGGGTCAGGATGCGGGCGGCCGGGGTGGCGGCGAGCCTCGCCAGCGCGGCGCCGAGCCGGGCCTGGTCGATCGGGCCGCCCGCCGGCGGGCGGGGGGCGCTCGCGAGGGCGCGCGCCGCCTTGAGTGCGCCCCGTGCGCTCCGTGTCTGCCCTACTGCGCCGGTCCGGTACTGACGGCCCTCGCTGTGGACGAGTACACCCGGCGCGAAGTTCCGCAGGACGAGCCCTTCGAGACCGGGCGCGGTGCGCAGTTCCGGATACGAGGTGCTGAGAAGCGGGCCGATGCGGTCGAGCCGGAATCCGTCCACCTCCTCGGTGGACATCCGGCCGCCGACGCGTGGGCCG
This sequence comes from Streptomyces sp. NPDC058231, assembly GCF_042882275.1. Taxonomy (NCBI): domain Bacteria; kingdom Bacillati; phylum Actinomycetota; class Actinomycetes; order Kitasatosporales; family Streptomycetaceae; genus Streptomyces; species Streptomyces sp. NPDC058231. The sequence continues at coordinate 49,967 of NZ_JBHVWN010000050.1, read as the reverse complement.
GCCTCCAGGACGCTGACACTTGCCCCTGCCCTGATCAGTTGATGGGCCGCTGACAGGCCGGCGATCCCGGCCCCGATGATGACGACGTCCGCGTGGTGTGCCGTGCTGAGCACGTGCCCCTCCCCGAGTCGGCGCGACTGCTGGGAGGCTCTTGCCCCCAACAGGCCCCCGGAATGCCCGAGTTCGCCATGAGGCTAGGAGGTCGCGGGCGCGGGCGCAGTCGCGCGCGGCCCGGGGCACCGTTGCACGGGGTCGCACATGCGTGTGATTCGCTCGTCCGTGCTCAGTGCAGCGCGGCGCGCACGGCCGCGTCGATCCCGGGGAACGCGAACGTGAATCCCGAGTCCAGCAGCCGCGCCGGCAGTACCCGCTGACTGCCCAGCACATCCTCCGCGAACTCCCCCAGAGCGATCCGGAGCGCCGGGGCCGGCACCGGGAACGGCGTCGGGCGGCGCAGTACCCGCCCCATCGCGGCCGTCACTTCGCCGTTGGTCACGGGGCCGGGGCCGGTCAGATTCACCGGTCCGGACAGCGACTCGGTGTCGAGGAGGTGCCGCATCGCGGCGATGTGGTCGTGCAGTGCGATGAAGCTCCAGTACTGGTGCCCGTCGCCGAGCCGGCCGCCGAGCCCCGCCCGGAACAACGGGAACAGCCGGCCCCAGGCGCCGCCCTGCCGCGCGACGACCAGGCCGGTGCGTGCGTACACCGTCCGTACCCCCGCCCGCTCCGCCGGAGCCGCGGCCGCCTCCCAGTCCACGCAGACGGAGGGCAGGAAGCCCGTGCCGTGCGGTGCGCTCTCGTCGACCGAGCGGTCCCCGGTGTCGCCGTAGTAGCCGATGGCCGTCCCGCACAGCAGCACCCTCGGCGGCACGTCGAGCGAGGCCACCGCCTCCGCGATCGCCGCCGTCCCCAGCACCCGGCTGTCCCGGATCTCCTGCTTGTACGCATCGGTCCAGCGGTGGTCGCCGACCCCGGCGCCGGCGAGATGGACGACGGCGTCGCAGCCGACCAGGCCCGCCCCGTCGACGTATCCCCGCTTCGGGTCCCACTCGACCTCGTCACCGGCGCGGGCCGGGCGCCGGACCAGGCGTACGACCTCGTGCCCTTCGGTCCGCAGCGAGCGCACCAGCGCGGCCCCGATGAGTCCGGTGGATCCGGTGACAGCGATACGGGAGTTGACCATGCCCCCATCCTGCCGCAGCGGTGGACGGGGCGCCTCGTCCGCGCCCCCGGATCACTCGAATCAACGCGGGCGGGGGCCGGGGCCCGGCGGAACGGCGATGACGCGGCAGGGCCGGTCGTGGCACAGTGACGCCCATGCCTGATCTCCGCACCCGCCCCGTCCGTCGTGCGGTTCCCGCCGACGACTCCGCTCTCGGGGAGCTCGACCGGGCCACCTGGTCGACCCTGCACTCCGTGCAGCCGCGGCCGCAGCCGCCGTACGAATCGTTCTTCGGCGACCGGAGCCGGCCCGAGCATCTGTACGTGTCCGAGGTGGAGGACGCGGCGGGCGAGGTGCGCATCGCCGGGTACATCAGGGTCGTTCCGCCCACCCCGCTGGCCTGCAACGCGCACGTGCGCCAGATACAGGGACTGGCCGTGGCCGACAGGGCGCGCGGTCGTGGTGTCGCCAGGGTGCTGTTGAGGGCGGCGTGCCTGGCGGCGCGCGGTGAGGGGGCGAGCCGGATGACGCTGCGGGTGCTCGGGCACAACGGGCCCGCACGCGCGCTGTACGAGTCGGAGGGCTTCGTCGTCGAGGGCGTGCTGCCCGGCGAGTTCTTCCTCGGAGGGCGTTACGTGGACGACGTGATGATGGGCCGTCCGCTCGCCCCGTGAGCGGACCGCGGTGCGGAGCGGTGCCCGGGCCGGGTCAGCCGGCTCCGAACCGATCCCAGAGCAGCGGGAACCGGTCCGCCAGCGCCGCGTCGTCCTCGAAGCGGACCGGGGTGCCCTCCGGTTCGGCGGCCTGCGGCGGGATCCCGAGGTCCGGTGTGACCACACCGGTGAGCTGTTCGTACGCCTCGTCGGCGGCGTAGCCGAGTTCCTCGGCGTCCCCGTCGAGCTCCTCGTCGAAGTCGTCGAGGAGTTCGGCGAGACCGTCCGGATCGTGCACGGCTCCCTCGAAGACCTCCCGGCCCTGGCCGATCAGCCAGCACCGGAAGTAGTCGAAGGCGTCGTCGCTCGCGCCGTCGAGCAGCACGGCGGCGGCGCCCCACAGATCCCACCGGTACGCGCGGTTGTAGCGGGCCTCGAAATGCCGGGCGAAATCCAGAACGGATTCGGGATCGAGCTGCACCAGCCGTTCGACGAGCAGATCGGCATGGTCCTCGGGATCGCCGTCGGCGGCCTCGCGGGTGCTGTCGATGATCTCCCAGAACTCCGTCTCGTCCATCACGGGTCAAGCATCTGCCTTGGCGGGAGGCGATGCACGCGCAGACACCGAAAAGAAGCCCTCAGCGATAGAGACGGCTCAGCCGTTCGGCGGCAGCGGCGAAGCGCGCACGCAGAGCGGGCGGTTCGACGACCTCCAACTCCGGCCCCAGGGACATCAGCTGGTCGTACGCGACGTCCAGGGACTCCACCGGCAGGACGACGGTGCGCCACCCGTCGCCGTCGGGCGGCCCGGCCGCCTCCAGCGCCTCGTGCACGGCCGAACGGTCCATGGTGTGCGGCAGTCCGCCCGCGCCCGCCTCCGACACCCGCACAGTCACCTCGGTCCGCAGGATCGATCGGGCGAACTGCGCGGCCCGCTCGGCCCAGAAGCCCGGCAGGTCGAAGGTGCCGTCGCGGACGAACCGCTCGTCCGACACGGTCACCGTGGTGAAGCGGTCGACCCGGTACACCCGGAAGTCGGTCCCGGCGCGGGCGCACACGTACCAGACCCCGGCCTTCAGGACGAGTCCGTACGGTGCCAGCTCCCGCTCGGCCTCGCCGCCCCCACCGCGCCGCCGGTAGCGGGCCCTGACCATCCGGTCGTCCCGTACGGCCTCCGCGACGGCGGGCAGCAGCTCGGGCGTGACGGGCTCCTGGTACCAGCCGGGGGCGTCCAGATGGAACCGCTGGGCGGCGGTGTCGGAGGCGTCCCGCAGCGAGGGCAGCAGGGCGGCCGTCACCTTGAGGCGGGCGGTGGAGGCGGCGTCCTGGAGCCCCATCTCGCGCAGCGCGGACGGCAGGCCGGAGAGGAAGAGCGCCTCGGCCTCGTCACGGGCCAGCCCGGTCAGCCGCGTGCGGTACCCGCCGACGAGCCGGTACCCACCGGTGCGGCCCCGGTCCGCGTACACGGGAATCCCGGCCTCGGAGAGCGCCTGGGCGTCACGGGCGACGGTCCGTTCGGAGACCTCCAGCTCCCGGGCGAGCTCGGCGGCGGTCATGGTGGCACGGGACTGGAGGAGCAGCACCATGGTGATGAGCCGGGCAGCGCGCATGGCTGCCAGTGTGCCTGCCGGCCACGGCGGAGACCACGCCCGCCGGACGGCCCGACGGCAGAAAGCCGGCCGGGCGTACCAGGGTCACCCTCTGGGTGACCCTGGTACGCCCGGCCGGCGTCGCATCACAGCCCGTACTTCTCCCGGGCTTCCTTGACCGCGGACGCGGGCACCTCGCCCCGCCGCGCCAGCTGCGCCAGCGCCGCGACGGCGACCGACTGCGCGTCGACACCGAAGTGGCGGCGGGCCGCGTCACGGGTGTCGGACAGGCCGAAGCCGTCCGTACCGAGCGACGACCAGTCCTGCTCCACCCACTGGCTGATCTGGTCCGGGACCTGACGCATCCAGTCGCTGACCGCGAGGACCGGGCCCGGTGCGCCGTCCAGCGCCTGGGTCACGTACGGCACCCGCTGCTCACCGCGGAGCAACGCCTCGTCGCACTCCAGCGCCTCGCGGCGCAGCTCGCCCCAGGACGTGGCGGACCAGACGTCGGCCGTGACACCCCAGTCCGCGGCCAGCAGCTCCTGAGCCTCCAGGGCCCAGTGGATCGCCGTGCCGGAGGCGAGCAGCTGCAGGCGCGGCGCGTCCGCCGTGGCGGGCGTGCCCTCCTTGAAGCGGTAGAGCCCCTTGACGATGCCCTCCTCGACGCCCTCCGGCATCGCGGGCTGCGGCTTCGGCTCGTTGTAGACCGTCAGGTAGTAGAAGACGTTCTCGGCCTCGGGGCCGTACATCCGGCGCAGACCGTCCTTGACGATCACCGCGATCTCGTACGCGAACGCCGGGTCGTAGTTGAGCGACGCCGGGTTCGTGGACGCGATCAGGTGCGAGTGGCCGTCCGCGTGCTGGAGACCCTCACCCGTCAGCGTCGTACGGCCCGCGGTGGCGCCGACGATGAAGCCCTTGCCGAGCTGGTCGGCGAGCTGCCACATCTGGTCGCCGGTCCGCTGCCAGCCGAACATCGAGTAGAAGATGTAGAACGGGATCATCGTCTCGCCGTGCGTCGCGTACGACGTGGCGGCGGCGATGAAGTCGGCCATGGCGCCGGCCTCGGTGATCCCCTCGTTGAGGATCTGGCCGTCCTTGGCCTCCTTGTAGTACATCAGCTGGTCGCGGTCGACCGGCTCGTACGTCTGGCCCAGCGGCGAGTAGATACCGGCCGACGGGAACAGCGACTCCATGCCGAAGGTACGGGCCTCGTCCGGGACGATAGGAACCCAGCGCCTGCCGGTCTCCTTGTCCCGCATCAGGTCCTTGGCGAGGCGCACGAAGGCCATGGTGGTGGCCATCTCCTGCTTGCCGGAGCCCTTCTTCAGCGCGGCGAACGCCCGCTCCTCGGGCTCGGGCAGCGCCACCGCGTGCACCCGGCGGGCCGGGGCGGGGCCGCCGAGGGCGGCGCGGCGCTCCTGGAGGTAGCGGACCTCGGGGGAGTCCGCACCCGGGTGGCCGTAGGGCACCTGGCCGTCCGTGAAGGCGCTGTCCGGGATCGGGAGCCCGAGCAGCTCGCGCATGCCCTTGAACTCGTCGATCGACAGCTTCTTCATCTGGTGGTTGGCGTTCTTGGACTCGAAGCCCTTGCCGAGCGTGTAGCCCTTCACCGTCTGCGCGAGGATCACGGTCGGGCCGCCCTTGTGCTCCAGGGCCGCCTTGTACGCCGCGTAGACCTTGCGGGCCTCGTGGCCGCCGCGCGAGGTGTAGAAACACTCGGCGATCTTCGCGTCGGTGAGCACCTTCGCCAGCTCGACGAGCGCGGGCTCGGCGCCGAAGAAGTGCTGGCGGATGTACGCGACGTCACGGGTGGCGTACGTCTGGAACTGCGCGTCCGGGACCTCGCGGAGGCGGCGGGCCAGCGCACCGGTGGTGTCCAGCCGGAACAGCTCGTCCCACGCGTTGCCCCAGAGCGTCTTGACGACGTTCCAGCCGGCCCCGCGGAAGGCGCCTTCCAGCTCCTGGACCACGCGGAAGTTGGCGCGGACCGGGCCGTCGAGACGCTGCAGGTTGCAGTTGATGACGAAGGTCAGGTTGTCGAGACCCTCACGGGCGGCGAGCGCCAGGGCGGCCGTCGACTCGGGCTCGTCCATCTCGCCGTCGCCCAGGAATGCCCAGACGTGCGAGTTCGACGTGTCCTTGATGTTGCGGTTGGCCAGATAGCGGTTGAAGCGCGCCTGGTAGATGGCCGAGAGCGGGCCGAGGCCCATCGACACGGTGGGGAACTCCCACAGCCAGGGCAGTCGCCGCGGGTGCGGGTAGGACGGCAGACCGTCGCCGCCCGCCTCCTGGCGGAAGTTGTCGAGCTGCTGCTCGCTGAGCCGGCCGTCGAGGAAGGCCCGGGCGTAGATGCCGGGGGAGGCGTGGCCCTGGATGTAGAGCTGGTCGCCGGAGCCGTCCCCCTCCTTGCCGCGGAAGAAGTGGTTGAAGCCGGTCTCGTACAGCCAGGCCGCCGAGGCGAAGGTCGCTATGTGTCCGCCCACGCCGTGCTTGGCGCCACGGGTGACCATCGCGGCCGCGTTCCAGCGGTTCCAGGCGGTGATCCTGGACTCCATCTCCAGGTCACCGTCGAACTCGGGCTCGGCGGCGGTCGGGATGGAGTTGACGTAGTCGGTCTCCAGCAGCTTGGGCAGCGCGAGACCGGCGCCCTCGGCATGTTCGAGCGAGCGCCTCATCAGGTACGCGGCGCGATGCGGCCCCGCGGCTTTGGTGACGGCGTCGAGAGAGGCCGCCCATTCGGCGGTCTCTTCGGGGTCGCGGTCCGGGAACTGGTCGAGTTCGCTCGGACGCTTTCCTACGGGGTCGGTCATGATCGCCGCCTTCCGGAGTGGGAGGGGGTGGAGAAGTCCCTGGCTGGCAGGACAGGGCGATGGGGCAGGTGGGCCCGCGAAGTGAACTGTAAGGCGCTGATCGATGATCGATCAAAGGCTGAAGGGCAAAACTTCTCGATATGGAGAAAGTTGGCATCCCGTGCCCTCTTTTGCGGCACGGAGTGACGTCTCAAATCGGTATTAAACGGTCACGTATCTGCGCAGTCGAGCGGCCGTCCGCGCATCTGGTACCGACGTCAGGCGCGCGGTGCGCACCCCAGCACATGCGCTCTCACCAGCACTCCGATGTCCGGGTCCTTCCGCAGGAACGCGTCGATGAGCGCCTCGTGCTCCTCCGCGTACGACTTCTGCACCGTCCCCAGCCAGCGGATCGAGAGCGCCGTGAACACCTCGATGCCCAGCCCCTCCCAGGTGTGCAGCAGTACGGCGTTCCCCGCGGCCCGCACCAGCTCGCGGTGGAACCCCACCGTGTGCCGCACCTGCGCCTCGCCGTCGGCCAGCCGGTCGGCCTCGTACAGCGCCGCCACGTGCGGAGCGAGCTTCGAGCAGTCCTCGCCGAGCCCCGGAGCCGCCAGCTCCGCCGCGATCTGCTCCAGACCGGCCCGTACCGGGTAGGACTCCTCCAGATCAGCCGCGGTCAGATTCCGCACCCGTACGCCCTTGTTGGGCGCCGACTCGATCAGCCGGAGGGTCTCCAGCTCCCTCAGCGCCTCCCGCACGGGTGTCTGGCTGACCTGCAGCTCGGTGGCGATCCGCCGCTCCACGATCCGCTCGCCCGGCTTCCAGCGCCCGCTGACGATCCCGTCCACGATGTGCTCGCGGATCTGTTCGCGCAGCGAGTGGACGACGGGCGGGGTCATGAGGGGCTCCTTCGGGGAAAGCCGTTGCTGCCGATCCGAGCTGTGCCGGTCCGGTGACCGGTGGTGTCTAGACAATACGGCGGCGCCCCCGCCCGGAAGTGTTCCGGACGGGGGCGCCGCTGGTGAGGCTGGTTACAGCGAACCGTTCTCCGCCTTACAGGCCGAGCTCGATCTCGAACTCGCCGGCCTCCAGGATCGCCTTGACCGCGGTCAGGTAACGGGCGGCGTCCGCGCCGTCCACCAGACGGTGGTCGTAGGAGAGCGAGAGGTACGTCATGTCGCGGACGCCGATGACGGTGCCCTCGGCGGTCTCGATGACCGCCGGACGCTTGACCGTGGCACCGATGCCCAGGATGGCGGCCTGGTTCGGCGGCACGATGACGGTGTCGAACAGCGCACCGCGCGAACCGGTGTTGCTGATCGTGAAGGTGGCGCCGGACATGTCGTCCGGGGTGAGGCCACCGCCACGGGCCTTGCCCGCGAGCTCGGCGGTCTTCTTCGAGATGCCGGCGATGTTCAGGTCGCCCGCACTCTTGATGACCGGGGTCATCAGACCCTTCTCGGCGTCCACGGCGATGCCGATGTTCTCCGAGTCGAAGTACGTGATGGTGCCCTCGTCCTCGTTGATCCGGGCGTTGATGACCGGGTGGGCCTTCAGCGCCTGGGCCGCCGCCTTCACGAAGAACGGCATCGGGGACAGCTTGACGCCCTCACGGGCGGCGAAGGCGGCCTTCGCCTGGTTGCGCAGCTTCATCAGCTTGGTGATGTCGACCTCGACGACCGAGGTCAGCTGGGCCTGCGAGTGCAGCGCCTTCATCATGTTCTCGCCGATGACCTTGCGCATGCGGGTCATCTTGACGGTCTGACCGCGCAGCGGGGACGCCTCCAGCTTCGGCGCCTTCGAGGCGGCCGGAGCGGCGGCGACGGGAGCCGGAGCTGCGGCGGCGGCCTTGGCGGCCTCCGCTGCGGCGACGACGTCCTGCTTGCGGATGCGGCCACCGACGCCGGTGCCCTTGACGGCGCCGAGGTCGACACCGTTCTCGGCGGCGAGCTTGCGGACCAGCGGCGTGACGTACGCGCCGTCGTCGGCCGCGGAAGCGGCCGGAGTCACCGGGGTGACCGGAGCCGGAGCGGCCACGGGTGCCGGAGCGGCCGGAGCCACCGGGGCGGGGGCGGCGGCCGGTGCGGCCGGAGCGGGGGCTGCGGCGGCCGGGGCCGGGGCAACGGGAGCCGGGGCGGCCACGGGGGCCGGTGCGGCCGGAGCCGGGGCAGCCGCCGGGGCGGCACCCGCGGCGCCGATGACGGCGAGCTTGGCGCCGACCTCGGCGGTCTCGTCCTCGGCGACGACGATCTCCAGCAGCACGCCGGAGACCGGGGCCGGGATCTCGGTGTCGACCTTGTCCGTGGAGACCTCGAGCAGCGGCTCGTCCTCCGTGACCTCCTCGCCGACCTCCTTCAGCCAGCGGGTGACGGTGCCCTCGGTGACGCTCTCGCCGAGCGCCGGGAGGGTGACGTCCGTACCGGCGGCGCCGCCGGCCGGGGCTGCGGCCGGAGCCTCGGCCACGGGGGCGGGAGCGGCGGCGGGGGCCTCGGCGACCGGGGCCGGCGCGACCGGGGCAGCCGCGGGCTCGGCGGCCGGAGCCGCGGCGGGGGCGGGTGCGCCCGTGCCGTCGTCGATGATGGCCAGCTCGGCGCCGACCTCGACGGTCTCGTCCTCGGCGACCTTGATGGACGCGAGGATGCCGGCGGCGGGCGCCGGGATCTCGGTGTCGACCTTGTCGGTCGACACCTCGAGCAGCGGCTCGTCGGCCTCGACGCGCTCGCCCTCGGCCTTCAGCCAACGGGTGACAGTGCCCTCGGTGACGCTCTCGCCGAGCGCCGGAAGGGTTACGGAAACCGACATGGTTTCAGTTGCTCCTTACGAATGTGCGGAAGTAGGTCGGTCGTCGCGCCCGGGACTGGATCAGTCGTGGGAGTGGAGAGGCTTGCCGGCCAGGGCCAGGTGGGCCTCGCCGAGCGCTTCGCTCTGCGTCGGGTGGGCGTGGATGAGCTGCGCGACCTCGGCCGGCAGCGCCTCCCAGTTGTAGATCAGCTGGGCTTCGCCGACCTGCTCGCCCATACGGTCACCGACCATGTGGACGCCGACCACGGCACCGTCCTTGACCTGGACGAGCTTGATCTCGCCCGCGGTCTTGAGGATCTTGCTCTTGCCGTTGCCCGCAAGGTTGTACTTCAGAGCGACGACCTTGTCCGCGCCGTAGAGCTCCTTGGCCTTGGCTTCGGTGATGCCCACGGAAGCGACCTCGGGGTGGCAGTACGTCACCCGGGGGACACCGTCGTAGTCGATCGGAACGGTCTTCAGACCCGCCAGCCGCTCCGCCACCAGGATGCCCTCGGCGAAGCCGACGTGCGCGAGCTGGAGCGTCGGGGCCAGGTCGCCCACGGCCGAGACGGTCGGGACGTTGGTCTGCATGTACTCGTCGACCAGGACGTAGCCGCGGTCCATCGCGACGCCGGCCTCCTCGTAGCCCAGACCCTGCGAGACCGGGCCGCGGCCGATCGCGACCAGCAGCACCTCCGCCTCGAAGGTCTTGCCGTCGGCGAGGGTCACGCGGACGCCGTCCTGCGTGTACTCGGCGCTCTGGAAGAACGTACCGAGGTTGAACTTGATGCCGCGCTTGCGGAAAGCGCGCTCAAGAAGCTTCGAGCTGTTCTCGTCCTCGACCGGGACGAGGTGCTTCAGGCCCTCGATGATCGTGACGTCGGTGCCGAAGGACGTCCACGCCGAGGCGAACTCGACGCCGATGACGCCGCCGCCCAGGACGATCGCGGACTTCGGGACGCGGTCCAGCTTCAGCGCGTGGTCCGAGGAGATGATCCGGTTGCCGTCGATCTCCAGGCCCGGCAGCGACTTCGGCACGGAGCCGGTCGCCAGGAGTACGTGGCGGCCCTGGATGCGCTGGCCGTTCACGTCCACCGAGGTGGGGGAGGAGAGCCGTCCCTCACCCTCGATGTAGTGCACCTTGCGCGAGGCGATGAGACCCTGCAGACCCTTGTAGAGGCCCGAGATCACGTCGTCCTTGTACTTGTGGACGGCCTCGATGTCGATGCCCTCGAAGGTCGTCCTGACGCCGAACTGGTCGGCCTCGCGCGCCTGGTCGGCGATCTCACCGGCGTGCAGCAGCGCCTTCGTGGGGATGCAGCCGTTGTGCAGGCAGGTGCCGCCGACCTTGCCCTTCTCGATCAGAGCGACGTCCAGGCCCAGCTGCGCTCCGCGCAGGGCCGCGGCGTAACCGCCGCTACCACCGCCGAGGATCACTAGGTCGAAAACGGTGCTGGCGTCGTTCGCCACGTCACGTCCTCCATGCATGTGCGCCGTACGCCGGGCCCCGTCGCTGGGGGATGACCGCCGGTCGGCTGGTGTTCGGCCGCTTGTGTTGTTCGGCCCTGTGGTGGGGGCCCTGTCCTGCCGAGAACCCATCTTCGCACTTGTTGACGGTGGGCGGGACGCGGGGCCCGGGTCCGGGACGGATGACCGGCCGTCCCGGACGGTCACCGCTGCGTGGAGTCCGGTGGATTTCGTCGAGAGCGAAACCCGCGCGGACCGTGCTGCGGTGCCGAGAGGTCAACGCGTGCGGCCCCGGACGTATGCCCGGGGCCGCACGCGGGGAACATCGTCAGCCGAGGTCGCCGGCGGCGGTGCGCTCCGCCAGCTTCACCAGCGTGCGGACGGCGGAACCGGTGCCGCCCTTCGGCGTGTAGCCGTAGGGCGCGCCCTCGTGGAAGGCGGGGCCGGCGATGTCCAGGTGCGCCCAGGCGATGCCCTCGCCCACGAACTCCTTCAGGAACAGACCGGCCACCAGGCCGCCGCCCATCCGCTCGCCCATGTTGGCGATGTCGGCGGTCGGGGAGTCCATGCCCTTGCGCAGGTCGGCGGGGAGCGGCATCGGCCAGGAGGCCTCGCCGACCTCCTCGGCGATCTCGTGGATGGAGGTACGGAAGGCGTCGTCGTTCGACATGATGCCGAAGGTGCGGTTGCCCAGCGCCAGGACCATCGCGCCGGTCAGGGTCGCCACGTCGACGATCGCGTCCGGGTTCTCCTCGGAGGCGCGGGTCAGCGCGTCGGCGAGGACGAGCCGGCCCTCGGCGTCCGTGTTGAGGACCTCGACGGTCTTGCCGCTGTACATGTGCAGCACGTCGCCCGGGCGGGTGGCGTTGCCGGACGGCATGTTCTCGGCGAGCGCCAGCCAGCCGGTGACGTTGACCTGGAGCCCCAGACGGGCGGCCGCGACGACGGTCGCGAACACGGCGGCGGCGCCGCTCATGTCGCACTTCATCGTCTCGTTGTGACCGGCCGGCTTCAGCGAGATGCCGCCCGAGTCGTAGGTGATGCCCTTGCCGACCAGGGCCAGGGTCTTCTCCGCCTTCGGGTGGGTGTAGGCGAGCTTCACCAGACGGGGGCCGTGGGTCGAGCCCTGGCCGACGCCCAGCAGACCGCCGTAGCCGCCCTTGACGAGCGCCTTCTCGTCGAGGACCTGCACCTTGATGCCGTGCTCCTTGCCGGCGGCCGTGGCCACTGCGGCGAAGGACTCGGGGTACAGGTCGTTCGGCGGGGTGTTGATCAGGTCACGGGCGCGGTTGATCTCCTCGACGACCGCGACGGCACGCTCTGCGGCGGCCTTGAACGCCTTGTCGCGCGGCTTGGTGCCGAGCAGGGCGACCTCGGCGAGCGGCAGCTTGGCGCCGTTGCCGTTCTTCTTGTCCTTCGGCGCGAGCCTGTTCTCGCCGCCCTGGTACGCGGTGAAGGCGTACGCGCCGAGCAGCGCGCCCTGCGCGACGGCCTCGGCGTCCTCGACGGACGTGAGCGGCAGCGCGAAGCCGGCCTTCTTCGAGCCGGTCAGCGCGCGCGCCGCGGAGCCGGCGGCCCGGCGCAGCGCCTCGCCGTCGAACGCCGCGTCCTTCTCCGGGACCGGACCGAGTCCGACCACGACGACGACCGGCGCCTTGAGGGCACCCGGCGCGGGGAGCTTGGTCACTTCGCCCTCGGCACCGGAGGCACCCAGGGTCTCCAGGATGGTGGCGAGCTTTCCGTCGAACGCCTTGTCCACGGCCTCGGCACCCGGTGCGACGACCAGGCCCTTGGCTCCCTTGGCGACGCCGACGACGAGTGCGTCGGCGCGCAGCGTCGCCGCACCGGCAGTGCTGAGAGTGAGAGCAGTCACGGTGGTGAAATCTCGCTTCCGTTGAGTTCGTTGTCGGTCGAGGGGTGGGCCGACCGTGCCCGGCGCATCGTAGACGCCCCCGCAATGTGCCGGGACGAGCCTACGCGGGCCGTCGCCGCCGGATCACGGCGGCGGGCCGTCGGCGGCCCGCTCCGGCGTCCCGACCGCCGTTCCCGGCGGGCCCGTCGCGAGGACCGGGGAGCCGGATCCGGCCGGACAGTAGGGTCGGCCGGACGTGCCGGAGCGAGCGGGGGAGAGAGCGATGCGCGCCGAGCGGGCCGCCCGAGCGACGGGACCGGGTCCGGCACTGCTGCCGGTCGCCGTACTGATCCTGACGGCCGTGCTGGCGGGCTGCACGGCGGCGCCCGGGCCCGGGCCCGGATCCGCGGGGCGCTGGAAGCCGGGACCCGGCATCGGCTGGCAGTGGCAGCTGTCCGGCCGCCTCGACCCCACCGTGGACGTACCGGTGTACGACATCGACGGCTTCGAACACGGGGCGTCGGCGGTCGCTGATCTGCACCGCAGAGGCCGCAAGGTCATCTGTTACGTGTCCACGGGCGCCTGGGAGGACTTCCGGCCGGACGCCGAGAAGTTCCCCGCCTCGGTGCGGGGCAGGGGCAACGGCTGGCCGGGGGAGCACTGGCTCGACATCCGCCGCACGGAGCTGCTGGAGCCGCTGATGGAGAGCCGGATCGAGATGTGCGCGAACAAGGGATTCGACGCGGTGGAACCCGACAACATGGACGGCTACCGCAACCGGACGGGCTTCCCGCTGACCGCCGCCGACCAGTTGCGCTACAACCGCCTCATCGCCCGTCTCGCCCACCGCCACGGACTCGCGGTCGGACTGAAGAACGACCTGGACCAGATTCCGCAGCTGGAGCCGGACTTCGACTTCGCGGTCAACGAGCAGTGCGCGCAGTTCGGCGAATGCGGCGACCTCGCCCCGTTCACCGAGGCGGGCAAGGCGGTGTTCCACGTGGAGTACGAGGTGCCGGCGGCCCGGTTCTGCCCGCAGTCGAAGCGGCTGCGGCTGAGTTCGCTGCTGAAGAAGTACGACCTGGGCAGCTGGCGCCGGAGCTGCGCCTGAGGGCCGGGCCGGCCGGGAACGGCCCGGTCACCCCAGGGCGAGCGCCACCAGCACCCCCGTGGCCGCCGTCTCCGCGACCGCCCCGAACACATCCCCGGTCACCCCGCCGAACCGTCGCACACAGTGCCGCAGCAGGAGTTGGGCACTTAGCAGCCCGGCCGCCACCGCGAGGCCGTGGTGCAGCGCCCCGTACCCTCCGAACACGGCCCCCGCGGCCACCGCCGCGGCCACCACCACGGCCGCCACCGCCACCGCGCCCCACACCGGTACGGTCCCCGCGACCGCCGCTCCCAGCCCCTCCGGCCGGGCCGGTTCCACGCCCTGACGGGACGCCAGCGTGAGCGCGACCCGGGCGGTCGCCCCGGCGACGACCACCGCCACCGCGCCGTGCGCCCAGCCCTCCGCGTACAGCTCGTCGAGGACCGCGACCTGGGCCAGCAGGACGAACAGCAGGGTGATGACACCGAACGGCCCGATGTCGGACTGCTTCATGATGCGCAGCGCGTCCGGCGCGGGCCTGCCGCTGCCGAGCCCGTCCGCCGTGTCCGCGAGCCCGTCCAGATGCAGCCCACGGGTGAGGACGGCGGGGGCGGCGGCCGAGGCGACCGCGGCGAGCAGCGGCCCCGCCCCGGCCGGCAGCAGCAGCGCGCCCGGCAGGGCCGCGAGCACTCCGACCGCCAGACCGGCGAGTGGCGCGTACAGCATTCCGGCGCGGGCGGCCTCGCGGTCCCAGCGGGTGACGCGGACGGGGAGCACGGTCAGGGTGCCGAAGGCGAAACGCATGCCGTGGCTGTTCAGGGAGGTCACGGCGCGCAGGCTAGTCCCTGGACCGGACCGACATCTGGGGTGGAGCGCTGCATAATGACCCAAAAGCGGACTGTCGGGAGTGAGTGGCATGGGTCACTGGTTCGACCAGAACTTCGTCGAGCCGGGCAAGCTGCCCCTGCTCCTCGCCCTGGCGGCCTTTGTGCTGACGTTCGCCGTCACCCGTGTCGTCACCCGGATGATCAGGGCCGGGAAAGGGCCGTTCCGCAACATCACGCCCGGTGGCGTCCACGTCCACCATGTGGTGCCCGGTGTCGTGCTGACCGTGATCGGCGGCTTCGGCGCGGTCTCCAGCGGGCGGCACGGCGTGACGGCCGGGATCTGCGCGGTGATCTTCGGAATGGGCGCGGGGCTGGTGCTCGACGAGTTCGCCCTGATCCTCCATCTCGACGACGTGTACTGGAGCGAACAGGGCCGGCAGAGCGTCGAGGTCGTCGTCCTCACCGCGGCGCTGGTCCTGCTCCTCCTCGGCGGCTTCGCGCCGTTCGGGGTCAACGAGCTGAGCAGCAGTCAGCAGCAGAGCCGGCTGGGCATCATCCTGACCCTTGCGGTCAATTTCTGCTTCGTACTGGTCGCCCTGTTCAAGGGCAAGGCGAGGCTGGCGGTGCTCGGCACCCTGGTGCCGTTCGTCGCGCTGTTCGGGGCGGTCAGGCTGGCCCGGCCGACCTCCCTGTGGGCGAAGCGGTTCTACCGCAACCGGCACCGCGCGCGTGCCAGGGCGGTGCTGCGCGCCTACCACCACGACCGGCGCTGGGCGGGTCCGGGCCGCAGGTTTCAGGACTTGATCGGCGGCGCGCCGGACCGGGCCCCGGTCCCCGCACCCAAGTCCTGACCGCGGCGGGCGGGCGGATTCCGGCGCCGGCCGCGCCGGGCCGTGGCGGCGCAGAGGACCAGCATCGCGCCGATCGCGGCGAGATGCTCCTTGGCCGCCAGGTTGTTCTTGAAGATCACCTCGACGGTCATCGCCACGATCACCACCGCCCCGGTGAACCGGGCGCGGTAGGCGTGGCACACGTAGACCGCGAGCCCCACCACCGCCGCCGACGGTCCGGTGTCGACGATCCGGGCGTCCGAAGGGGGCAGCCCGAACAGGCCGTCGGGGCCGACCGCGACGCCGAACCGCGCGTACAGCGTCCCGGCCAGTGTCGCGACGTACGCGATCAGCAGCGTGCGCGACCGGCCCAGACAGATCTCGGCGATGCCGAACACCACCAGCACCTGCGTCAGCGCGCCCCACACGGGCAGGTCCGGCGCAGGGACGAACAGCGACAACGGGGTGCGCAGCAGGGAGATCCACAGCGGGTCCTCGGCCCGCACCGAGCCGAGGACCTGTACCGGGCGCAAGCCCCATGACCGGTTCTGCGCCAGTTGGAGCAGCGCCGTCAGAAGGACCGCGGCCAGGGTCATCGTGGCCACCCGGGGACGCGAGCGGGCGAGCCCTCCCCGTACGGTGGTGAACAGCGCTCCCCATTCGCGGCGGGCGGCCCTGCGCACCGCGGCCACCGGTCTCATCTTCGGGTTCCGAGGTGCGAGCGGTGCAGCCACTTGGGCAGCCCGGGCGCCTCCAGGAACCCTTCGGCGCGGCCCGCGGCGATGCCGATGCGCAGCAGGTCGGAGCTCTTCTCGAAGAGCATGAATCGCGGCTCCCAGATCGGCCGGTACTTGGCGTTGGCGCGGTAGAGCGACTCGATCTGCCACCAGCGGGAGAAGAAGCTGAGCAGTGAGCGCCACAGCCTCAGCACCGGCCCCGCGCCGAGCCGCGACCCCCTCTCGAAGACCGAACGGAACATCGCGAAGTTGAGCGACACCTGAGTGATCCCGATCTCCTGTGCGCGCTGCAGGAGTTCGATGACCATGAACTCCATCAGGCCGTTCTCGGCGTCCCGGTCACGGCGCATCAGGTCCAGCGAGAGACCGTTCGGCCCCCAGGGGACGAAGCTCAGTACGGCACGCAACGCTCCGGGGCCGCCCGCCCCTTCGTCCTCGGCCGACGCGGCGTTGCGGCATTCGAGCATCACGCACTGCCCGTCCGCCGGATCGCCGAGCCGCCCGAGCGCCATCGAGAAGCCGCGCTCGGTCTCCCCGTCGCGCCAGTCGTCCGCGCACCGCAGCAGCTGGGCCATCTCCTCCTCGGGGATGTCCGCGTGGCGGCGGATGGTCACCTCGTAGCCGGCCCGCTTGACCCGGTTGTACGCCTGGCGGACGGTTCGCATCGCTCGCCCGTCGAGGGTGAACTCGGCGGTCTCCACGATCGCTTCGTCGCCGAGCTCCAGTGCGTCGAGGCCGTGCCGGGCGTAGACCGTGCCGCCCTCCTCGCTCACCCCCATCACCGCGGGGATCCAGCCGTGTGCGCGGGCCTCGGCCAGCCACGGTTCGATCGCTCCGGGCCAGGCCTCCGGGTCTCCGATCGGATCGCCGGAGGCGAGCGAGACCCCGCCGACCACCCGGTAGGTGACGGCCGCCTTCCCCGTCGGCGACCAGATGACGCTCTTCTCCCGGCGCAGTGCGAAGTAGCCGAGCGAGTCGCGGTCGCCGTTCCTGTCGAGCAGGACCCGGAGCCGGTCCTCGTCCTCCGGGGTGATCGCGTCCACGGCCCGGCGGGAGCGGAAGGCCGCGTACACGACGGCGATCAGCAGCAGGGTGGAGAGGATGTTGATGACGACGTCGACCCAGCCGGGCACGGTGATGCCGGGGAAGCGGGAGTTGTCGGCGGCCACCGAGATCAGCCGCAGCGCGCCGTAGCGCCATCGGTCGAGGAAGGTCGACCGGTACTCGTCGTGCGCCTGGTTGGTGACGGTGACGAGCCCCGTGGCGATCAGTGAGGTGATCAGCAGACCGAGGACGGCGACCACGGCCGCCAGCTTCGGGTTGGACCGGTCGCCCTTCGCGTAGAACTCCCGCCGGCCCAGCGCCAGCGCGAGGACGAACGCCGCGGTCAGCGCCAGCGAGATCCAGTTCTGCGGGTACTGCCGGACTTCCGGGAAGCCGATCACGAAGGCGAAGAGCAGCAGGAGCAGGCCGCTCACCACCATGTTCACGATCCAGGCGGCCCGCTTGCGGCGGCGCATGGTGACCGCGAGGAAGAGCGCGACCACTCCCGAGGAGAAGCCCGCGGTGAGCAGATAGGGCGTGAAGTAGTTCTCGGTGTTGTGCCGGCGCAGGTCCTGGCCGAGCGAGACCCAGACGGCGCTCAGGAAATTGATGAACGACACCACGCGCAGATACCAGATGGCGAATGCCGCACTGCGTCGTGAGCGGACGGTACTCCGCCGGACAACCTCTCCGGTCAATCGGACCTCTCCCATGAAAAGCGATCATATGGTGCATCGCGCTCCGTGAGGGGGTGTGCTGCGGCCGATGTCAGGCGGCCGGCGGCCGCAGCACGGCGGAGGTCCGTCAGCTGTCGTCCGCGGCTCCGTCCGGGCCGCTCCGCCCGTCGTCGCCTTCCTTCTCGGCGTCGGCCGGTGCGCGTTCGGGCAGCTCCGCCGCCAGCGCGGCTGCGGCCTGCACGAGCGGAAGCGCCAGCAGCGCACCGCTTCCCTCGCCCACGGTGACGCCCTGGTCCAGCAGCGGGTTGAGCGCCATCCGGTCCAGCGCCTTCGTCTGCGCCGGCTCGCCGCTCACCTGGCCCGCCAACCACCAGTCGGGCGCCCGGAAGGCGGCCCGCTGGGCCACCAGCGCACAGGCGGACGAGACCACGCCGTCCAGCACCACCGGCAGCCGCCGCACCGCGCACTGCAGCAGGAACCCGGTCATCGCGGCCAGGTCCGCGCCGCCGACCGTGGCCAGCAGTTGGAGCTGGTCGCCGAGGACCGGCCGCGCCCGCCGCAACGAGTCCCGGATCGCCGCGCACTTGCGCATCCAGGCGAGGTCGTCGATACCGGCCCCGCCGCGGCCGGTGACCACCGAGGCGTCCGTGCCGCACAACGCCGCGATCAGTGCGGACGCCGCCGTGGTGCCGCCGACGCTCAGATCGCCGAGCACCACCAGGTCGGTGCCCGAGTCGGCCTCCTCGTCGGCGATCGCGATCCCGAGGCGTACGGCCTGCTCGGCCTCATCGGCGGTCAGCGCGTCCTCGATGTCGATCCGGCCGCTGCCGCGCCGCACCCGGTGGCGCACGACCGGTTCGGGCAGCAGTTCCGGCTCGCAGTCCAGGCCGGCGTCGATGATCCGTACCGGTACGGAGAACTGGCGGGCGAGCACGGCGAGCGGCGTCGCCCCGTCGAGCGTGGCCCTCACGAGCTCGTACGCAGTCCCGGCCGCTCGGCCGGAGACACCCAGCCCGGCCACCCCGTGGTCACCGGCGAAGAGCAGGACGCGCGGCTGCACGATCGGCTTGACCGGCACGGCCTGCTGCGCGGCCGAAAGCCACTCGCCCAGCTCGTCGAGGCGCCCGAGGGCGCCCGGGGGCACGATCTGCCGTTCCCGGCGTTCCTCGGCATCGCGCCGTACGCCGCCGTCGGGGCGTTCGATCAGGTCGGAGAAGTCGTCCAGATTCACGGGGGTCTGCCTCGCGGGTCGTTACGTGGTGTGGGCCGGCGAGCCCGGCGGCGGGCTCATTGCGGAACAGTACCTGTCGTCATTCTGACGTCCCATCAGTACGGCGGCCGGTCCCTCACCGCCCGAACCGCAGCATCGTCATCGCCGGCGTCAGCGTGCGCAGCCCCGGCATCAGATGCTGGAACCGGATCAGTTCCCCCATGGCGCCCCGCCCGCGCGGCAGCCCCAGCGCGTGCACCTCGGTGATGTTCGGATGTGCGCCGAGCAGCTTCCTCCGCTCTCCCGGGTTCATCGCCCAGCGCATCGCCGGGATGGTCATCGAGCCGACCTTCGACGTACCGGCCACCGTCCCCCTCGCCTGCCAGCGGGCCACCGAGTCCAGGACGAGCACCCCGCCGGGCAGCCGCTCGGCGCAGCCCGCCAGGATCTTCCGCACCTCCGCGGGTTCCAGGTACATCAGCAGCCCCTGTGTCGTGACGATCGCACCGCGGCCCGCCGGGTCCTCGATCCCGTCCAGCCAGGACAGGTCGGTCGCCGACCGGGCGAGCGTCCGGAGCCGGTCGGACGTGGGCAGCAGCGTCCGGCGCAAGGCGGCCACCTGCGGCAGCTCCACGCTCAGCCAGTTCAGCCGCCCGTTGTCGACCCGCCAGAAGCCGGTCTCCAGACCGTCGCCGAGTGCCACGACGGTGGCCTCCGGCCGGCCGCGCAGGTAACCCTGCACCGCCAGGTCGAAGCAGCGTGAGCGCAGCGCCTGCGCCTGCGAGAGGAACGCGTTCGGCCGCCCGAACCGCTCCTCGAAGGGGTAGTCGAGATCCTCCAGCAGCTGCAGCGCCACAGGATCGTCGATGACGGGATACGGCTGCCCCGCCTCGTACGCCCGGTGGTAGAGCGTCCACAGCAGGGTCTCCGGAACCCCGTCCAGCATCGGCCGCACGCCCGTCATGCCCGCTCCCTTCCTGCTGCCTCCGGGGGTCAGCCGCGCAGGGTCAGTGCCTGCCCGGCCACCACCAGCAGCACATGCTCGCACTCGTCGGCGAACGCGGAGTTCAGCCGCCCCAGCTCGTCCCGGAACCGCCGTCCGGCCGCCGTGGCGGGCACCACGCCCGATCCGACCTCATTGGTCACGGCGACGACGGTACGCCGTGTTCCGCGCACCGAGGCGACCAGCTCGGCGGTCCGCTCCCGCAGCGCGCTCTCGCCGCCGTCCGTCCACGCCGTGTCGTCCCAGGCGCCGACCCGGTCCATCGCGTCCGTCAGCCACAGCGACAGACAGTCGATCAGCAGCGGCGGCCCGTCCGACTGCAGCAGCTCCGCCAGCTCGCAGGTCTCCTCGGTGCGCCAGGCGGCCGGTCTGCGCTCCCGGTGCAGCCCGATCCGGGCCGCCCACTCCGTGTCACCCTCCGGGCCGCCGCCGGTCGCCACGTACACCACCTCAGGGAACGTCTCCAGCCGCCGTTCCGCCTCCACCGACTTCCCCGAACGCGCGCCGCCCGTCACCAGCGTGCGCCGCGGCACATCCGGTACGGCGTGGTACTCGCCGACCACCAGCGTGGTCCCGTCGGGTACCGTCCGCGCCCCGGATGCCGCGAGCCGCCGGTCCAGCTCGGGGCCGGACGGACCGTCGTGGTCCAGATGCACGGCGATGACCTCGGTGGTGGGCCCGATCGCCTCGACGGCCCGCAGCCGGGCCACCGCGTCCGGCCGCCCGGTCACATCGCCGACCACCATGTCGTACGGCTGCGCCACCCGGTCCGCGAGACCGGCCGGGGCGGCGCCCGGCGGCATGTACAGCAGGCGCTCGCCCTCCGGGGCCGTCACCTCGTATCCCGTGCCGGGTGCGTCCATGGACACCGCCCGGACCCGGTGCCCGCTGATCAGCGTCAGCTCCCGCCCGTCCGGCACCCGTCCGGCCGGGGGCAGGCCGGCGGGCAGCTCCACGGCGGGTCCGTCGTGCGGGTGGGTGAGCAGCACCTGCCGTACGCCGGTCAGGGAATGCCCCGCGCGCGCGGCGGCGAAGACGGCCCCCGGCGTGAGGTCGAGCAGCAGCGCGTCGTCGACGAGCAGCGCGGTGGCGGCCCGCGACCGGTCCCCGCGGGCGGTGGCGCAGGCGGCGCACGGACAGTCGGGGCGCGGCAGCCCGTCGGGGGCTCCGGTGCCGAGCAGTGTCAGTTCCACGCTCCGATCCTCCCGCGTCCCCGCACCGAGTGCGCGGCCAGCCCCCGGGATCCCGGTTACCGGCCCGGGGGAGGCCGTAAGCTGCGGGCAGCAACGTGACCCAGGAGGCGGACATGGCGTGGACGTGGCGGTTCGAGAAGTCCGACGGTACGGAGACGGAGCCGGCGCTGCAGCCGGAGGAGTTCACTACGCAGGGCGATGCGGAGTCCTGGATCGGTGAGTTCTGGAAGGAACTCCTGGACGGCGGAGCGGACCAGGTGTCGCTCTTCGAGGACGCGACGAAGATCTACGGCCCCATGAGCCTCCAGGCCGACCAGGGCTGACCCGCTTCACCGGTGTGGGCCCCGGGTGCCGTTACCGGTACCCGGGGCCCCACGCGCTCCGGGGTGTGCGAGGGGTGGGGTCTCTCGTCCGGATCCTGCGGGGCGCGCGCGTGGAATCGGCACCGTGCCCCGGTCCCGGCCCGCGCCGCCCCGATCCGGACGAACGGCCTAGATCTCGCCCAGCGTGACCTCCGCCGTCCGCTCCGCGCCGTTGCGCAGGTACGTCACCGTGACCTTCTGTCCCGGTCGTTCGGCGGCCAGCACCACGGACAGCGACGTGATCGTCGTGACCTGCTCGTCGCCGATCTTCGTGATGATGTCGCCGGCCCGCAGCCCCGCCTTCTGGGCTGCGCCGCCCTGCGTGACACTGACCAGTGCGACCCCGGCGGGCTGGTAGTTGTCGTCGACGACGGTGCGTCCGGTGATGTCGAGTGCCGCCCGGCCCGAGTCGGTGACCTTGCCGCTCCTGATGATCTGGTCGGCCACCGTCCTCACCATCGAGGCGGGGATCGCGAACCCGATGCCCGGGGCCGCGCTGTCCAGCTGCGGGTCCGCGGCCGCCAGCGTCGGGATCCCGATCACCTCGCTGTCCAGGTTGACCAGCGCACCGCCGCTGTTGCCCGGGTTGATGGCCGCCGAGGTCTGCACCATGTTCGCGATGGTCGCCCCGGTGCCGCCGTTCGCCCGGTTCTCGGTGACGGTCCGGCCGACCGCCGACACGATGCCCTGGGTGACGCTGCTGGACAGGCCGAGCGGCGAACCCATCGCCAGCACGATCTGGCCGACCTCGACGTCCTCCGAGTCGCCGAACTTCGCGGCCCGCAGTCCGTCGGGTACCTCGTCGAGCTTGATGACGGCCAGGTCCTGCGCCGGGTAGGCGGCCACCAGCGAGGCGCTCAGCACCTTCTCACCGGTGGCGACGGTGACCTTGAAGGTCTTCTCCTCGCCGACCACGTGGGCGTTGGTGACGATATGGCCCTTGTCGTCGTAGACGACGCCGGATCCCAGACCGCCCGAGGCGTCGATCTGCACGACCGACGGCAGCACGTTCTTGATGACGGCCTGGTAGTCGGCCTCCAGGTCACCACTGCCCCGGGAGGCCGGGCGCTGCTGCGCCGAGGCCGACGCCGTGGCACCGCCCCCGGCCGAGTCCGAGCCGGAGCAGCCGGACATCAGGGCGACCGCACAGGCGGCCGCGGTCAGAGGCAGCAGGCACCGGCGGACACGGCTGCGGGAGAGAGATGCATCCATGTCCGGATTATTACTTTTAACCCTATCGGGGGCCTGTTGGGCGCAGCCGATCGGGCGCCGCGGCCCCTGACCCGCCGTCAGCCGCGCACGCCGCACAGATGGAGCAGCGCAGCCACCCGGCGGTACGGGTCCGTCCGTCCGGCCCGGTCCTCCGCGGCCAGCAGCCGGTCGAGCTCCGCCGCGTCCGGAAGTTCCGCCTCGTTGCCCACCTGGTCGGTGAAGACGCGCACCCCGTACCAGGCGTGCAGCGGCGCCGCGATGCCGGCGAGCGTGGCGGTCAGGGCGTCCAGCCGGTCGGCGCGCACCGTCACGCCGAGCCGGTTGGTGTACGTGTCCGTGTCGAACGCGGCCAGAGCCGTGTCCCAGTCCCCGGCGGTGCCGGGCCGCATGGCCAGCGCGTCCGAATTCCGTACGAGCAGCGAGAGGAGGCCGCCGGGCGCCAGCATCCGGGCCAGTCCGGCCAGCAGCGCGTCCGGTTCCCTGACGTACATCAGCACGCCGTGGCAGAGCACCACGTCGAAACTGCCCGGCAGGAAGTGCACTCCGGTCTCCAGGCCGTCGCCTTCGATCAGGCGGACCCGTTCCCGGATGCCCTCCGGTTCGCCGCCGAGCGCCTCGCGGGCGACCTGCAGCATCTCGCCGTCGGACTCCAGGCCGGTCACCGTGTGGCCGGCCCGGGCCAGTCGCAGTGCCTGGGTGCCCTGCCCCATGCCGACGTCGAGGATCCGCAGCCGGCGGCCGACCGGGAAGCGCGCGGCTATCTGCTCGTCGAGCTGCCGGGCGACCAGCTCCTGGCGGACGGTGTTGCGCAGCCCGCCGAGTCCTTCGAGCCACGCCGACGAGGCCCCGGAGAACCCGGACGGCCTGGCGGGCCGGACGGTGTCACCGCCCGGCAGGCCGGCGGTCGGGCCGCCGGCCGGGCCGGAGAGCTCCGTGCTCAGGGCCGCGCTCCACGCTTGACCTGCGGCTTCGGCAGACGGAGCCGGCGCATCTGGAGCGTGCGCATCAGGCCGTAGGCGATCGCGCCGCGCTTGGGCGTATCGGGGAAGCGCTCGTTCAGCTGCTTCCTGAGCCGGAACGTGAGACCGATCGAGTCGAGGATGATCAGCACGATCACACCGGCCCAGAGCAGCAGCGAGATGTTCTGGATGTTCTGCACCTGGATCACACTGAGAATCAGGATGATCACCGCGAGCGGCAGGAAGAACTCCGCGATGCAGAAGCGGGAGTCCACGAAATCGCGGACGAAGCGCCGCACCGGGCCCTTGTCACGGGCCGGCAGATAGCGCTCGTCGCCGCTCGCGAGCGCCTCGCGCTGCTTGGCCATGTCCACCCGGCGCGCTTCGCGCTGGCGTTTCATGGCCTCCTTGCGGTCGAGCGGCGCGCCACTGGAGGCACGACGGCGCTGCGACTGGGCATCGCTGCGCTTGGGGGTGGGGCGACCTTTGGGGGCCTGCGGGTCGCGGGGCTGCGTGGAGAGGTCTGCCGTCACCTTGGTGGCGGTGGCCTTCTCATCCTTCGAACGGCTACGGAACACAAAGCCCAAGGGTACGGGGTCGGCCGCGGCGACCCCAGCCCGGCCGGGAACGATCCGGCAACGGCCTGCGTCCTCACAGGTGTCCCGAGAGGGGGCAGAACGGACGTTGCCGTCGGTTTCCCCGACAGCCGCCTACTCCCTGGGCCGGAGCGGTGACCGGGAGCAGTCGTCCTTGGGGAGGACCACATCCGCACTCGAACAGTGCGGTAATAGAGACAGGGCCCGTACTGTGGGTTCTGTTGGAGTGCTGGAGCCCAGTCCGTCAGAAGGGGGCGCGCGAAGCCCATGAGCGGTGTCATGAAGCGTATGGGGATGATCTTCCGCGCGAAGGCAAACAAGGCCCTTGACCGGGCCGAGGATCCGCGCGAGACCCTCGATTACTCGTACCAGAAGCAGCTGGAGCTGCTTCAGAAGGTGCGTCGCGGTGTCGCCGACGTGGCGACCTCGCGCAAGCGCCTGGAGCTGCAGCTGAACCAGTTGCAGGGCCAGACGTCCAAGCTGGAGGACCAGGGCCGCAAGGCGCTCGCGCTCGGTCGCGAGGACCTGGCCCGCGAGGCGCTGTCCCGGCGCGCCGCCCTCCAGCAGCAGGTCACCGACCTGGAGACGCAGCACACGACGCTGCAGGGCGAGGAGGAGAAGCTCACTCTCGCGGCCCAGCGGCTGCAGGCCAAGGTCGACGCCTTCCGTACGAAGAAGGAGACCATCAAGGCCACGTACACCGCCGCCCAGGCGCAGACCCGGATCGGTGAGGCGTTCTCCGGGATCTCCGAGGAGATGGGCGACGTCGGCCTGGCGATCCAGCGGGCCGAGGACAAGACCCAGCAGCTCCAGGCGCGCGCGGGCGCGATCGACGAGCTGCTCGCCTCCGGCGCCCTGGACGACCCGACCGGGACGGCGAAGGACGACATCGCCGCCGAGCTGGACCGGATCTCCGGTGGTACGGATGTGGAGCTGGAGCTGCAGCGCATGAAGGCCGAGCTGGCCGGCGGCTCCGCGCCCCAGCAGGCCATCGAGGGCGGTCCGCAGGACGCCGCCCAGCAGCAGTCCTCGCAGTCCCCGCACAGGTTCGACAAGCAGTAAGGCGGACGTCATGATCGTTCGGATCATGGGGGAGGGCCAGGTCGCCCTGGCCGACAGTCATCTCGCCGAGCTCAACAAGCTCGACGACGTGTTGCTCGCCGAGGTGGAGAGCGGTGACGGAGCCGGTTTCCGTGCCACTCTCCACGCGCTCCTGGACCGGGTGCGCGTGCTCGGTACACCGCTGCCGGACGACTCCCTGGAGCCGTCCGAACTGATCCTGCCGTCGGCCGACGCCACCCTCGAAGAGGTACGCGAGATGCTCCGCGACGACGGTCTGATCCCCGGCTGACGCCGGTACCTCCAGCACCCGCACGTGCCCGTTGTGCCCCGTGCCCGGTCCGCCGGACACGGGGCACAGCTCTGTCCGTGTCCGGATTGCGACGTTGTGCGGGCGGTCCCGGCCCCTGGCCGGCCGTATCCGTGCGCGACACGCCGTACCGTAGCTTGACGTGACCACCCTCGGAACCGGGTTCCTGCGCGTCCGTCGCTGGCTGCGCGACCATCCCCTCGCGTTCGACGGCGCGCTCGCCGTGGCCGTGCTCGCGTCGATGACCGTCGCCTCGTTCACCGACCCGAACGCGCCGGACGGGCCCAGCTTCGGCACCCGTACCCCCGCCGCGAGCAGTGTGGTCCTGATGGTGCTGGGCGCCGCCGCGCTCGTCCTGCGACGGCGCAGGCCGATGGCGGTACTGGCCGCCACCGGCCTGCTGTCCGCCGTCGAGTTCGTGCTGGTGGACCCGCCCGCCCCGGTGGTCATGAGCACGGTCGTCGCGCTGTTCACGGTCGCCGCCCGCACCGACCGGCCCACCACCTGGCGGGTCGGCCTGCTGACCATGACCGGACTGACGGCGGCCGCGATGGTCTTCGGCGCCTCCCCCTGGTACAGCCAGGAGAACCTCGGGGTCTTCGCCTGGACCGGCATGGCAGGCGCCGCCGGGGACGCCGTCCGGTCCAGGCGGGCGTTCATCGACGCGATCAGGGAACGCGCCGAGCGCGCCGAGCGCACCCGTGAGGAGGAGGCCCGGCGAAGGGTCGCCGAGGAGCGGCTGAGGATCGCCCGTGATCTGCACGACGTGGTCGCCCATCACATCGCCCTGGTCAATGTGCAGGCCGGGGTCGCCGCCCACGTCATGGACAAGCGCCCGGACCAGGCCAAGGAGGCGCTCGCCCATGTCCGGGAGGCCAGCCGCTCCGCGCTCAACGAACTCCGGGCCACCGTCGGGCTACTGCGCCAGTCCGGCGACCCGGAGGCCCCCACCGAACCCGCCCCCGGTCTCGCGGTACTCGGCGAACTGGTGGAGACGGTCCGGCGTGCCGGACTCCCGGTCGAGGTGGCCTGCGTCGACCGCAGGCCCCCGCTGTCCGCAGCCGTCGACCTGGCGGCGTACCGGGTGATCCAGGAGGCGCTGACCAATGTGCGCAAGCACGCGGGTCCCGGGGCGAAGGCTGAGGTCAGCGTCGTACGGGTCGGGGCGACGGCCGAGGTGACGGTCCTCGACAACGGCACGGGAAGCCCCGAGGGCGCCGGCGCCGCCGACGGCGGGGGCCATGGCCTCCTCGGCATGCGCGAACGCGTCACGGCCCTCGGCGGCACCCTCACCGCCGGGCCCCGCTACGGCGGCGGATTCAGGGTCCATGCGATCCTGCCGGTCGACGCCCGCACGGGAGAACCGGGTACGCCGGAAGCGGCGGGCCGGACGGGGGAGAGCGCATGACCTCACCACCCATCAGGGTGCTGCTCGCCGACGACCAGGCGCTGCTGCGCAGCGCGTTCCGGGTGCTGGTCGACTCGGAGCCCGACATGCAGGTGGTCGGAGAGGCGGCCGACGGTGCGGAGGCGGTGGCGCTGGCCCGCTCGGCCCGCGCCGATGTGGTGCTGATGGACATCCGGATGCCCGGCACCGACGGGCTCGCCGCGACCCGGATGATCAGCGCCGACCCGGAGCTGGCGGACGTACGGATCGTCATGCTCACCACCTTCGAGGTCGACGAGTACGTGGTGCAGTCGCTGCGCGCCGGTGCCTCCGGCTTCCTCGGCAAGGGCGCTGAACCGGACGAACTGCTCAACGCGATCCGTATCGCCGCGGGCGGCGAGGCGCTGCTGTCGCCGGCGGCGACCAAGGGGCTGATCGCCACCTTCCTCGCGCAGGGCGGCAGTTCGGACGGCAGCGGGCCGGGCGCCGCGGAGTACGCCGAGCGGCTCGGGGCGCTCACCGGCCGCGAACGCGAGGTACTGGTCCTGGTCGCGGGCGGGCACTCCAACGACGAGATCGCCGACCGCCTCGTCGTCAGCCCGCTCACCGTGAAGACCCATGTGAACCGTGCCATGGCGAAACTCGGCGCCCGGGACCGGGCCCAATTGGTGGTAATTGCATACGAATCGGGCCTGGTGCGCCCCAGGGTGGAGTGACGGTGGCAGGGCCGCATACTCCAGCTGCGGTATGCGCCGCCCGATAATGCAACCCTGGGGCCGACGTTTCCGCTCCGCGGATACGGGATCGTATAGGTGGGCCGGGTCTGTCCCGTAGTCACCCGCCCACCTGCCGCGTAAGCCACAGAAGAGAGACCCACCCATGTCCTGGCTGTCCAGATTCAGCCTCGCGCAACGGGCCCTGATCGGGCTGATCTCGATTGTCGCGCTCGTCTTCGGGGCGATCGCGATCCCGCAGCTCAAGCAGCAGTTGCTGCCCACCATCGAACTCCCGATGGTCTCGGTGCTCGCCCCCTACCAGGGCGCGTCCCCCGATGTGGTCGAGAAGCAGGTCGTCGAACCGCTCGAGAACACCATCAAGGCCGTCGACGGCGTGACCGGCGTCACCTCGACCGCCAGCGAGGGCAACGCCGTCATCATGGCGTCCTTCGACTTCGGCGACGAAGGCACGAAGCAACTGGTCGCCGACATCCAGCAGGCGGTCAACCGCGCCCGCGTCCAGCTGCCCGACGAGGTCGACCCGCAGGTCATCGCCGGCTCGACGGACGACATCCCGACCGTCGTCCTCGCCGTCACCTCGGACAAGGACCAGCAGGCGCTCGCCGACCAGTTGGACCGCACCGTCGTCCCCGTGCTCCAGGACATCGACGGCGTCGGCCAGGTCTCGGTCAACGGGGTCCAGGACCTCCAGGTCTCCGTCACCCCCGACAACAAGAAGCTCGCGGCCGCGGGGCTGAACACCGGATCCCTCGCCCAGGCGCTCCAGGCGGGCGGAGCCACCGTCCCGGCCGGCTCCTTCTCGGAACAGGGCAAGAGCCGCACCGTCCAGGTCGGCGGAGCCTTCACCTCCCTGAAGGAGATCGAGGACCTCCGGGTCACCGGTCAGAACCCGGCCACCGGCAAGCCCGGCAAGCCGGTCCGCGTCGGTGACATCGCCACGGTGACCCAGGAGCCGTCCACCGCGGTCTCCATCACCCGCACGAACGGCAGGCCGAGCCTCGCCGTGATGGCCACGATGGACAAGGACGGCAGCGCCGTCGCCATCTCGAACGCCGTCAAGGACAAGCTCCCGGCCCTCCGCAAGGACCTCGGCGACGGTGCCCGGCTGACGGTCGTCTCCGACCAGGGTCCGGCCGTCTCCAAGGCGATCTCCGGCCTGACCACCGAGGGCGCGCTCGGCCTGCTCTTCGCGGTCATCGTGATCCTGGTCTTCCTCGCGTCGCTGCGCTCGACGCTGGTCACCGCGGTCTCCATCCCGCTCTCCGTGGTCCTCGCGCTGATCGTGCTCTGGACCCGGGACCTGTCGCTCAACATGCTCACGCTCGGCGCGCTGACCATCGCGATCGGCCGGGTCGTCGACGACTCGATCGTGGTTCTGGAGAACATCAAGCGCCACCTCGGCTACGGCGAGGAGCGCCAGTCCGCGATCATCACCGCGGTCAGGGAAGTGGCCGGTGCGGTCACCTCCTCCACCCTCACCACGGTCGCCGTGTTCCTGCCGATCGGTCTGGTCGGCGGCATGGTCGGCGAGCTGTTCGGCTCGTTCTCCCTGACCGTCACCGCGGCCCTGCTCGCCTCCCTGCTGGTCTCGCTGACCGTGGTCCCCGTCCTGTCGTACTGGTTCCTGCGCGCCCCCGAGGGCAGCACGGAGAACCCGGACGAGGCCCGCCGCAAGGCCGAGGAGAAGGAAGCGCGCAGCCGGCTCCAGCGGCTGTACGTCCCGGTGCTGCGCTTCGCCACCCGGCGCCGCATCACCAGCATCGTCATCGCCGTCGCCGTGCTCTTCGGCACGTTCGGCATGGCTCCGCTGCTGAAGACCAACTTCTTCGACCAGGGCGAACAGGAGGTCCTCTCCATCAAGCAGGAGCTGGCCCCCGGCACCAGCCTGTCGGCCGCCGACGCGGCGGCGAAGAAGGTCGAGACGCTCCTCGACGGGGACAAGGGCGTCAAGGACTACCAGGTCACCGTCGGTTCCTCCGGCTTCCTGGCGGCCTTCGGCGGCGGTACGGGCTCCAACCAGGCCTCGTACCAGATCACGCTGAAGGACTCGGCCGACTCCGACGCCACCCAGAAGCGCATCGACGAGGGTCTCGGCAAGCTCGACGGCATCGGTGACACCACCATCTCCGCGGGCGGCGGCTTCGGCAGCCAGGACCTGAGCGTCGTGGTCAAGTCCGCCGACGCGGACACCCTCAAGAAGGCCTCCGAAGAGGTACGGGCCGAGGTCGCGAAGATCAAGGACGTCACCGACGTCCAGAGCGACCTGGCGCAGAGCGTCCCGCGCATCTCGGTGAAGGCCAACTCCAAGGCCGCGGCCGCCGGGTTCAACCAGACCACGCTCGGCGCGGCCGTCGCCGGAGCGGTGCGCGGCACCCCCTCCGGCAAGGCGATGATGGACGACACCGAGCGCGACGTCGTCATCAAGTCCGCCCACCCGGCCACCACGATGGACGAGCTGAAGAAGCTTCCGCTCGGCCCGGTGAAGCTCGGCCAGATCGCCGACGTGAAGCTGGTCCCCGGACCGGTCTCGATGACGAGGATCGACGGCCAGCGCGCCGCCACGATCACCGCCAGGCCGACCGGTGACAACACCGGCGCGGTGAGCGCCTCGCTCCAGTCGAAGATCAACGCCCTGGACCTGCCGGCCGGCGCCACCGCCACCATCGGCGGTGTCTCCCAGGACCAGGACGACGCGTTCATGAAGCTCGGCCTGGCCATGCTCGCGGCCATCGCGATCGTCTTCATGCTGCTGGTCGCGACGTTCCGGTCGCTCGTCCAGCCGCTGATCCTGCTGGTCTCCATCCCGTTCGCGGCGACCGGCGCCATCGGTCTCCTCGTCGTCACGGGCACTCCGATGGGTGTCCCGGCGATGATCGGCATGCTGATGCTGATCGGCATCGTGGTGACCAACGCGATCGTGCTGATCGACCTGATCAACCAGTACCGCTCGCAGGGCATGGGCATCGTCGAAGCGGTCATCGAGGGTGGCCGCCACCGTCTCCGCCCGATCCTGATGACCGCACTCGCGACGATCTTCGCCCTGCTCCCGATGGCGCTCGGCGTCACCGGCGAGGGTGGCTTCATCTCGCAGCCGCTCGCCGTCGTGGTGATCGGCGGGCTGGTCACGTCGACGCTGCTGACTCTGCTGCTGGTGCCGACGCTCTACGCGATGGTGGAGCTCCGCAAGGAGCGCCGCGCGAAGAAGAAGGCGGCGAAGCGCGCCAGGAAGGCCGGCCTGCCGGCGCCGGACTCGGTCCGTTCGGAGGACGCCGTCTCCGAGGAGCCGGAGCCCGCGAAGGCCTGACGCCTCGTACGCACGAAGGCCCCGGCACCGATCATCGGTGCCGGGGCCTTCCCGTGTCCGCAGCGGATCCTCGGTGGCCTGCCCCGGACTCCGGGGCGCCGCACCGCACCCGCGGCGCATGGCTACGGCAGCGCCAGCATCCGCTCCAGCGCGAGCTTCGCGTACTTCTCCGTCTCCGGGTCGACCTCGATCCGGTTGACCAGGTTCCCCTCGGCCAGCGACTCCAGCGTCCACACCAGGTGCGGCAGGTCGATCCGGTTCATCGTCGAGCAGAAGCAGACCGTCTTGTCGAGGAAGACGATCTCCTTGTCCTCCGCGGCGAACCGGTTGGCCAGGCGGCGCACCAGGTTCAGCTCGGTGCCGACCGCCCACTTCGAGCCGGCCGGGGCCGCCTCCAGGGCCTTGATGATGTACTCCGTCGAGCCGACGTAGTCCGCGGCCGCCACGACCTCGTGCTTGCACTCGGGGTGCACCAGGACGTTGACGCCCGGGATCCGCGCACGGACGTCGTTGACGGAGTCCACCGAGAAACGCCCGTGCACGGAGCAGTGCCCGCGCCACAGGATCATCTTCGCGTTCCGCAGCTCCTCGGCGGTGAGGCCGCCGTTCGGCTTGTGCGGGTTGTAGAGGACACAGTCCTCCAGCGTCATCCCCATGTCGCGGACCGCGGTGTTGCGGCCCAGGTGCTGGTCGGGGAGGAAGAGCACCTTCTCGCCCTGCTCGAAGGCCCACTCCAGGGCGCGCTCGGCGTTGGACGAGGTGCAGATCGTGCCGCCGTGCCTGCCGGTGAACGCCTTGATGTCGGCGGAGGAGTTCATGTACGAGACGGGCACGACCTGTTCGGCGATCCCGGCCTCGGTCAGCACGTCCCAGCACTCCGCGACCTGCTCGGCGGTGGCCATGTCGGCCATCGAGCAGCCCGCGGCCAGGTCCGGCAGTACGACCTTCTGGTCGTCGGTGGTCAGGATGTCGGCGGACTCGGCCATGAAGTGCACGCCGCAGAAGACGATGTACTCGGCCTCGGGCCGGGCGGCCGCGTCACGGGCGAGCTTGAAGGAGTCGCCGGTGACGTCCGCGAACTGGATGACCTCGTCGCGCTGGTAGTGGTGGCCGAGGACGAAGACCTTCTCCCCGAGCTTCTCCTTGGCCGCGCGGGCGCGCTCCACCAGGTCCGGGTCGGACGGGGAGGGCAGATCGCCGGGGCACTCGACACCGCGCTCACTCTTCGGGTCGGCCTCCCGGCCGAGCAGAAGCAGGGCGAGGGGCGTCGGCTGGACGTCGAGGTCCTGGACGGGGTGGGCCGTGGTCACGTCACGCACCCTTTCTTCTCTGCGATGAGCCTTTTCGTCTAATTGACGTTATCTATCATATCCGGTTCACGTCACTTTGACGATGCCGATAGTGTCGATGTGACGAATTCCCCCCGGCGGTATTGCCGGAGGCGTCGGCCGGACCGTCGCGCGTCCCTGTGGGCCTCTCCTTCCCGCCCGATACTCCTTCCCGGCCCGGTGTGCGAGCATGAAAGGAACAGGCAAGCGCTCGGCCCGGAATGAATCCGCGGTCCCGACGGTTGCAACGTCGGCAAGCAGTCCGTACAACCCGGGAGAGAAGCAGATGTCCGTATCGGACGAGACCACCACCGTGAGCGACGGCATCCTCCTGTCCGACGCCGCCGCAGCCAAGGTCAAGGGCCTGCTGGAGCAGGAGGGCCGCGACGACCTGGCGCTGCGCGTCGCCGTCCAGCCCGGCGGCTGCTCGGGCCTGCGCTACCAGCTCTTCTTCGACGAGCGTTCGCTCGACGGCGATGTCATCAAGGACTTCGACGGTGTCAAGGTCGTCACCGACCGGATGAGCGCTCCGTACCTGGGCGGCGCCTCCATCGACTTCGTCGACACCATCGAGAAGCAGGGCTTCACGATCGACAACCCGAACGCCACGGGCTCCTGCGCCTGCGGCGACTCCTTCAGCTGAGTCGCGAGGCATCGGGCAGCGGTACCCGACAGAAGGGGGCGGGGCCCCCCGAAAGGGGGGGGCCGCCGAGATGGAAAAGACCAGGGAAAAAACGTGTAACACAACCAAAAAATAAAAAAAACAAACAACACCAAAAGT
>NZ_JBHVWN010000050.1:0-17009 GCF_042882275.1 Streptomyces sp. NPDC058231 | reverse complement strand
GTCTACCGGACACTCGGGGGCGGCCCCTGTTTTGGGGTGGCCGCCGCCTTCTGCCTTCCGTCGTGAACCTACGGGAATGACCTCAGCCGCGCGCCACCGTGCCGCCCGCCGCGTCGAGCACCTTCCGGTCGCCCAGCGGCGCGTCCAGCGTCACCGTCCGGGTCAGCTCCTTGGCGATCATGATGCAGACCTTCTTCGGGTCCGGGACCGACTCGTTGACCGTCACCCGTACCGCGTCCGTGCTCTCCGTCGCGCTCGCGGTGTACCTGCTGCACACCCCGCCCCAGAACGTCACCTTCAGCGTCCGGCCGTCCGCGGTGTACGAAGTGAGGTGCCGTGCCGGCCGGGCCGATCCCGGGTCCGTACCCGGGGCCTTCGAAGGCTTCACCAGCGAGTCGGGGTCCACCGCGACCTGCGCCACCGTGGTGCCCCGCCCGCCCGCGGCCGGGTGCACCGAGAAGAGCCATGAGGGGACGAGCAGCCGCTCCCCGTCCGCGTACCGCATCGCGAGGCCGAAGACCGCCTTGTCGACCGTGACGACCGATGTCCTCGGTTCCGCGCCGGTCCGTGTCCCGCAGGCGGCACGCGGCGACGCCGGTCCACCGTCGTCCAGGGGTGCAGGGGTGGCGCACCCGCCGACACCGGTGCGCGAACCGTCCGCGCGGCCTGCCCCGTTCAGCTGCTTCAGCGCGTCGTCCGCGCTGATCACCGGGTACTCGGTGCCCTTCTCCAGGCCCTTCAGCTGCCCGCTCCCGCCGACGACCTGGCCGTCGGGCCCCACCTGGATCCCGGTCGCCCATCCGTACGTGGGCAGGCCGCCCACCACCGGGTCCGCGTTCACCACCCGTACCGCGCCCATGAGCTGGGTCGCGTCGAGGGCCGCGTCGTCCTGGCCCGCCGCCTTCAGCACGGGGACCGCGGCGGCCTTCGCCGCCTTCTCGCTCACCGGGGACTCCGTGCCGCCCGGCGCCGTGTGCCGGTCCGCGCACACCGTCGTGCTCCGGCAGTTGTCCGTGCCGCCGGAACCGTACCTGGCGAAGGTCCAGGTGCCCGGCGCCTGCTTGGTCACCCGCAGGACCGGACCTGAGCCGTCTCCGTCGGACCCCACCTTCCAGGCCGTGCCCTCGGCCCGCGCGGCACCCTCCAGGCCCAACGCCCTCGCCAGCCGGGTCACCTGCGCAGCGGAGACGGTGCCCCTCGCGCGGTGGACGGCGGCCTCGGACGGGCCGTCGGGCAGTTTGCCGGACGCCCGGTAGACCACGCCGTCGCCACTGGGGTCGGGCTCGCCCGGAGCGATTCCCTCCGGGGGCGCCGCCGGGCCCGTCGGGCTCCCGTCGAGCGCGAGCGGGGGAGGGGGGCGGTCGCTGCCGCCCGCGCTGCCCGCGTCCGCGGCAGCCCAGTACGCGCTGCCGCCCCCGGCCAGCAGCACCGCCGCCGCCACGGAAGCCACGGCCAGCGGCGACCGCCGCCGTCCCGGGGCGGTCACGTCGTTGTCGGGTCGCTCGGTGCTCACCGGATCGCTCCTTCGACTGCGTTGCCCTCACCATGACCGTCGCACGGTCATCGGCTGTCCCGCGAGTGCGGACAGCGATGGGACGGAGCTCGGCAGCGCCCGGTTCCCTGCGCGGGTCCCGGACGGGGGCGGGCGCGGCCGTCAGTCGCCGTAATCGGACATCTTGTCGATCAGCCGCGCGGACGCGGCCGGCACGGTCACGCCGTGGATCAGGGAGGGCGCCACAGGGGTGGGGGCGGCCTTCGCGGGTACCAACCAGTGCGGAGCCATTCGCGCGCAGTCACCGCGCAGCTCGGCCAGGCTGATCTCGGACTCGCGCGGGGCGTTGTTCTCAGACATAACCGCACCGTAGGCACCACAGGCATCAGTGCAAAAGACCTACTATCGGGTAGTTTTTCCCCCTTCGGTGAGCGCCCGGAACGGGTAGCGTGAACTGTCACGCCGTCCTGGGAGCGAAGTCCCCGTTCCCCCCGACCTCCGCAGGAGCAGTCTCCCCGTGCGAATCGCAGTCACCGGCTCCATCGCCACCGATCACCTCATGACCTTCCCCGGCCGTTTCGCCGACCAGCTGGTCGCCGAGCAGCTGCACACGGTCTCGCTCTCGTTCCTGGTCGACAACCTCGACGTGCGGCGGGGCGGTGTCGCCGCCAACATCTGCTTCGGCATGGGTCTGCTCGGCACCGGACCGGTCCTGGTCGGCGCCGCAGGCTCCGACTTCGACGAGTACCGCGCCTGGCTCGAGCGCCACGGCGTCGACACCGGCTCGGTCCGGATCTCCGAGGTCCTGCACACCGCCCGTTTCGTCTGCACGACGGACGCCGACCACAACCAGATCGGCTCCTTCTACACGGGCGCGATGAGCGAGGCCCGGCTGATCGAGCTGAAGGCCGTCGCCGACCGTGTCGGCGGTCTCGACCTCGTCTCGATCGGTGCCGACGACCCCGAGGCGATGCTCCGCCACACCGAGGAGTGCCGCTCCCGCGGCATTCCGTTCGCCGCCGACTTCTCGCAGCAGATCGCCCGGATGGACGGTGACGAGATCCGGATCCTGCTCGACGGCGCCACGTACCTCTTCTCCAACGAGTACGAGAAGGGGCTCATCGAGTCCAAGACCGGCTGGACCGACGAGGAGATCCTCGCCAAGGTCGGCCACCGCGTCACCACGCTCGGCGCCCGCGGCGTCCGGATCGAGCGGGCCGGCCAGGAGGCCATCGAGGTCGGCTGCCCGGAGGAGGACACGAAGGCCGACCCGACGGGCGTCGGCGACGCCTTCCGCGCCGG
Organism: Streptomyces sp. NPDC058231; assembly: GCF_042882275.1. NCBI lineage: Bacteria > Bacillati > Actinomycetota > Actinomycetes > Kitasatosporales > Streptomycetaceae > Streptomyces > Streptomyces sp. NPDC058231. Next base: position 14,215 of record NZ_JBHVWN010000050.1, on the reverse strand, counting down.
ATTCCTCTCCGGCCTCGCCTGGGGCGTCGGCCTGGAGCGCGCCGCGCAGGTCGGCTGCATGCTCGCCACGCTGGTCATCGAGACGGTCGGCACCCAGGAGTACACCCTGCGCCGCACCCACTTCATGGACCGCTTCACCAAGGCGTACGGGCACGACGCCGCCGCCGAGGTCCGCACGCACCTCGCCTAGTCAGGACAGCCGGCGGACCGTATAGGCCGAGCCCCGGTCCGCCGGCTCCTCACCCACGTACTCCTGCTCCCGCATCACGCACCAGGCCGGGATGTCCAGCCGTGCCGCCTCGTCGTCGGAGAGCACGGTCACCGTCCCGCCGACCGGTACCTCTCCGATCACCTTTGCGAGCTCGATCACCGGAATCGGGCACCGCTTCCCCAGTGCGTCGACGACCAGGGACCGGGCCGCGCCCGCGGCGGGAGCCGGCGGGACGGGGGCGCCCAGCCTCTCCCGCACCCCTGACACCGCCCCCGGCAGCGCCCGGAGGAAGCGTTCGACGTCCTCCTCCGTGGTGCCGGCCGGCAGCGACACGCGGACGTTTCCCTCCGACAGCACGCCCATCGCCTTGAGCACGTGGCTCGGAGTCAGCGTGCTGCTGGTGCAGGACGACCCGGACGACACGGAGAAGTCCGCCCGGTCCAGCTCGTGGAGGAGCGTCTCCCCGTCGACGTAGAGGCAGGAGAAGGTCACCAGGTGCGGCAGTCGCCGCACCGGATCACCGACCACCTCCACGTCGGGCACCAGTTCCGGAACCCGCGTCCGGATCCGGTCCACCAGCGCCCGCAGCCGTACGGATTCCGCCGCCGCCTCCGCGTGGACGGCGCGCAGCGACGCCGCCGCTGCGACGACAGCCGGAATGTTCTCGAACCCGGCGGCACGCCCCGACTCCCGTTCGTCCGCCGGGCCTTGGGGGGAGAACCTGACCCCCTTGCGCACGGCGAGCAGCCCCACTCCGGCGGGCCCGCCCCACTTGTGGGCGCTCGCCGCAAGCAACGACCAGCCGCCCGGCACCCGACCCCAGCCCAGCGACTGCGCGGCGTCCACGAACAGCGGTACGCCCACCGCCCGGCAGACCTCCGCGACCTCGGCCACCGGCTGCTCCGTGCCGACCTCGTGGTTGGCCGACTGCAGGCAGGCCAGCGCGGTGTCCTCGCGCAGGGCCTCCCCGTACGCCGCCGCGCTCACCGTCCCCGCCCGGTCCACCGGTACCTCGACGGACGTCCCGCCCTGCGCCTCATGAGTGGCGGCCGAATGGAGGACCGACGAGTGTTCGACCGCCGAGACCACCAGATGGCGGCCGACACGCCGACGCCCGGCAAGGGCCCCGGAAATTCCGTCGTGCACCGCCCGGGTCCCCGACGCGGTGAAGGCCAGCTCGTCCGGGCGGCAGCCCACCGCCTCGGCGGCGGCCTCCCGGGCCGCGTCCAGCAGCAGCCGGGCCCGCCGCCCCTCGCGGTGGAGCCGGGCCGGGTCGGCCCAGCCCTCGTCCAGCGCGGCAAGCAGCGCCTGGCGGGCGACGGGGTGCAGGGGAGCGGCGGATGCGGCATCGAAGTAGGGCACACCGCCACGCTAGCCCGCCCGTGGCGCGGCCTCCGCGCCACGCTGTCCGCACGGGCAGGAGAGGGGGCGTCAGATGACGGCCGGAGGCCCGGATTCCACCCCTTCGGGGTGTCGGGCGGCGCGTTGGGCACCCTCCCCTCGCGACCCCAAATAGCGTCCAGTAGGGTTTGGTCCGCATAAACATCCAAACCCCTGCCCGCGTCAGGGCGGCGACCGACCAGAGAGACGGCCGCGCCGAACGCGCGGGCGAGACTCTCGGGAAGGCGCTACGTGAGTCCCAACGGCTCCGACCGCTCGTCGCGGCGCCCGATGCGGCGGAAGCTGCCGCAGGTGCTGACTGCGGGCCTGATCCTGGCGACCGCCACCGGTTGCACATACAAGGACTTCCCCCGCCTTGGTATGCCCACGCCGGTAACGGAAGAGGCACCACGGATCCTTTCCCTCTGGCAGGGCTCGTGGGCGGCAGCGCTCGCCACGGGCGTGCTGGTCTGGGGCCTGATCCTGTGGAGTGTCATCTTCCACCGGCGCAGCCGCACCAAGGTGGAGGTACCTCCGCAGACCCGGTACAACATGCCCATCGAGGCGCTGTACACCGTGGTCCCTCTCATCATCGTCTCGGTGCTCTTCTACTTCACCGCGCGCGATGAATCGAAGCTCCTCTCGCTCTCCCCGAAGCCTGCCCACACCATCAACGTGGTCGGCTACCAGTGGAGCTGGGGCTTCAACTACATCGAGAACGTGGACGGCTCGACCGCCACGGGCAACAAGATCCCCAAGGAGCTCGACGCCATCCCGAACCGGTTCCGGGATGACTTCCCCAAGGGTGCGGACGGCGTCTACGACGTCGGCATCCCGGGAACCCGGAACCCGCAGACCGGCAACCCGGGCCCGACGCTGTGGCTGCCGAAGGGCGAGAAGGTCCGTTTCATTCTGACTTCGCGTGACGTCATCCACTCCTTCTGGGTGGTGCCGTTCCTCATGAAGCAGGACGTCATTCCGGGCCACACCAACTCCTTCGAGGTGACTCCCAACCAGGAGGGCACCTTCCTGGGCAAGTGCGCCGAACTCTGCGGCGCCGACCACTCCCGGATGCTCTTCAACGTGAAGGTCGTCTCCCCGGAGCGCTACCAGGCGCACCTCAAGGAGCTGGCCAAGAAGGGCCAGACGGGCTACGTGCCGGCCGGCATCGAGCAGACGGACCCGGCCAGGAATGCGGAGACGAACAAACTGTGAGCATCCTCAACGAATCTCAGGGTGCCGCGGCAGCAGACGACTCGTACGAGGACGAGCTGCCGGTCCGGCTGAAGCAGCCGGGGAACGTCGTCATCAAGTGGCTGACCACCACTGACCACAAGACGATCGGCACGATGTATCTGGTCACGTCGTTCGCGTTCTTCTGCATCGGCGGTGTGCTCGCGCTCTTCATGCGCGCCGAGCTGGCCCGTCCCGGCACGCAGATCATGTCGAACGAGCAGTTCAACCAGGCGTTCACGATGCACGGCACGATCATGCTGCTGATGTTCGCGACGCCGCTGTTCGCCGGGTTCGCGAACTGGATCATGCCGCTGCAGATCGGCGCGCCCGACGTGGCGTTCCCGCGGCTGAACATGTTCGCGTACTGGCTGTACCTCTTCGGCTCGATCATCGCCGTGGCCGGTTTCCTGACGCCGGCCGGTGCGGCCGACTTCGGGTGGTTCGCCTACTCCCCGCTCTCGGACGCGGTCCGTTCGCCGGGTGTCGGCGCCGACATGTGGATCATGGGTCTGGCCTTCTCCGGCTTCGGCACGATCCTCGGTTCGGTCAACTTCATCACCACGATCATCTGCATGCGCGCACCCGGCATGACGATGTTCCGGATGCCGATCTTCGTGTGGAACGTCCTGCTGACCGGTGTGCTGGTCCTGCTGGCCTTCCCGGTGCTCGCCGCCGCGCTCTTCGCGCTGGAGGCGGACCGCAAGTTCGGTGCGCATGTCTTCGACGCGGCCAACGGCGGAGCGCTGCTCTGGCAACACCTCTTCTGGTTCTTCGGCCATCCAGAGGTGTACATCATCGCCCTACCGTTCTTCGGAATCATTTCCGAAGTGATCCCGGTGTTCAGCCGGAAGCCGATGTTCGGCTACATCGGCCTGGTGGCCGCGACGATTTCGATCGCCGGTCTCTCGGTGACCGTGTGGGCGCACCACATGTACGTCACCGGTGGTGTGCTGCTGCCGTTCTTCTCGTTCATGACGTTCCTCATCGCGGTGCCCACCGGGGTGAAGTTCTTCAACTGGATCGGCACCATGTGGAAGGGCTCGCTGTCCTTCGAGACACCGATGCTCTGGGCGATCGGCTTCCTGATCACCTTCACCTTCGGCGGTCTGACCGGTGTGATCCTGGCGTCCCCGCCGATGGACTTCCACGTCTCGGACTCGTACTTCGTGGTCGCGCACTTCCACTACGTCGTCTTCGGCACCGTGGTGTTCGCGATGTTCTCCGGCTTCCACTTCTGGTGGCCGAAGTTCACCGGCAAGATGCTGGACGAGCGGCTCGGCAAGATCACCTTCTGGACGCTGTTCATCGGCTTCCACGGCACGTTCCTGGTGCAGCACTGGCTGGGTGCGGAGGGCATGCCGCGCCGTTACGCGGACTACCTCGCCGCCGACGGCTTCACCGCGCTGAACACGGTCTCGACGATCTCCTCGTTCCTGCTCGGCCTGTCGATTCTCCCGTTCCTCTACAACGTGTGGAAGACCGCCAAGTACGGCAAGAAGATCGAGGTCGACGACCCGTGGGGCTACGGCCGTTCGCTGGAGTGGGCGACGTCCTGCCCGCCGCCGCGGCACAACTTCCTCACCCTGCCGCGGATCCGTTCCGAATCCCCGGCGTTCGACCTGCACCACCCGGAGATCTCGGCGCTCGAACAGCTGGAGCACCACTCCGAGGGTGACAAGGCCCTCGCCGGTGGCAAGGAGGCGGGCAAGTGAAGATTCAGGGCAAGATGTTCCTCGGCCTGGCGCTCTTCATCCTCGTCATGGCCGTCACCTACGGCGTGTGGTCCAAGGAGCCGGTCGGCACCACCGCCCTCGTCCTGGCCTTCGGCCTGAGCGTCATGATCGGCTTCTACCTGGCCTTCACGGCCAGGCGGGTCGACGCGATGGCGCAGGACAACAAGGAAGCCGATGTGGCGGACGAGGCCGGCGAGGTGGGGTTCTTCTCCCCGCACAGCTGGCAGCCGCTCTCGCTGGCCGTCGGCGGCGCCCTCGCCTTCCTGGGCATCGTCTTCGGATGGTGGCTGCTCTACTTCTCGGCCCCGGTCATCCTGATCGGCCTGTTCGGCTGGGTCTTCGAGTACTACCGCGGTGAGAACCGCACCCAGTGACACCGCTTGACCGGTGACACCGCTCCACCTGACGGGGGGCCCGTACTTCTCGCACGAGAAGCACGGGCCCCCCGTTTGCAGTCACCCGGCGCGCTGAAACTGATGAATCTTCTTAGCGTGGGTTCATGAACATCACGCCGCGCCTCAGCCCCGTAGCGGGCTGCACCCTGCTGCTCGTGGCCCTGGTCGCAGGGGCGACCGCCTGTGGCGGGCCAGATGGCCATCCGCTCTCCGCGCAGCCGTACGACGCGGCGGACGAGATCTCCTCCAACATCCCAGGAGGGGATGAGAAGGCCGACCCCGACAAGCCACTCGAAGTCACCGCCACGGGTGACGACGGCCGGATCACGGATGTGACGGCCGTGGACGGGGCCGGACACCACGTCGCGGGCGAACTCGCCGCCGACGGACTGCGCTGGCACTCCACCGCCCCGCTCGCCGCCGGTTCCCGCTACTCCGTGAAGGTCAGCGTCGAGGACGACGACGGCGCCCCGGGCACCCGTACGCTCTCCTTCGAGACGGCCCCGGCGAAGAAGTTCCTGAAGGTCACTTTCGGCCCGCAGGCGGGCACCTACGGCGTGGGGGAGCCCATCACGGCGGTACTCAGCGCTCCGGTCAGGAACAAGGCCTCCAGAGCCGTCGTGGAGCGTTCCCTGAAGGTCCGCTCCACGCCCTCCGTGTCGGGCTCCTGGTACTGGGTCGACGACAAGACGCTGCACTACCGCCCGCAGGAGTACTGGCCGGCCAGGGCCTCCATCGTGGCGACCAGCAACCTGGGGGGCGTCAAGGTCACCGACAAGCTCTACGGGGCGCCCACCAAGGCGTTGAAGATCACTACCGGCGACCGCATCGAGGCCATCACCGACGCCGCGACCCACTCCATGACGGTGAAGCGCAACGGAGAAGTGATCAACACCATTCCGGTGACCACCGGCAGGCCCGGCTTCGACACCCGTAACGGCGTCAAGGTCGTGCTGAGCAAGGAGTACTCCGTACGCATGCGCGGGGAGACCATCGGAATCTCGGCGAACTCGGACGACGGGTACGACCTTCAGGTCTATTACGCGACCCGGGTCACCTGGAGCGGCGAGTACGTGCACGCGGCGCCCTGGTCCACGGGCTCGCAGGGCTACGAGAACGTCAGCCACGGCTGCACGGGCATGAGTACCAGTCAGGCCGAGTGGTTCTACAACACCGTGCGTACCGGCGACATCGTCAAGGTCGTCAACAGTGCGGGGCCGACGATGACACCGTTCGACAACGGCATCGGCGACTGGAACCTGTCCTGGGCCAACTGGCAGAAGGGCAGCGCCCTGCAGAACAACGCCACCCCGGACCGCTCGGACACGATTCAGGCGGCGCGCCTGCGCCCCGAGGTCTGACCGGCCAGGGGAGTGCGCTGCCCCTCTGAGGGACAGGAAGGGCCACGGAGGCGACCGTGGCGGCCGCCGGACCCGTCAGGCGTTGCAGAGCCTGCTGCGCAGCAGGGCGGCCAGGGAGTCCGCGAACCCGACCGGCTCGACCGGAAGGGTCACCGCGGCGTCCGCGCGGCTCCAGGTGGCCAGCCAGGCGTCCTGCGGGCGGCCGATGAGCAGCAGCACGGGCGGGCAGTGGAAGATCTCGTCCTTGATCTGCCGGCAGACGCCCATGCCGCCCGCGGGCGCCGTCTCGCCGTCCAGCACGCACACGTCGATGCCGCCGTTGTCCAGGGCGGTCAGTACCGCGGGCAGGGTGGCGCACTCCACGAACTCGACCGGTGGTACGTCCGCCGCAGGCCTGCGACCGGCGGCCAGCCTCACCTGCTCACGGATGTTGGCGTCGTCGCTGTAGACCAGGACCGTGGCGGTCGGCTGCATTGTTCCTCCGTGACATCTGTGTCTTCGGGGCTCTCTGGGCATGAACCGGTGCGCGGATCGTACTCCGGCGGACAGCCTGTCAGTACCGCTAATGACAGCGATTCGATGGGCCGTTCGGGGAGGACACACCCTCCTGACACACCGAACGGCACCCCCCGGAGTGAGGGCGGGATAAGCGACCGACATAATGTCGGTCGTGGCGACAGCAACGACAGTAGAAACCGGGCACGCGCACCCGTCGGTCAATCGACCGAACCTCACCAGCGTCGGAACCATCATCTGGTTGAGTTCCGAGCTGATGTTCTTCGCGGCCCTCTTCGCGATGTACTTCACCCTGCGATCGGTGATGGGACCCGACCACTGGAAGGAAATGGCTTCGGCCCTGAACTTCCCGTTCTCGGCGACGAACACCACGATCCTGGTGCTCTCCTCCCTCACCTGCCAGCTCGGCGTCTTCGCCGCGGAGCGGGGCGATGTGAAGAAGCTCCGTGCCTGGTTCATGATCACTTTCGTGATGGGTGCGATCTTCATCGGAGGCCAGGTCCTCGAGTACACCGAGCTGGTGAAGAAGGACGGCCTCTCGCTGTCCTCCGATCCGTACGGCTCGGTGTTCTACCTGACCACCGGCTTCCACGGTCTGCATGTGACAGGCGGTCTCATCGCCTTCCTGCTCGTTCTGGGCAGGACATACGCAGCCAAGAGGTTCACCCACGAACAGGCGACCGCTGCCATCGTCGTGTCCTATTACTGGCACTTCGTCGATGTCGTGTGGATCGGCCTCTTCGCCACGATCTACATGATCAAGTAACCGGGCTCGAACCCGAACCACATCCAGCATCGACGCAGAAGATCCTGACACCGGGGTAATCCGTGAAAAAGCTCTCCGCACGACGACGCCATCCGTTGGCGGCGGTCGTCGTACTACTCCTCGCGCTGGCGGCCACTGGGGGGCTGTACGCCGCGTTTGCGCCCGCGAGTAAGGCGCAGGCCGACGACACCGCCCAGTCCCTCGCCATCGATGAGGGCAAGAAGCTGTACTCCGTCGGTTGCGCCAGCTGCCACGGAACCGGCGGTCAGGGCACCACCGACGGGCCGAGCCTTGTCGGCGTGGGCTCCGCCGCCGTCGACTTCCAGGTCGGTACCGGCCGTATGCCGGCACAGCAGCCGGGTGCCCAGGTACCGAAGAAGAAGGTCATCTACTCCCAGGCCGAGATCGACCAGCTCGCGGCGTACGTCGCGTCGCTCGGCGCCGGCCCGATCGTGCCGACCGAGGACCAGGTCAGCCCTGACGGTGCGAACATCGCCAAGGGTGGCGACCTGTTCCGTACCAACTGCGCGCAGTGCCACAACTTCACCGGCGAGGGCGGTGCGCTCACCAAGGGCAAGTACGCGCCCAGCCTTGAGGACGTGGACCCGAAGCACATCTACGAGGCCATGCAGACCGGCCCGCAGAACATGCCGTCCTTCCCCGACACGACGATGCCCGAGCAGCAGAAGAAGGACATCATCGCGTACATCCACACCGTGAACAGCTCCGACTCCGAGAGCCCTGGCGGCCTCAAGCTGGGCGGCCTCGGTCCGGTCAGCGAGGGTCTGTTCGGCTGGATCTTCGGGCTGGGCACACTGATCGCAGTTGCCGTCTGGGTCGCGGCCCACACCGCTAAGGCCAAGAAGTCATGAGTAGCCAAGAGATTCCAGAGAAGAACCTGCCCGCCGGGCAGGACTCCGCGCACGGCGCGGTAGAGGGCGCGGGCGACCCGTTCGCGGACCCGGGGCTGCCGGCCCACCGGCCGCGCATCCAGGACATCGACGAGCGCGCCGCCAGGCGCTCCGAGCGCACGGTCGCGCTCATGTTCGTGGTGTCCATGCTCGCGACGGTCGGCTTCATCGCCTCCTACGTCATTTTCCCGGTCGACAAGATCGTGTACATCTGGCCGTTCGGCCATGTGAGCGCGCTCAACTTCTCGCTGGGTCTGACCCTGGGCGTGGCCCTGTTCACGATCGGAGCGGGCGCCGTCCACTGGGCGCGCACCCTGATGTCCGACGTGGAGGTCGCCGACGACCGTCACGCCATCGAGGCCGAGCCCGAGGTCAAGGCGAAGGTTCTCGCCGACTTCGCGGCCGGTGCCGAGGAGTCCGCCTTCGGCCGGCGCAAGCTGATCCGCAACACCATGTTCGGTGCGCTGGCCCTGGTGCCGCTCGCCGGTGTGGTCCTGCTGCGCGACCTCGGTCCGCTGCCGGAGAAGAAGCTCCGCCAGACCCTGTGGGCCAAGGGCAAGCAGCTCATCAACATGAACACGATGGAGCCGCTGCGTCCCGAGGACATCGCGGTGGGTTCGCTCACCTTCGCCATGCCCGAGGGCCTGGAGGAGGACGCGCACGACTTCCAGACGCAGATCGCCAAGGCTGCGCTGATGATCATCCGTATCCAGCCGGAGAACATCAAGGACAAGCGCGAGCGGGAGTGGGCCCACGAGGGCATCGTGGCCTTCTCGAAGATCTGCACCCACGTCGGCTGCCCGATCAGCCTGTACGAGCAGCAGACGCACCACGTGCTCTGCCCGTGCCACCAGTCCACCTTCGACCTCTCCGACGGCGCCCGCGTCATCTTCGGTCCGGCCGGTCACTCCCTTCCGCAGCTGCGGATCGGCGTGAACGCCGAGGGCAACCTCGAAGCGCTCGGTGACTTCGAAGAGCCCGTCGGTCCTGCCTTCTGGGAGCGCGGATGAGTACTGCGACAGACACCAAGCGCAAGGCGCCCGCCGGTGAGCGGGTGGCCGACTGGGCGGACGGCCGGCTCGGGATCTACTCCCTGGCCAAGTCCAACATGCGCAAGATCTTCCCGGACCACTGGTCCTTCATGCTCGGCGAGGTCTGCCTCTACAGCTTCATCATCATCATCCTCACGGGTGTGTATCTGACGCTGTTCTTCCACCCGAGCATGAACGAGGTCGTGTACCACGGCTCGTACGAGCCGATGCAGGGCATCCGGATGTCCGAGGCCTACTCCTCGACCCTGGACATCAGCTTCGACGTCCGCGGTGGTCTCCTGGTCCGCCAGATCCACCACTGGGCCGCGCTGATCTTCCTGGCCGGCATGTTCGTGCACATGATGCGCGTCTTCTTCACGGGTGCGTTCCGCAAGCCCCGTGAGATCAACTGGCTCTTCGGCTTCCTGCTGTTCGTCCTGGGCATGTTCACCGGTTTCACCGGTTACTCGCTCCCGGACGACCTGCTCTCCGGTACCGGTGTCCGGTTCACCCAGGGCGCGATCCTGGCCACGCCGATCGTCGGCACGTACATCTCGATGTTCCTGTTCGGCGGAGAGTTCCCGGGCGGCGACTTCGTCGCGCGGTTCTACTCGATCCACATCCTGCTGCTGCCGGGCATCATGCTCGGCCTGGTGGTCGGCCACCTGATCCTGGTCTTCTACCACAAGCACACGCAGTTCGCGGGTCCCGGCCGGACCAACAAGAACGTCGTCGGCATGCCGCTGCTGCCGATCTACATGGCGAAGGCCGGAGGTTTCTTCTTCCTGGTCTTCGGCGTCATCGCGATCATCGCGGGCATCGCCTCGATCAACCCGATCTGGGCCATCGGCCCGTACCGCCCGGACCAGGTGTCCACCGGCGCCCAGCCCGACTGGTACATGGGCTTCGCCGAGGGTCTGATCCGAGTGATGCCGGGGTGGGAGATCAACCTCTGGGGCCACACGCTGGTCCTGGGCGTGTTCATCCCGCTGATGGCCTTCGGACTGGTACTCGCCATCATCGCGGTCTACCCGTTCGTCGAGTCCTGGGTCACCGGTGACAAGCGCGAGCACCACCTGCTGGACCGCCCGCGCAACGCCCCGACCCGGACGGCCTTCGGCGTCGCCTGGATCACGGAGTACGTGATCGTCTTCATCGGCGGTGGCAACGACCTCTGGGCCACGCACTTCCACCTCTCGCTGAACGCCATCTCGTGGTTCGTCCGGATCTTCATCTTCGTGGGCCCGGTGGTCGCGTTCATCGTCACGAAGCGGATCTGCCTCGGCCTTCAGCGCCGCGACAAGGAGAAGGTGCTGCACGGACGCGAGTCCGGTCTCATCAAGCGCCTGCCGCACGGTGAGTTCGTCGAGATCCACGAGCCGCTCGGTCCCGAGCAGCTGCACACGCTCACCGCGCACGAGCAGTACAAGCCGGTCGAGATCGGCCCGACGGTCGACGAGAACGGTGTCGAGCGCAAGGTGCCCGCACTGCAGAAGCTGCGGGCCAAGCTCAGCAAGGGCTACTACGGCGAGCACAACCAGATCGCCAAGCCCTCCGTCGAGGAGTACAAGGAGATCACCAGCGGCCACGGCCACCACTGATCACCTGAACTGATCGCCACAGCAGGAGCCCCGTCCATTCGATGGACGGGGCTCTTCGCTGTCCCCGGCGCTCGATAAGGTGGGGTCATCCCTTTTTCGGCTGTGGACCCCAGGAGCGGACCATGAACGTTGTGACCCCGGTCGGCGGCGACAGCGTGGCGGCTCGTTCCTGGCCGGGCGTGCTGAACCCCCTGCTGCGCGGCGAGAACCTGACCGCGGACGACACCGCCTGGGCGATGGACAACATCATGAGCGGTGAGGCGACCGACGTGCAGATCGCCGGTTTCGCCGTCGCCCTGCGCGCCAAGGGCGAGACCGTCGACGAGGTCACCGGACTCGTCCGCGCGATGTACGAGCACGCCACCACGATCCACGTGCCGGGCCGCACGGTCGACATCGTCGGCACCGGCGGGGACCTCGCCAAGACGGTCAACATCTCCACGATGTCCGCGATCGTCGTGGCGGGCACCGGCGCCAAGGTCGTCAAGCACGGCAACCGCGCCTCCTCCTCGGCCAGCGGCGCCTCCGACGTCCTGGAGAAGCTCGGCGTCAACCTGGAACTGACCCCGCAGCGGGTCGTCCAGGTCGCGGAGGAGGCCGGCATCACCTTCTGCTTCGCGGTGAAGTTCCACCCCGCCCTGCGGTACGTGGCGAAGGCCCGCAAGGAGCTCGGCACACCGACCACGTTCAACATCCTCGGACCGCTCACCAACCCGGCCCAGGTGCGCTCCCAGGCCGTCGGGGTCGCCGATGCGAAGATGGCTCCCATCGTCGCGGGCGTGCTCGCGGCGCGCGGCAACTCGGCGCTCGTCTTCCGCGGCGACGACGGTCTGGACGAGCTGACCACCACGGCCACCTCCCGGGTCTGGGTGGTCCGGGACGGCGCGGTGCGCGAGGAGGCGTTCGATCCGCGCGACGTCGGCCTGGAGCTGGTCCCCGTCGAGGCGCTGCGGGGCGCCGACGCGTCGTACAACGCCGATGTGGCCCGCCGGCTGCTGGCCGGTGAGACCGGTCCGGTACGGGACGCCGTACTGCTCAACACGGCGGCGGCACTGACGGCGCTGGACCCGGGCGAGGGCACGCTGGACGAGCGGCTCGCCGCCGGGATCGAGAAGGCCGCCGAGTCCATCGACTCCGGTGCGGCCCAGGCGGCGCTGGAACGCTGGGTGGCGGTCAGCAACGCCTGACCGCAAGGAAATCCGGCACAGGGCGCAGTCCAGATCTTGGACTGCGCCTTGCGCGTCGGCGCACGTGTGGCAGGATGCTTGACAGGTCATGAGTGACAGCGACTACGGCCCCGGCCCGCTGTCCGGCAACCCTCCGTCCGTGGCGGGGTGCCCCGGGTGAAGACCAGGCCGTAGGCAGCGAGGTCTGCGGCAAGCGCGGACCCCTGGACATCTCCGAATGTCACATCCCTGGGGTCCTGGTCCTCAAGGGAGCCTCTTGTGAGCACGCGAATGCGATAGGGCCGTCGGCCCTTCTCCGCACACCCTTCACCTTCAGCTGCGCTGCCGCGTACCCGCCTGCGCAGTGAATTCGCCTGCCTGTTACGGGAGTTCGCCATGTCCGTCTTCACCGCTGCCGCCGACCAGTCCCTTTGTACCCCGCTGCCCGTTCTGGGACGAGATGTGACCGTTCCGCTGGTGACCGGCGGTGAGGTCACGTACGCCGCCCTGGACTACGCGGCCAGCGCCCCGGCCCTGCAGCGCGTGTGGGACGACGTCGCCGCGTACGCCCCGTACTACGGAAGCGTGCACCGCGGCGCCGGCTATCTCTCGCAGCTGTCCACGGATCTCTTCGAGAACAGCCGCAGGACCGTCGCGGAGTTCCTGGGCTGCCGCGCCGACGACCAGGTGATCTTCACCCGGTCGACGACGGACTCGCTGAACCTGCTGGCCGCGGCGATCCCCGCAGACTGCCAGGTCTTCGTGTACGAGACCGAGCACCACGCCTCGCTGCTTCCCTGGCGCGACGCCCGCGTCACCTACCTGAACGCCCCCCGCACCCCGGCCCAGGCCGTCGAGACGCTGGAGCGGGCGCTCGCCGGGCGTGACCCCTACGGCCCCGCGTTGGTCTGTGTCACCGGCGCCTCGAACGTCACCGGTGAGCTGTGGCCGGTGCGGGAGCTGGCCGCCGCCGCCCACGCGCACGGCGCCCGGATCGTCCTCGACGCCGCGCAGCTCGCCCCGCACCACGCGGTCGACATCGACGAGCTCGACGTCGACTGGGTCGCCTTCTCCGGGCACAAGCTGTACGCGCCGTTCGGCTCCGGTGTCCTCGCGGGCCGCGCCGACTGGCTCCAGGACGCGGACCCGTACCTCGCCGGTGGCGGCGCCTCGCGCAAGGTCGCCAGGCGCGCCGACGGCGGGGTGGACGTCGAGTGGCACTCCACCTCCGCCCGCCACGAGGCCGGCTCGCCCAACGTCATCGGCGCCTACTCGATCGCCTCCGCCTGCAGGGCCCTCGCCGAGGCCGGCTTCGACCGTCTCGTCGCCCGCGAGCAGCGGCTGGTCGCCCTGGTCAGGGCGGGTCTCGCCGAGGTTCCCCAGGTCAAGGTGTTGTCGCTGTTCGGCGACGACGCCCCGCGGGTGGGTGTCATCTCCTTCGTGGTGGAGGGCTGGAACAGCTCGCACTTCGCCGCGGCGCTCTCGGCCGAGTACGGCATCGGGGTGCGCGACGGGCTGTTCTGCGCTCACCCGCTGGTCCGTACGCTGCTGGGCAGTGACCCGCAGGAGCCGGGCGAGTGCGGTGCGCCGGAGGCGGAGCCGGGCGACGCCCCCCAGCTGAACGCGATCCGGGTGAGCTTCGGCGCGGGTACGCCGGACGAGCACGTCGAGCGCTTCGTCCGCGCGGTCAAGGAACTGGTGGGTGTGGGCGCCCAGTGGAAGTACCGGACCGAGGAGGGCCGCTGCGTCCCGGACCGTGGCGCAGCACAGGTCTGACGGGCCGCGGGCCCTAGCACTTCGGCCGGGGGGGGGGGCCGGGCCCCCGCCCCCCCCCGGGGAACCCGCGCCCAAGCCGGGGGGCCCGGTGGGGAGGGGCCCGCCCCCGGGGGCGGGCCGATACAAACAGAA
>NZ_JBHVWN010000049.1:0-61129 GCF_042882275.1 Streptomyces sp. NPDC058231 | reverse complement strand
GGGCGGGTGGTCTCCCCCCCGCCCGCGCCCCCCGCGGGGGGGGCCCCCTACCCCGGGGCCCGCCCGGGGGGCCGGGGGGTGCCGCCCCTGTCCTGGGCGGCCCCCCCGCCCCCCCGGTGCGCTCAGTGCTGCGGGCTCTCGCCCTGGGCCACCTCGATGCTGTGGTGCAGATCATGCGTGGCATCGAGCGCGGCCGCCCCGGACAGGGCGAGGCAGGCCAGCAGCGCCGCGGCGGCCGTCCGGCCGACCCGCGGCCGCGGGGTGGCGCGGCCGAGCAACGCCGCGACCCGGCGGGGAACGGGACCGGCCGCCGCGGCGAGCGCCACGCGAGGACGCGTCCGTACCCCTTCGGAAGCCCGCGCGGCGAGCGCGGCGCGGCCGATGGCGCGTGCCGCCACCCGTCGGTCACCGACGGCGGTGGCCGCCGCCTCGTCGGCGCAGCGTTCCAGCGCGTAGCCCATGGGTGCCCGCAGGGAGCGCAGCGCGGGGTGGCAGAGCGCCGCCAGTTCCGCGGCGGCGAGGAAGAGGTGGTGATGGCCGGCCAGATGGGCGCGCTCGTGGGCGAGCAGGGCGTCGCGTTCGGCGGGGTCCAGGGCGCGCAGCATGCCCGTGGTGACGACGATCCGGCCGGGGCTGCCCGGGAGCGCGGGCAGCGCGTAGGCGTCGGGACGGCTGTCGCGCAGAACGGCCAGTTCGCCTCCCGAGGAGTCCGCCGACTCCCCGGCGCGGCGCAGCTCCGCCCAGAGGCGGCGCGCGGTACGGACCACCGCGGCGGCGCAGCCGGCCAGCAGGGCAACCGCGGCAAGTGCGAGGGGTACGGCCGCCGCGGTCGGGGCTGCGGCGAGCGGCTTGACGAGTTCTCCGAGCGCGGCGACCACGGACAGCCGGGCCGCCCCTGGCACCACCAGCAAGGCCAGGGCGAGCACACTGCACAGAGCGAGGCCGACGGCTGTCGCGGCCAGCAGCCGTACGGCGCGCGCGGGTGACAGGGCGTCGGCCAGCCGACGGGCGGCGGGGACCGCGACGAACGGCATGAGCAGCGGAACCCAGACGGCGTAGATCACCGGGCGTCCCCGTCGAGCAGCCCCCGGAGCAGTTGTTCGTCCTCGTCGGTGAGCTGCGAGACGAAGCGGGCCAGCACGGTGCTGCGGTCCTCCACCTTCCGCAGTTCGCTGTGCATCCGGCGGGCGGTGAGTCCGGGCGCGTCCTCGGTCGGCGTGTACGCGAAGCCGCGTCCCGACCTGGTACGGCTGACCGTGCCCTTCTCGTACAGCCTGGTCAGGATCGTGGTGACGGTGGTGCGGGCCAGGGCTGCGCCGATGGCGCCCTGCACCTGACCGGGGGTGAGCGGGGCGTCGGCCGCCCACAGGGCGGCGAGGACGGTCGATTCCAGCTCGCCCGCGGGTCGCCGCTCCGGCGCCGTACCGCCCGCGGGGTCGTGAGCGGCAACGGTTTCCCGACCGGTCCCGCCGTCCGGCCGAGGGGTCGGTCCGGCGTGCGCGCGGGAGTCGGGGTCCTCGCTCGATATCCCTTGCACCTGGGCCATGGGAACTCTCCTCCCGCTTCGAGCGTCTACAGTGAAGTAGACCGTCTACAACACTGTAGTCAGTCGGGCGTGCCGTCGGTGCGCCCCGCCCACCATTATGGGAGGCCTTCCGCCGTGTCCGTACCCTCACTGGCGGCCGCGCCACAGGCGGTGAACCTGCTCGACGCAGGATCACTGCTCACCGCGTTCGGCGCGCTCGGCATCGCGGTCGTGCTGTTCGCGGAGACGGGACTGCTCGTCGGCTTCTTCCTCCCGGGCGACTCCCTGCTCTTCACTGCGGGGCTGCTGGCCGTGCCCGGCGACCACGGATCGGTCCATCTCGCGCTGTCACAGGTACTCGTCGCATCCGTGGTCGGCGCACTGCTCGGGGCCCAGACCGGGTACTGGATCGGGCGGCGAGGGGGGCGCGCCCTACTGGCCCGGAGCCGGGGCAAGCGGCTGCACGAGGGCGCCGCCCGGGCCGAGGAACTGCTCGAGCGATACGGGCATGCGCGGGCGATCGTGCTGGCGCGCTTCGTCCCCGTGGTGCGTACGGTGCTCAACCCGCTGGCCGGAGCGCTCAACGTGCAGGCCAGGGTGTTCACGCTCTGGCAGATCGTCGGCGGGCTCATCTGGACCGTCGCGCTGGTACTCGCGGGATACGGGCTCGGGTCGTCGGTACCCGATGTCGACCGCTATCTGCTGCCGATCGTCGCCGTCGTGGTCGCCGTCTCCCTGATCCCCCTCGCCGCAGAGCTGCTGCGCTCGCGCGGCCGCCGCGCTCCCGAAGGAGACCGGAACTGATGCCGCTCGCCTCTCCCGCCACCTCGCTCGACGGTGATCTGTACACCTGGATCACCGGCGTCGCCCAGCACACACCCGCTGTCCTCGACTCCGCCGTCCAGGTCTGGTCCGACTTCGGTCTCGGCCTGTTCGCGCTGCTGATGCTCGCGGCCTGGTGGCGGTCCCGTGCCGGCGATCCCGTCCGCATCGCGACGGCGCTGTGCGCCCCGCCGGCCGTGGTGGCCGCCTATGCGGTCAACGATCTGCTGAAGACGGCCGTCCATGAGCAGCGGCCCTGCCAGACGCTGCACACGGTCACGGTCGAGGCGTGCCCACCGCTCGGCGACTGGTCGTTCCCCAGTAATCACGCCGCCATCGCGGCAGCCGCGGCGGTCGCGATCCTGCTGACCGACCGCCGGCTCGCCGCCCTCGCCGTCCCCGCGGCTCTGCTGATGGCCGCGTCACGCGTCTGGATCGGTGTGCACTATCCGCACGACGTGCTGATCGGGCTGGCCGTCGGCGCGGCCGTGTCCTGGCCGCTGACCGTCGGCGCCCGCCGCTGCGCCCCGGTCGTGGTGCGACTGCGCGACAGCCGGCTCCGTCCGCTGGTGGCGGCGCGGTGACCGAGGACGCCTCGGCGACGGGAGGCCCCGCAACGGCGCGGGATGCGGCCGGTCCCCGGCTCCGTGCGGCGCTCGGGGCCGTACTGATCGGGTTCGTCGGTCTCCTCGGTCTGACCATGGTGGTCCTCACCGCGCGGCACGGGTCCGTCCCGCCCGTCGACCGGGCCGCGCACGCATGGTCCCTGCACCACCGGCCCCCGTCCTTCACCGCGGTGGCGAGGGCCGTCACGGCGACGGGTACAGGCGTGTTCCCGTACATCGCCGCGGTGGCCGCCGGACTGACAGCGGGCCGGGACCTCCGTGACCGTCTCGGATACGCGACGGGGGCCCTGGTGTTCCTGCTCATCGGGCAGGGCCTGCGCTACGCCTTGATGGAGATGATCAGCCGGCCCCGGCCGGCGGTGGGTGACTGGGCCACACATGCTTCGGGATTCGCGTTCCCTTCCGGGCACGCGACGACGTCCGCGCTGATGGCGGGGGTGCTGGTGGCGGCGATCCGGTACCGGGCGCACCGGCGAGGGGACCGCGGGACCACCCGCGTCGCCGCCGTCCTGCTCGGCTGCTGGGCCGTGGCCGTGGGACTGAGCCGGGTGCTGCTCGGGGTGCACTGGGTGACGGATGTGCTGGCCGGCTGGCTGTTCGCCGCCCTCTGGCTGGGGCTCGGGGCCGCGCTGATCCGGACGATGTCGCTCCCGGCCCGCAGCTGACGCGCCGGCGCGGGGCTGCGACGGGTGCCTGCGGAGCGGCCCGGCAGGCTACGGAGAAACGGCCGGGGCGTTCGAGGGGCCGGTCGCTGCCAGGCGGATGACAGCGTGGCCGCCGTCGAGGTCGACGGTGGAGCGGTTGGGCGGTGCGCCGTCCTCCTCGTCGTCGCGCAGCAACAGGGCGCTCCGACGCTCCTTGAGTTCGCTCTGCTTGCCCGGCGAGAAGGTGGCGTGGAGCTGCTCGAACCCGGTCGCCGACACCTGGCCCCGGCGGGCACCGTTGCGCCAG
Source organism: Streptomyces sp. NPDC058231 (assembly GCF_042882275.1). Taxonomy (NCBI): domain Bacteria; kingdom Bacillati; phylum Actinomycetota; class Actinomycetes; order Kitasatosporales; family Streptomycetaceae; genus Streptomyces; species Streptomyces sp. NPDC058231. The sequence goes on along the minus strand of NZ_JBHVWN010000049.1, from coordinate 57,205 downwards.
GGCAGCGCCCCGGCCCGCCCGGCGCGCAGCATCAGCTGGTCGACGAACGCGACCAGGGTCAGCCCGATCACCAGTCCGGGCAGTGTCATCAGTGCAACGAATTCCATCCGGCCAGTCTCGCCTGTCCACCGGCCCTTGCGCATCGGTGCGGAGCACTCGACCGCGCCCGGCTGCGGGCCGTCGCGTCTCGGCGGCGACCCACAGCCGCTCATGCTGACTGCCGGGAGGTCAGCTGTGCGGAAGGATGACGGCGCGGCCGTTGATTTGCAGCCGCTCGCAGACCAGCGGTGCCCGGTCCAGCGTGGAGCCGAACCCGACCGGGAGGGCACCGGCGCCGATGCCGTCGATCGTGACGTCTCCCCCGTCCACCGCTCAGGAGGCGGAGTAACCCCCGTCCACCAGGTGGTAGCTGCCGTGGATGAACGAGGCGCGGTCGGAGAGCAGGAAGGCGGCGAGTTCGGCGACCTCCTCCGAGGTACCGAGGCGTCCGGCCGGATGCAGTGAGACGAGGTGGTCGCGGGCCGGGCCGTCGGTGTTGCGCAGCAGCGGGGTGTCGATGAAACCGGGGCCGACGGCGTTGATCCGGACGTTCTGTGCGGCGTATTCGAGGGCTGCCGTCTTGGTGAGTCCGACGACGCCGTGCTTGGCGGCCACGTAGGCGGGCGATCCGGCGAAGCCGTTGGTGCCGAGGATCGACGACATGTTGACGACGGCGCCGCCGCCCGCGGCGACGATGGCGGGGAGCTCGTACCGCAGCGAGTGGAAGACACCACTGAGGTTGGTGGCTATGACCCGGTTCCAGTCCTCGACGGCGTATTCGCCGGTCGGCGTGCTCGGGCCGCCGATGCCCGCGTTGTTCACGGCGAGGTGCAGGGCCCCGAAGGTGTCGACGGCGAACTGCACACCCGCTTCGACGGAGGCCGGGTCGGTCACGTCCATGGCGACCGCGGCGGCCTTCGCACCCGCGCCTTCGAGTTCGGCGGCCGCCTTGCGCGCGTTCACCTCGTCGTAGTCGGCGACCACGACGGCTGCGCCACCGGCGGCCAGCCGGTGGGCCAGTGCCAGTCCTATTCCGGAGGCGCCGCCGGTGACGAGTGCGGTCCGGCCGGCGAACTCCTGGTCGGCGGGGGTGGGAGTGGTGCTCATATGGATTCGTTTCCTTCCGTGGTGCTGTGCGGCGCCGGCCCGGCGGGAAGCTGCGTGAGCAGTTCTCCGGAGAGGGCGTCGAAGGCCTGCCCGACCAGTCGGGGCAGGGCGTCCGGTCGTCCGCCGCGGACCCAGGAGGCCTGGGCGGCGAGAAGTGCCCCCGCGCCCGCGGCGACCACGACGGCGGGACGGATGTCCAGCCTCGGGTCGACGCCGAGCCGCTCGGCCACGATGGTGACCGAGTCCTCCTGGGCGTCCACCCTGATGTGGTGGAAGGCCGCGTAGAGGGTCGGTTCCTCCTCGGCGACGACCAGCAGGTCGAAGATCCGGGGCCGTCGGTGCCAGGCCTGCGCTCCGGGGTCGTCGAGCCAGTCGAGGACGGCCCGGCGGTAGGCGGTGAGCGGGGGCTCTTCGGCCGGGCGGACGCGCAGGGCGTCGTTGATCCGGTCGCCGTCGCCCCGGATCGAGTCCAGGACCGCGGCTTCCTTGCTCGTGAAGTACCGGCTGAAGGTGCGCCGGTCGACGTCCGCGTGTGCCGCGATCTCCTCGACCGTCACATCCTTCAGGCCCCGGTCGAGTACGAGCTCGAACGCGGCCTGCGCCAGTGTGTCCCGGGTGCGGCGGGCCTTTCGGTCCCGCCTCTCCGGGGTCTTCCGTTCCGGATTCATAGATGCACAGTACACCTGAAAATGTCCCGTCGGGACAGAAGTCCCGTCGGGACACCCGAGAGGGCATCGGGCTTGCCTCGACAGCGACCGCACCCCCCGCCGACCGCCCGAAATCATTACGGCCTCGTGAACGCTGCGCCGCCGGGAATACGTGCATGTCGAATGGACTTTTCCCTGCTGTAGCAGGCGGTGCAGGCGATGTCATGAACCGGAGCGAGGAAGCTCATGCCCAAGGCGTACGTATTCACCCGCAGCGGCGGACCGGAGGTGGAGGCCTTCATCGATCAGGAGGTGCCCGTCCCCGGGCCGGGGGAACTGCTCGTCGCGGTTCGGGCGGCCGGGGTCAACCCGGTCGACGCGAAGCTGCGCCACGGCTACACCAGGCCCGGCAGCACGCCACCGGAGTTCCCCGCGGTGTTCGGCAGCGAGGTGGCGGGTACCGTCGAGGCGGTCGGCCCCGGCACGGACGGGTTCGCCGTCGGGGACGCGGTCTTCGGCAACCCTCTGACCGGCGGCTACGCCGAGTACACCCTGCTGCCGGTCGCGGTCACCGCGCACAAACCGGAAGGTCTGCCGTTCATCGAGGCGGCCGTGCTGCCGGTCGCGGCCGCCACCGCCTACGACGGCCTCCGCCAGCTGGACCTCGCACCCGGCTCGACCCTGGTGATCACCGGCGCCGGTGGCGGCGTCGGAGTGGCCGCGGTACAGCTCGCCCGCCACTTCGGTGTGCGGGTCATCGGCACGTCCAGCGCGGCCAAGAAGGACTTCGTCGAATCGCTCGGCGCCGTGCACGTCCCCTCGGGCCCCGGGATCGCCGAACGCGTGAGGGCGGCGGCTCCGGACGGTGTGGACGCGATCTACGACCTGGTCGGCGGCGACGACCTGCGAGCCGTGGCCGCCCTGCTCCCGGACCGCAGTCGACTGATCAGTGCCGGAGGCAAGCTCCTGGCCGTGGAGCTCGGCGGGGCGGCCGTGGTCCGTGCCCGCAACGCGGAGGTCCTCGGTGAAGTGGCACGACTGGCCGTCAGCGGCGCCTTCAGGACCTACGTGACGCAGACCTTCCCGCTCGCCGACGCCGCCGCCGCGCTGCGTGCCGTGGAGGGCGGACACACCCGCGGCAAGATCGTGATCGAGGTGGCCGCCTGATGAGCACCGCGCACTCCCCCGGCTCCTCGGGGCACCCGCTGGACAACCCGGTCCACGCCTCGCTGACCGGGCCGCACGCACATTTCGCCAGAGCGCGGGGACGAGTCCTGTGCTACCCGGCCGAAGTCGCGCCGTGGTTCGCGCTGCCGGACGTCCCCGAGCCCGGCGACTGGGACGACGTCGCCGCACTGGCCGGCCCGGGCGGGTCGGTCACCCTCACCGCGCTGCGTGACCTGCCGCCCGCCGACTGGGAGATCACCTTTCAGGCGGAGGGTGTCCAGCTCGTCGACGAAAATCTGGCCGCCGCTCCTGATCCCGAGGCCGTCCGGCTGGGTCCTGCCGATGTGCCGGAGATGCTCGACCTGGTCGACCGCACCCGTCCCGGTCCGTTCCTGCCACGCACCGTCGAGCTCGGCACCTATCTGGGCATCCGGCGCGAAGGAGTCCTTGTCGCGATGGCCGGAGAGCGGCTCCGGCCGACCGGCTACAGCGAGATCAGCGCCGTCTGCACGGACGAGTCGGCACGCGGACAGGGGCTCGCCGGCAGACTCGTCCTCGCTGTGGCGCACGAGATCAGGGAGCGCGGCGCCACACCTTTCCTGCATGCCGCCGCGAGCAACACCAACGCGATCAGGCTCTACGAGTCGCTCGGCTTCCGGCTCCGCCGGATGACCTCGTTCCTCTCCGCCGTGGTTCCGCAGACCCTGCCGGCGGCCGGCTCCACCGACGGCGCGGACGAGTCGCAGTTCCCGGCCCTGCGCTGACCTGCCGGACGTCTTCCTGCCGTGCGGTACGGGTGAATTCGGCCCGGGCCGTCCACCGTCGCTCACCGGTCGCGCCCCATTCGGCCGTGGCGTGTGGCAGGCTGGAGTCGACCGCCCCACCGGGCTCCCCCGTACCGGTGGGGCGGTTCTGTGCTCTCCTGCCGCTCGCCCGGATCGATCTGATGCCGGATCACAACCAATCCCGGCCATTCACGCCGCGCGGCCCGATCGCGCTGCTCCTCCATGCATGGGTGCCCCTCCCGGGGGCAGGGGCTTACACCTGATGGCCTACGAGCAGGGAGCGTGACGAGATGACGGCGCACACTGCGCGGACCGTCGGTGCCGGCACCCGGAACCTGGCCGGCCCCACGGACGATCTCCCCTGGATCGAGGACGCCGGAAAGGTCGCCCCGAAGGACGCGCGCATCCTGTCGCGGCTGTTCTTCGACCGCCTCCAGCTTCTCGAGGAGGGCACCCCCGATCATCAGTACGCGCGGAACACACTCATCGAGATGAACCTCTCCCTCGTCCGGTTCGCCGCGGGCCGGTTCCGGAATCGGGGAAGCGGCGACATGGACGACATCGTCCAGGTCGGCACGGTCGGGCTGATCAAGGCCATCGACCGGTTCGACCTGTCCCGCGAGGTCGAGTTCACCTCATTCGCGGTGCCGTACATCGTCGGTGAGATCAAGCGGTTCTTCCGTGACACCAGCTGGGCGGTCCATGTGCCGCGCCGGTTGCAGGAACTGCGGGTCGACATCGCCAAGGCGAAGGAGGCGCTGGCGGTCGGACTCGACCGTGACCCCACGGTGCAGGAACTCGCCGAGGAGCTCGGTATCACCGAGGAGGAGGTCACCGAAGGCATCATCGCCGCCAATGGTTACACCGCGGGATCGCTGGACATGCCGGCCGACACGGCGGAGGCAGGACGCCTCAACCCGCCGGGACGCACGCTCGCCGACGCCCTCGGTGCCCCGGATCCCGGCATGGAGACGGTCGAGAATCTGCACACCCTCGCCCCGCTGCTGGTCCATCTGGACGCGCGCGAGCGCCGCATCATCGACATGCGCTTCGGCCAGGAGATGACACAGTCGCAGATCGGGGCCGAGCTCGGCATCTCGCAGATGCATGTGTCACGACTGCTCAGCCGGATCCTGCGGAAGCTCCGCAGCGGCATGCTCGTCGAGGAGTGACCCGGCGTGTGCCGTCAGCTGTCCGCAACCGCGACCGGCAGCAGAACCGCGCGGCGGACGGTCCGGCCGGAGCACCGATGACGCAGGCCACTGAGGTCTTCTCGGCAACGTGATGGTTGCGGTGTGTGACGGGGTGCGGGTGCGCGCTCGCGGCCTAGTTCTGCGGTGCCAGGGTGCGTAGGACGTCGAACTCGTTGCCCTCGGGGTCAGCCATGACCACCCAGCTCAGGTCTGAGCCCTGGCCTACATCCGTCGTGGTGGCGCCGAGGCCGAGCAATCTGGACACCTCGTCCTCGGTGCTGCCGTCGATCGGGCTGACGTCGAGGTGAAGCCGGTTCTTGACGGTCTTGCCCTCGGGCACCTGGATGAACTGCAGGGTGGGCGGCATCTGGCGGGCCCGGACATCCTCGACGGTCGGCACCCAGGAGCCGATCTCGACCTTGCCCTCGCTCCGGTCGATCACCTTGAAGTCCAGGACCGCGCACCAGAAGGCCGCGAGCCTCTCCGGATCACGGCAGTCAACGGTCAACTCGGTGAACCTACTTGTCATGACTCTCCCAGATAGCGCGGACGGCGCTCAGAGTATGCCGCCCGTCGGACGGACCCGAGAACCTTCTGGCTGGACGGACTTGACCCTGCATCAGATACACGTGGAGCCCCTGGTGGGAACAGGTCTGCGAAGAACAGGTTCCGGGTACCGAGGGGCTGCACACGTCGGCCAGTTGGTCGGACATGCACAAGCACCACGGCGGCAACGTCCAGGTAGCTCCGCTGACCGGCGAATCATCGGGTCGCACTTGAGCCGCGCACTCGGGATGGAACCGGAGTACGAGCGATATGTGCCACACGCCAGCCTGCGCGTCATCGCCACCGAGCTCGTCAACCCGGCAGGCTTCTCTCCGCCACCACGAGCGCCGGGGGCGCGGCCGGGACGAATGCTGCGGACCGCCCGGGAGAGACAGCGTGGGCCAGGCATCGGCCGCACATTACGTCCGAATGAAATCGAGCCTGCTTCCGGCAGCCTGCAACCGCCGGTCACCCCGACCCCTGTACAACCGTCCATGCCGGAACAATGACCCAGGTCAACGGCGTTCTGCGCAGGAGACGGACGGTCCGGCGGCCGGTGTCGGCGCTCGGCTCGTGCATCGGCCGCCGAGAGTCCAACCGTGTTGACGCCCTCCCTGGCCCGCTGTCACGCTCGCCGCATGTTCGCGACCACGACTCTCGTCTCGCGGCGCCATGTCGACCTGGGACGCGTGGCGTCCGCCGTCTGTCGCCGCGGCCTCCGCTGCGACCGGCCCCGCTGAACTTCCGTCTCCCCGTACGGGCCTTGCCGCAGCGACGACTCCCGGCACAGCGGTGCCGCAGCTCACTCCTCGCTCCCGCACTCATGAACGATTCCGTAGGGAAAGGCTCCGTCATGACCTCCGCGCCCGTCGTGATCACGTCCGACGCCTCCAGCACCCCCGTCACCGTTCAGAAGCTCGGCGGCCGCATCGGCGCCGTCGTCTCCGGAGTACGTCTCGGCGGCGATCTCGAACCAGCGGCCGTGGCGGCCGTCCGCGCCGCCGCCCTGGAACACAAGGTGATCTTCTTCCGCGGCCAGGACCACCTCGACGGCGAGAGTCACGAGGCTTTCGGCAGGCTCCTCGGCACCCCGGTCGCACACCCCACCGTGCCGTCCGCGGACGGACGTTACGCGCTCGGCATCGACTCCGACCACGGCGGCCGGGCGAACCAGTGGCACACCGATGTCACCTTCGTGCCCGCCTATCCGGCCTTCTCCATCCTGCGCGCCGTGACCATTCCCCCGTACGGCGGAAACACCCTGTGGTCCAACACGGCGGCCGCCTACGCCGAACTGCCCGATCAGCTCCGGTCCCTCGCCGACGGTCTCCGGGCGATCCACTCCAACGACTACGACTACGCGGCCCTGCGCCCCGACGCCAGGCCCGAGGCGTTCGCCAAGTACCGCGACGTGTTCACCTCGACCAAGTTCCGCACCGAGCATCCGGTGGTGCGCGTCCACCCGGAGACCGGCGAACGAGTGCTGCTCCTCGGCAACTTCGTCCAGCGCATCGCCGGACTCACCAGCCGGGACTCGCGGGTCCTGATCGACCTGTTCCAGTCCCACATCGAGCGCCCGGAGAACACCGTGCGCTGGCAGTGGCGGACCGGGGACGTCGCCATCTGGGACAACCGCGCCACCCAGCACTACGGCGTGGACGACTCGGACTCCCACGACCGCAAGCTTCGCCGGGTCACCGTGGACGGCGACATACCGGTCGGCACGGACGGCCGCCCGTCCGTCCTGATCAGCCCGGAGACCGTGCCGGCACCCGAGTTCGGAATCCCGTCCGGCGCGTCCACGGCCGCCTGATCCACCCGACCGCCACCATCGTGCGAGGAACGTCATGAGCCAGCCCGTCGATTCCGTCACCGCAGGACACACCCCCGAGGACCAGGACCGCAGGTCCGCGTCCACGGGACCTGCCTGGTCCTTCGAGACCAAGCAGATCCACTCCGGCGCCCGCCCCGACCCCACGACCGGCGCCCGCGCGGTCCCCATCTACCAGACATCGTCGTTCGTCTTCCGCGATACGCAGCACGCGGCCGATCTGTTCTCGCTCGCCGAACCCGGCAACATCTACACACGCATCCACAACCCCACCCAGGACGTCCTGGAACAGCGGATCGCCGCCCTGGAAGGAGGAGTTGCCGCCGTCGCCCTCGCCTCCGGCCAGGCCGCGGAGACCCTCGCCCTGCTGACCCTGGCGGGCGCCGGGGACCACATCGTCTCCTCCACCTCGCTCTACGGCGGCACGTACAACCTGCTGCGCCACACGCTCCCCCGGTTCGGCATCGAGGTGTCGTTCGTCGACGACCCCGACGACATCGGTGCCTGGACGGCGGCGATCCGCCCGAACACCAAGGCGCTGTTCGCGGAGACACTGGGCAACCCGCGCGGCGACGTGCTCGACATCCGCGCCGTGGCCGACGCCGCGCACGCGGCGGGGCTGCCGCTGATCGTCGACAACACCGTGCCCACCCCGTATCTGCTGCGCCCGATCGAGCACGGCGCGGATGTCGTGATCCACTCGGCGACGAAGTTCCTCGGCGGGCACGGCACCACCATCGGCGGAGTGGTGGTGGACGGCGGAACGTTCGACTTCGGCGCGCAGGCCGAGCGGTTCCCCGACTTCTCCGCACCCGACGCGAGCTACCACGGGCTGCGCTACTGGCCCGACCTCGGGCCGGGCGCCTTCGCGGTGAAGCTCCGGGTCCAACTGCTGCGCGACCTGGGGCCCGCGCTCTCCCCGCACTCGGCGTTCCTGCTGCTGCAGGGCGTGGAGACGCTGAGCCTGCGGCTGGAACGGCACACCTCCAACGCCCTGGCACTGGCCACCTGGCTCGAGCAGCGTGACGAGGTGTCGGCCGTGCACTACGCGGGTCTTGAGTCGAGCAAGTGGTACGAGGCGGGGCGCCGTTATCTGCCGCGCGGGGCGGGGGCGGTCCTCGCCTTCGAGCTGCGGGACGGAGTGGAGGCGGGCAAGCGGTTCGTGGACGCGGTCGAGCTGTTCAGCCATCTGGCGAACATCGGAGACGTACGGAGCCTGATCATCCACCCGGCGTCGACCACGCACAGTCAGCTGACCGAGGAACAGCTGGCGGCCACCGGCGCGACCGCCGGACTGGTCCGCCTCTCGGTGGGTCTGGAGAACGTGGACGACCTCAGGGCCGATCTGGAGACGGGGTTCCGCGCCGCGAAGGCGGCGTCCTGAACCGGACGGGCCTCTCACCTCTCGCACTCCCCCTCCCGCCGGCCACCGGAGGCTGGCAGGAGGGGGACCTGCCGGGCCGCCGGCGCTGGGTGACGTTGCGACAGCCGCTGGCGCTGGAGTCCGGTGGCACGCTGCCGGGTGTGCGGCTGGCCTACGAGACCTGGGGGCGGCGAGCAGCGGACGGTTCGAACGCCGTGCTGGTACTGCACGCGCTGACCGGTGACAGTCACCTGGCCGGACCCGCCGGCGAAGGACACCCGAGCGCCGGCTGGTGGGATGCGCTGATCGGCCCGGGAAAGGCCCTCGACACCGACCGGTGGTTCGTGGTCGCCCCGAATGTGCTGGGCGGCTGCCAGGGCAGCACCGGCCCGTCGTCGCGGCGCCCGGACCGCGACGCCCGCTGGGGCGGGGAATTCCCACACCTGACAGTCCGTGACCAGGTTTCTGTCGAGGCGGAGTTGGCCGATGCTCTGGGGATCGAGCGCTGGGCGGCGGTGGTCGGCGGGTCGATGGGCGGCATGCGGGCGATCGAATGGGCGGTGACCTTTCCGGAACGCACCGGATCCCTGCTGGTACTGGCTGCCCCGGCGGCCGCGACCGCGGAGCAGATCGCCTGGGGGTCCCTGCAGGTCTCCGCCATCCGCACCGACCCGGGATGGCAAGGCGGTCACTATCACGAGGCGGCCCCGGGCGGCGGTCCGCACCGCGGCCTCGGGCTGGCCCGGCGGATCGCCCACATCACGTACCGCAGCGAACCGGAGCTCGGAGCGCGGTTCGGCAGAGCACCACAGGCGGGCGAAGTTCCCGGACACGGCGGGCGTTACCAGGTGGAGTCGTATCTCGACCATCATGCGTCCAAGCTGGTGCACCGCTTCGACGCGGGCAGTTATGTCACGCTCACCGACGCCATGAACGGCCACGACGTCGGGCGGGGCCGGGGAGGGATCGCACAGGCGCTGCGCCGTGCGACCATGCCCGCCCTGATCGCGGGCGTCGACTCGGACCGGCTCTACCCGACGGCGCAGCAGGCCGAGTTGGCGGCGCTGCTGCCCGGATCGGACCGGCTGCGGATCATCACATCGCCCTACGGGCACGACGGCTTCCTGATCGAGACGTCTCAGGTAGGCGCCCTGGTGCGGGAGTTGCTCGCCGGATCCACCGGCCGTACGCCCGTCAGACCCGCCGGCCACCCGCCCGGGCCCTGAAGCCGGCACGGAGTGCGGGCAGCACGGGGCGGCGGGAAAAAGCGCTGGTCACCCCGCTGTCTGCGCTGGTAGAACTTCGGCATGTCGAACCACTTGCCTGCGCCCCTCGACCCGCTCGACCTGCTGCTGGCAGAACGGGCCTGCGAACGCCTCGTCATCGACTTCGTCCGCCGTCTCGATCTCGGGGAACCGGGTACGGTCGCCGAGCTGTTCACCGCCGACGGCGTCTGGAACTGGCCCGCCGGTGAGCGCCGTGTCGAGGGGCGTGAGGCCCTGCGGGACTACTTCGGCGGACGCCCGTCGGACCGACTGTCGCGGCGGATGTGTACGAACATACTCGTCACGGTGGATTCGGCGACGACCGCGTCGTCGACGACGTACTTCGCGACGTACCGGGTCGACGGCAGGGGCGACAGTCTTCCGTCGCCCCGTCTGCCCGCCAACATCGGGCACTACGAGGACACCTTCCGCAAGGTCGACGGAGTCTGGCAGCTCGCCTCGCGCACCCTGTTCCTGGCATTCGGCGGAGACACCGAACGCGTGGCCCCGGCGCCCGCCGCGTCCGGCGACGGTCAGTCGCCGGTCCTCTCCGCGGGGAGGCCCGCGTAGTAGGTGGCGATCATGTCCTCGGCGCCGTGTCCGGCCGCCTCCGCACGAGCGAACCGGGCGGCCGACGCGGCGACCAGATCGAGCATCACCCCGGACTGTCCGGCGGCGTCGAGGATGAGCCGGGTGTCCTTCAGCGCGGTCGACAGGGCGAAGTCCGCGGTGAGATCGCCGGAGAGCACCGCGGCGGACTTGCCCTGGAGGTACGCGGAGTCCAGCGGCCCGCCCTTCATCGCGTCGAGGAACGACTGCGGGTCGATTCCGAGTCCCTCCGCCAGATTGAGGCACTCGGCGACGCTGCTCACCATATTGATCACCCAGGTGTTGACCACGAGCTTCAGCCGCGAAGCCGCGCCCGGTGCCTCGCCGACCCAGACCGTGCGCTGCCCGATCGCGTCCAGCACCGGCCCGACGGAAGGGCGGGCGGCGGACGGGCCGGAGACGAACACCGTCAACTTGCCCTGTTCCGCGGGCTGTCGAGTTCCGGACACCGGCGCGTCGAGGTAGACGAGCCCCAAGTCCGCTGCCCGCTGCGCGAGTTCGTTGGTGGCTTGGAGTCCGACGGTGGAGCTCTGCAGCAGCACCTGGCCGCGGTGCACCCCCGACGCGGCGGCGGTGAGTGCCGCGGCAACGGCGAGGCCGTCGTTCAGCATCGTCACGATGACGTCGGCGCCGCTCACCGCCTCCTCCGCCGTTTCGGTGACCGTGGCACCGTCGGCGGCGAGGGGGGCGGCCTTGGCCTGTGTACGGTTCCAGGCGCGGACGTCGAGTCCGGCCCGGAGCAGGCTCCGGGCCATCCCGGAGCCCATGATCCCGGTGCCGAGGACGGCCACGGTCGGCCGCTCGGATGTGGCGTGGACGGGGATGGACGTCATGGCAGGAGGGTCCTTTCGTGGCTGCGGCGCGGTCAGCAGGTCAAGACTGCCGCAGAGCGCCTTCGAGTACGGCGGTGTGGACGGCCCGGGCGAGTCGCGATCCCCACCGCGAGCGGGGTCCCGCGAACGGCTCCGCCGCGGCGGCGTTCGCGGGTCGGGGCGCGGCTATGCAGACGGCGTCCGTGGGAGTGCCGGAACAGTCGAGCCCCGCGTCCAGGAGCGCCTGGACCTTCGCTTCCGTGGCGGTTGCGACGGCGTTGACCAGGGCCGCGTCCGAGAGCGCAACGGGCACGGTCACCACGATGTTGACCGTGCCCGGTGGCAGTGGTCCGTCGGTTCCCGCGGCGGGACCGGCCGCCCAGCCCCGTACACCGAGACCGCTGGTGACGGTGACGGTGACGCCCTCGTCGACGGCGACGGTACGCGCGGTGACATCGGCCGCGGTCATCAGCCCGGCGCCGGGGCCGGTGAGCCCCTCGGCGTCGGCGATCTCGGCGAGGTGCCGGTCGGGGTCGAGCCGCGGATAGCCGCCGGGAACCTGCGCGTTGAGGATCCATTCGCGCGGTCCGATGCCGCCGCCGAGGACGGCGCTGCTGCACACCCGCCAGCCGGGGCCGAGCCGCCAGACGAGGTGGTGCAGGCCGACTCCGTCCTCCTGCCGGGCCAGCAGTTCGCCGCGGAACCCGGGCGGGCGTACGTCTACGGAACGGATGGTGCACCCCCGGAGGCAGAGCGGGAAGACGGTCGGCGACGGCCGGTCGATCATATGCGGCGGGCCGGCCGTCCTCCGTGCGGTGCCGCGTCTCAGCCCGCGGCGGAATCCGCATCGGGCCGGAGCCGTACCCGCAGGGTCCGCACCCCGTTGCCGACGAAGCTGGCGTGCCTCGGCAGCTCCGGGTCGGGAACGGTGACCTCCAGCGCCGGGAACCGGCGGAACAGCTGTTCCAGCGCGATGGTCGCCTCCATCCTGGCGAGCGGAGCTCCCAGGCAGTAGTGCGGACCGTGCCCCAGGGAGAGGTTCCGGACCGCCGAGGCACTGGCCGGCCGCGTGACGTCGAAGCGGTCCGCGTCCGGACCGTGCGACGCCGTGTCACGTCCGGCCGCCGAATACCCGGCGAGTACCGGGGTGCCCTTCGGGATGACGGTCCCGTCGACAGTCAGGTCCCGGGTCGGATAGCGGAACGGGAAGTAGCTGACCGGACTGTCCCAGCGCAGCGTCTCCTCCACCACGTCCGGCCACCCGGCCCGGCCCGAGAGAACCAGGTCGAGCTGGTCCCGGTGGGCGCACAGGGCGCGCACGGCGTTGGCGATCAGGTTCAGCGTGGTCTCATGGCCCGCGATGATCATCAGGAGCAGGGTGCCGATGAGTTCGTGCTGGCTGAGCCGGTCGCCGCCCTCGTCGCGGGCGGCGATCAGCGCGGTGGTCAGGTCGTCGCCGGGCTGCTCGGCCCGGGCGGCGGCGACCGCACCCAACAGTTCCACCAGCTCCCGGTTGGCGGCCATGGCTTCCGCGGGGGCGATGTCGGTGGAGACGATCTGGTTCGACAGGTGGTGCAGACGGTCCTGATGCCGCTCGTCCACCCCGAGGAGCTCGCAGATGACGCCCAGCGGCAGCGGCAGCGCGAACCCGGCGCGCAGGTCCACCGTCCCGTCCCCCGCCGCGGCCACCGCGTCGACGCCGTCGAGCAGTTCGGCGGTGAGGAGTTCGATGCGGGGCCGCAGCTGCTCCACCCTCCGTGCGGTGAACGCCTTGCTGACCAGCGAGCGGAGCCGCCGGTGGTCCTCGTCGTCGGCGGTGGTCATGCCCTGCACGGTGGCGAATGTGCTCAGTGGCCAGCCGTCGGGGATCCTCCCCTCGCCCAGTGCGGTGAAGTGGCGTGCACCCTTGGCCACATCGGGGTGGGCGAGGAACTCCTTGAGTGCGTCGTGCCCGAGCACCGCCATCGCCGGTACCTCCCCGGGCAGCACGACGGATGCCACGGCGCCCCGGGCGAGCAGCCGCGCGTTGTCGGCGTGCGGGCATCCTCCGGCCGGGTCCATCCGGTGCGGTGCGGCCTGGTCACGTATCGGCGGAGTGTTCAACGGGCCTCTCCTGTACGGTCGTCGGCTCGAACCGGCGGCGGGTCGGGGCAGCCGGTCGGGGTCGCCGAGGCAAGGATGCAGATCCTACGGTCGTCGGCTCGAACCGGCCGCGGGTCGGGGGCTGCCGGCTCAGGCCGCTGGGGGCCACCGTCCGGCTGGCTCCGCTCACCCCGGAGCACTGGAGCCACCTCGCACCAGGCGACGTGATCACGATGTACGAAGGAAGGCCGGTGGCGGGTACGGCCACCCTCATCGAGATCGCGCCGCCCGCGCCGATCACGCGCACCTGACACGACGGGACCCGGGGCCCGCTCCCCGAGCACGCCGATGCTCACACGGGCTGGTGCCGCCGCGGCCGGCCGGTCCGCCCGGGTACGCGCGCCGGAACCGGTCCGCCCCCCGTTCACTCGGATGGCCCAGTGCGTGCGCCGGTCGTGCCCCGACCGCGGCGCCCCCTCCGTACAGGGGCGGGAGGGCAGTGGGCGCGCCGTCGCCGGGTCGGGGAGGTTGCACCGGCCATTCGGGTGAGGCGCGATGGGATCCGGAGGCGCCGCCCCTTGGTGCCCCGCCCAATCAGGACGCGCCCGGGCGAGGAGGAGACCGGTTATGGATGCCTCTGACGGTTTCACGGGTTCCGGGGAGCTCGACGGCCTGACGGTGTACGACCCGGCGGGCGAGAAGGTCGGCAGCGTGGGACGGGTGTACGTCGACGACAACACCGGCCAGCCGGACTGGATCACGGTCAAGACCGGTCTGTTCGGTATGAAGGAGAGTTTCGTACCCCTGAACGGTGCTCGCCGGGTCGGCTCCGATCTGCACATCACCCATCCGAAGGAGCGCGTGAAGGACGCCCCCAGGGTGGACGCGGACGCTCATCTCACCGTCTCCGAGGAGGAGGAGCTCTACCGGCATTACGACGCGCCGTGGCGAGGCTGAGGGGCGCTTTCCTCTGAGGGTGCGTCGTCGGACGCGGGAACCGGCGGCGGGCCCTAATCCGCCGGGCCGGGCAGGAAGCGGACCGAAGGCCGCCCGTCCGGACCGTCCCGGGTGACCACCGCCCGTACCCGGTAGACGTCCGCGATCAGGACCTCGGTGATCACCTCCGCCGGAGTGCCGGCGGCCACCACCCGCCCTTCCTTCAGGACGACGATCCGGTCGCAGAACATCGCGGCCAGGTTGAGGTCGTGCAGGGCGACGACGACGGTGACGGGCAGTGAGGTGATCAGCGACAGCAGCTCCAACTGGTGCTGGATGTCGAGATGGTTCGTCGGCTCGTCCAGCAGCAGTTCGCGGGGTTGCTGGGCGAGCGCCCGGGCGATCTGGACACGCTGGCGCTCGCCTCCGGAGAGCGTGTGCCAGGACTGGTCCCGCCGGTCGGTGAGACCGGTGCGCTCCAGCGCCTCGCGAATCGCGTCGTGGTCCGCGCCGGTCGGCGCGGACCAGGCGCGGCGGTGCGGGATGCGTCCGAGTGCCACGACGTCCCCGACGCTCAGTTCGACCTGGGTGACGGCATGCTGGTCGACGACGGCGACCCGCCGGGCCACGGTGCGTCGGCCGATCGCGGCGAGCGGCTCGCCGTCGAGCGTGACCGCACCCGCCGCCGGCACGAGCGTCCCCGCGAGCACCCGTAGCAGTGTGGACTTGCCGGAACCGTTCGGTCCGAGCAGTCCGACGGTGGCGCCGGGCGGCGGGGTGAGGGTGACCCCGTCCAGGACGAGGCGGCCGCCCGCCTCCCGGGAGACCCGTTCCGCGCGCAGGCCGGCGGCGCCGTGGCGCGTGCCGGTGATGGGGTTCATGCCACCCTCCGGGTGCGATGGAGGACGAGGACGAACGCGGGTACGCCGATGAGGGCGGTGACGACACCCACCGGCACCTCCTGCGGGTCGAGGACGGTCCGCGCGAGGGTGTCGACCCAGACCAGGAAGACCGCCCCGGCGAGCGCGGTGACGGGCAGCAGCCGCCGGTGTCCGGAGCCGGTGATCGCCCGGGCGGCGTGCGGCAGTACCAGCCCGACGAAGCCGATGGCGCCCGCCGAACTGACGAGCGCGGCGGTCAGCAGTGCGGTCGTGCAGAGCAGCACGATCCGGGTGCGGGCGACACGGACCCCGAGCGTGGCAGCGGCGTCCTGACCGAACGCGAAGGCGTCGAGGGTCCGGGCGTACCCGAGGCAGATCACCAGGGTCACGACGAGCACGGCGAAGCACACGCCCGTGTCGGTCCAGCCGACCCCGCTGAGTGAGCCGAGCAGCCAGAAGAGCACACCGCGGGTCTGCTCGGCGTCCGCCGACGTCATCACCACGAAGGAGGTGAGCGCGGAGAACAGCTGCATGGCCGCGACCCCGGAGAGGACGACCCGGTCCGCCGTGCCGCCGAGGGTGTGGCTGAGCAGGAGCACGAGCGCGAACGAGCAGAGCGCCCCGGCGAACGCGCCGGTCGAGAGGGACAGCGCTCCCCCGCCGACCCCCAGCACGACGACCAGCACCGCACCCGTCGACGCACCGGAGGAGACACCGAGCACGAACGGGTCGGCGAGCGGGTTGCGGAGCAGGGACTGCATGACCGTTCCGCACACCGCGAGCCCTGCGCCGCAGACGGCGGCGAGCAGCGTACGGGGCATGCGCAGGTTCCAGATGATGCCGTCCCGGATCGGGGTGAGCCGCGATTCACCCATGCCGAGGTGGGCGGCGACCGCGGACCAGACGTCGGCGACGGATATCCGGGCCGGGCCGATGGTGACGGCGACGGCGACGGACAGCACCAACAGCGCGACGCCCGCGCCCCACAGGGCAGCACCGCGCACCCCCCGTCCGCCGATGACGCCGCGCACGTGGATTGCGGGTGCCTTCACCGTGCGTACCGCGGTGGGCCGTTCGGTGTCCGTCACCCGGCGAGCCCGAACGACCGCAGCCCGGCGGCGACCTGCTCCAGGCCCTCGACCGTCCTGATGGACGGGTTCATGGCCTGTCCGCTGAGCAGCACGTACCGCTTGTGCCGGACGGCGTCCATGTTCTTCGTCACGGGGTCGGACTCCAGGAACTCGATCTTCTTGGCGGCGCTCTCTGCGGTCTGGGCCTTGCGCGTCAGGTCGCCTATGACCAGAACGTCGGGGTTGCGGTCGGCGACGGTCTCCCAGTTGATCTGCGGCCATTCCTCGTGGGTGTCGTCGAAGGCGTTCTTCGCGCCGAGTTCCCTGGTGATGATGCCGGGTGCCCCGCAGCAGCCTGCCAGGTAGGGGGACTTGGAGTCCGAGAACCAGTAGAGGAGTGAGGTTCCGGAGGCGTTCACGCCGTCCGTCGCCTCATTCACCCGCCCCCGCAGCTGTGCGACGAGCCTGTCCCCGCGCTCGGGGACGCCGAACACCTGGGCAAGTTCGTGTACTTCACGGTAGACGCTGTCCATGGTCAGTGCCTCGGTCCGCGCTCCGTCGCCACCGCCGCTGTTGTCCTTGCCGGTGCAGTCGGCGGGCGACACGTAGGTCGGGACGCCGAGTTCCTCGAACTGTTCGCGCGGAGCGACGCCGCCCTTGGCGAGGGTGGACTCGAACGACGCGCTGACGAAGTCGGGTTCCTGGTCGAGGACCTTCTCCGACGAGGGCCGGTTCTCCGAGATCCGCGCCACCTTCGCGTTGGCCTTCTCCAGCCCCTTCATCACCGGGTCGGTCCAGGTGGCGGTCGCAGCCAGCCGGCCGGCGAGGCCGAGGGAGAGCAGGATCTCCGTCGACCCCTGGTCGACGGAGACGGCGTGGTGCGGAGCGGCTTCGACGGTGACGGTGGGGCCGCAGTTCCTGAGCGTCACCGGATAGCCTGCGCCCCCGGCGGGCTCGGCCCCGGATCTGTCGGTGCCGCCGCCGCAGGCGGTCAGCAGGAGAAGCGCCACCGAGAGCAGGGCAGCGGTGCGGGCGGGGCTGGCTATGGACGGCACGGAGTCCCTCTGCGTCTCAGGGCCCATGCGCGGGGCCCGGTGTACGGAGTACTGCCGCCCGGCACCGGGCGGCAGTTGCCAGCAGGTCTTCGGACTCGGGTTCCTTCGGACGGGACGCCTTCCCGGGGCATCCGTGGATGCGTCCCAGTGGCCGTGGCCCCGTCCGTCCCCCTCACCGCTGCGCGTCAGTTCCGGATTCGCACCGGATTCCCTGACCCCTACGTGGAGTTTGACTGGCTTCGGCAAGCTATCACGCGGCTCCGCGTGCCCCGGTGGCGGTGCGGTCGCCGGTGCGGGTACGGCCGCAGTGCCCCGGCCGGGCTAAGTCCGGCCGGAGCCCGAAGTCCTTCGGGGCTGATCATGTTGCCGGTGCGGCCGGCATACAGGTCCATGATGCGGGCGGCCTTGGGCCGGAACTTCGGATCGCGGATGAAGATCCAGGACCGGTACTGCCAGGGCTTGAGTGTGTCGTCGCGCAGCCAGCGGCGGACGGTGGAGGCGGAGATCGAGTCGGCGATGCGGCGGACGACGACCTCACGTGCCAGTTCCGGGCACGACCAGCGCGACAGCGGGGTGCCGGTCTCGGCGGGCAGTTGGCAGGCCAGGGCCTTGACCTCGGCGACCTGCACCGGGGTGAAGCGTCGTGGACGGCTGCAGCGCCTGCGGTCGGCCAGGGCAGCCAGGCCGCCGTCGGCGAAGCGGACCCGCCAGGTGCGCACGTGGCCAGGTGCGCTCCCGTTTCGCGGGCGATCGCTGCGTTGCCCCGCCCCCGGGCAGCCTGCAGCACGATCTGCGCCCGCAGGCGGTCACGGTGCGGGGTCCTGTGGCCGTAGGCCGCTTTCTTGAGCCGGTGCCGTTCGGCGGCGGTCACGACGATCGGGCGCGCAGTGGCTACGGGCAAGGCAGGCAGGCCGTTCAGCAGAAGCGGATCAGGGCACCCGGAGCCTCCCGCATCCAGCCCGGCTGTTGGCCGCCCAGGTCCATCAGATGATGAACAAGCTGTCCGGCCCGCCGATCCGGCGGATCGCCTCCAGGGGATACGGGGTCTGCCTGCTCTCAAAACGGAACTCGCGGTAGTAGTCCGTCATCACTGCGGCGATCGGGGCGTGGCGGGTGAGGATCGCCGCGACCTGCGACGGGATTCCCGTCGGAGGTTCCCCTCGGGCGCAGGCGTGCACGAACGCGCTGCGCTCGTCCCGCTCGTACCCGTACAGGGCAGTGACGAGCCACTGCACAAGGTGGGTGACGGTGTAGCAGCGGTCATAGGTCTGGTGTTCGGCGAAGAAGTCGGCCTCCTCCTTCGACAGGTCGAACCGGGAGGAGATCGCGAGGCCGTAGTCCGTGAAGAACAGACGCTTGCCGTCGGTGAGGATGTTCTGGAAATGGCCATCGAAATGCAGGAGCCCGCGGGCGTTCATGAAAGAGGTTCCGGCCTCAAGTTCCTTCGCCACCATGGTGCATGCCTGCTCGGCCGTCTCATCGTCGGCTTTGACCTGAATGTCCAGCCAGTCGTGCAGGTTCTGCGGGATGTACTCCAGGAACAGTGCGACGCTCGCCGAGGAGTCCCGCAGCGCCTCGATCCGGTGGCGCACCTGCGGTTTGCCTCCCCAGTAGGCGACAGCCTTCTCCACGTCGGCCAGTTGCTCGGGCAGCGCCTGCCCGGGGTGCGGCAGCACCCGCCAGTGGTACATCAGGGGAAAGCCCTCATGGTCTTGTGCGAGCACCCAGTTCGTCGTCATGGTGTGCACGGCCAACTCCCGCCAGGCCC
Source organism: Streptomyces sp. NPDC058231 (assembly GCF_042882275.1). Taxonomy (NCBI): domain Bacteria; kingdom Bacillati; phylum Actinomycetota; class Actinomycetes; order Kitasatosporales; family Streptomycetaceae; genus Streptomyces; species Streptomyces sp. NPDC058231. The sequence continues at coordinate 38,049 of NZ_JBHVWN010000049.1, read as the reverse complement.
CCCATCCCGGGCTTCCGGGAACCCCGAGGCCGGGATGGCAGAAGGTTGGAAGCTCGAAGAGGTTCGCCGTGGATTGGACGTTCTCCAGCTGCCTTTCCAGATCGGTCAGCGGCAGCCGCTTAACGAAGACCGGGGTTCCGCCGACCTCCAGCAGCGCTGAGGTCCCGCCGATGCCAGAACCCATCGGCGTAGCCGTATCCACAAGGTCGCGCAGTTCGCGATCACTGCACAGCGCCAGCGATGTGGAGACGGCACTGTAGGCCGCCAAACGCGCACCACGCGACGCGTCGAAGCTCTCGACGGCTACCTCCACCAGGGCACCAACCTCTCTGAAATACCTGGGCCCGTCCAAAGGGCGCGCACACGCGACACATAGCCCTGCGGTTCGCCCCTGGCACGGGCGAAGGGAATCCAGGACCCGTTTGTGAACGCGGATCCGAACACCCATTTGGCCGCACTGTACGTGAAGATCGACAACAAGGTCGGGCGAACACGATGCCCCGGCAGACCGCCACTGCTCAGCGACTCGGATCTGGTCTGTCTCGCCGTGGTCGAGCTCCATCCGCACCGTCTTCGACGCCCGGACCGCGAACACACCCTCCAGGCCCAGGAGGCAACCCCCTAAGGACTTCCGGACCCCGCTCCTTCCCCCACCCTCCGATTGCCCGCCGGGCTAAGGACTCCGCAGGGCGACCACGGCGTTGTGGCCACCGAACCCGAACGAGTGGCTGACGGCCCGCCGGACAGGCAGTCTGAGGGGCTGTTTGGTGACGCATTCGATGTCGAACCCCGGCGCAGGGGCGTCCAGGTTGGCGATCGGCGGTACGACACCGTGCTGGAGCGTGAGGACCGTCAGCCCCGCCTCGATGGCACCGGCCGCCCCCATACAGTGACCCAGTACCCCCTTGGGGGCGGTGACGGGCGGCCGGTGCGGATAGACCCGGCCGATGAGGGCTGCCTCGGTGGCATCGTTGAGCAGCGTCGACGTGCCGTGCGCGTTGACGTGTTCGACGTCCTCGGCCCGCCAGCCCGCGTCCCGCAGCGCGGCCTCGACCGCTGCCCGGGCGACGGTGCCGGACGGGAGCGGGCTGGTCGGATGGTGGGCGTCGGTGGTGGCGCCCGCTCCGGCGAGCAGAGCCCTCGGCGCCGCGCCCCGGGCCTCGGCGTCGTCGGCCCGTTCCAGCACCATCACGGCGGCGCCCTCGCCCATCACCAGCCCGGCGCGGTCGGCCGCGAACGGCCGGCACAGCAGGGCCGGGTCGCCGTCACCGCGGGCCGCGGCGCCGGACCGGGCGAATCCGGTCATGGCGACCGGGAAGACGATCGACTCGGTGGCTCCGGCGATCGCGAGATCGCACTGCCCGGTGACCAGGAGGTCGCGGGCCGTGGACAGTGCGGTGACGCCGGACGAACAGGCGGTGCACGGCGCCAGGCTGGGACCGGTGGCCCCCATCTCGATGGCGATCTCCGCCGCGGGCATGTTCGGAATGGTGAGGAGAATGCCCGACGGCGAGGTGGCCTCCGGCCCCCGACGGTCCAGCGCGACCGCCTGTTCGGTCAGCCTCGCGGACCCTCCGCTGCTGGTGCCGATGACCACGGCGACCCGGCTGCCGTCCCAGACGGCGGGGTCGAGTCCGGCGTCCGCGACGGCTTCCCGTGCGGCGAGGACGGCCAGCTTGACGTACTTCCCCATCCGGTACGCCGTGCGGCCGCCGACCGCTTCGTCCAGGTCGATGCCCGACACCGTACAGGCGAAGTCGATCTCGCAGCCCCGGAGCGAGGGGACCGTTCGGGCCTGTGAGACCCCGGTGCAGACCCCGGCCCAGGTGGTTGCGGTGTCGTTGCCGGCCGGGGTGATCATCCCCAGGCCGGTGATGGCGACGGCGGGCCTGTTCATCGGGGGCTGCTCGTCGCTGCCTCGCCGCTCGCCGGAACCTCGGCGACGGCCGCCGCGCCGATGAACTCCGTGATGTCCGCCAGGGTGGCGTTCCTGTACAGCTGATCGGGGTCGGCGTGGATGCCCAGCGTCTCCTTGATGATGGCGGCGAATTCGGCGACGGCGAGGGAGTCCATCTCCAGGCTGTCCATCGTGGAATCCGGCAGGATCTCGGCGGCGGGCACTTTGAAGGTGTGCGCGAGGACCTCGGTGATCCTGGGATGAATGGCGGTCACGATCTTCCTCTTCCCTGTGGCGTACGGGTGCGCGGGACCGGGAATGCACCGTCCCGACGCCGGAGTAACTGGCTGCCGATCGTCCGGTTACGCCTGGCGTCGAACCGATTCACCAGCGCGCACCGACGGCTGCGTACACCGGGCGAGGAGGGCTGCCGTGCCCCAGTACGCCAGCAGAACGGCCCGCACACCGAGGACCTCGGCCGTCTTCCGCACCTGGCGCATCAGCCCGGCCCCGCGGTCCTCCCGGGCGCTCACCGGGCCGCCTCGGCTGCCGCTCCGGTCTGCCAGGGGGCGCCCGGGTCGTCGTAGGCATCGGCGTAGTCCGGCCGCGCGATCGGCCAGTCGGCGAGCACTTCCTCCGGCAGCGCGAAGGACTCGACCAGAGCGGGCAGATGCCCGGCGACCCCGGTGACGAGCTGTTCGACGGACTCGGGCAGGGCCCGGACCTGCGTAGGGGTCAGGGAACCGGTGGCGAGCAGATCGCCGCTGTTGCGGTCCACCCACCGGAGGGCGAACAGCCGCTCCAGTTCGGCCAGCCGCTCGCGGGCCGGCCCCTCGGGGAGAGCGGCGACCGCTTCCGCGTACGCCTCGGCCGCCAGCCGGTGGGCGTGGGCCTCCACGCCGCGCAGAGCCGGCCCGGACGCGGCGTTCCACCGCCCCAGCGCATCACCTTGCGGTGCCCCGCTCATCCGGTTTCCGGCCCGGGCGAACCAGATGTCCTCCACCTGCCTGTGCAGCCGCCCGAGGAATCGGGGGTCGGTGAGATCTCCGGGGGCCGCACCGGGAACACCGCCGCCCGCGACCGGTGCGGCGGCGAAGAGCATTTCGGCGGCCGCTTTGGCGTGGATGGCGAGGTTGTCGCCCTCTGCGGTGACCACCGCTTCGGCGCCGGCGAGCAGTTCGGCCATGCCGTTGTTCTCCAGCAGCGCCTGTGCACCGCACCGTTCACGGCATTCGACGACAACGTCGCGGGCCCGCCAGGTGATCCAGCCCTTGGCGACGGCGACCAGCCGTTCCGTCTCCGCCCGCCCGCCCTCCGTGCCGCCCGCGAGCTGCGCCTCCCAGCGGTCGAGCGCCCTGCGGTGCAGCAGACTCATCGCGAACACGGTGGCCATGGCTTCGGCGAGCGGACCGTGGTGGCTGCGGTGGGCGATGACCGGCACCCGCTGCGCGGCACGGGGCCCGGAGATGTAGCGGTGGCCGCCGTAGCGGACGGCGACGGCGAGTGCCGTGCGCGCGGATCCGACCGCACCGGCGCTCATGGAGAGCTTGCCGACCGTTACGCGCCCGATCGAAGTGAGGAGGCGGCGCCTGCGGTTGGGCAGCGCACTGCTGAACTCCCCGTCGTCGCCGATGCGTCCGTGCGCGCCGCCGAGCAGGGCGTCGCGCTCCACGAAGACCTGGTCGAACGAGGTCAGACAGTGGTCGACCGGGCTGCCCAGGCGCACCGGGAGCCGACGGACCCGCACCCCGGGGAGCGGCCGTACCTCATCGGTGAGCGGCACCAGGAAGAGGAAGACGCCGTGGTCGGCGTCGTCGGCCAGCAGGCGCGCCGCGACCAGTCCGGTCTTGGGGCCGCCGGCCGGACTGGTGTTGGGCATGAACTTCTGTGCCCCGGAGTGCGGGGTGTGCAGGACGAATCCGTCCCGCCCCCGGTGGTAGGTGGCCGTGGTCTCGACGGCCGCCGCGTCGTTGCCGTGTGCCACCTCCGTGCAGAGGAAGGTGCCGATGCGCCGCAACTCCAGGAATTCCGACAGATCACGGCGGCTGTCGCCGTCGTGGTCGAGGAGGCTGCCCAGGAAGAGGTTGTAGTGGATGCCCGCGACGGTGGTGAGCGCCGGGTCGACCGGGCCGAGCCACTCGTGCATCGCCGCGAGGGCGCGCGGGTCGGAGGCGGGCCGGGCCGCGCTGTCGAGCGTGCCGTTGAGGATCCTCAGCCGTTCGTACGCAAGTGAGAGACGCTCGTCGGGGGTGAGGTCTCCCCGGCGGCGGAACGGCTGGGTGGAGACCAGCCGCCGCCAGGGACCGTGCTCCCGGCGGAAGTCTCCGCCGAGGAGCACACCCTTCAGCAGGTCGGTGGTGGACAGGGCCGGGTCGGTGGCGATCGTTGCGGTCACGCCGTGGTGAACGATCCTGGAACGGCGAGGACACACCTTCGCCGCGTCCGCCGGGCGGGCGAGCGGGACCGACGTGCCGGTGGGACGGACGGTCAGACGCGTGCGAAGGCCAGCGCGACATTGTGTCCGCCGAAGCCGAAGGAGTGGCTGACGGCACGCTCGACGGGCTGATGCCGGGGAGCCTTCGTCACACAGTCGAGCTCGAAGCCGTCCGGCAGCGCGTCCAGATTGGCGATCGGCGGCACGATGCCCTGTTCCAGGGTGAGCACGGTCGCCACCGCCTCGATCGCGCCGGCGGCGGCGAGGGTGTGCCCGAGCACGCCCTTCGGGGCGGTGACCGAGGGCCGGTGCGGGAAGAGCCGGGAGATGAGCGCGGTCTCCATCGCGTCGTTCAGCGGGGTGGACGTGCCATGGGCGTTGATGTGGCCGACCTCGCCGGGCGCCCAGCCGGCCTGGTGGAGCGCCGCTTCCACCGCCCACTGGGCACCGTGGCCATCGGGTGCCGGGGCGGTGGGATGGTGCCCGTCGGTACTGAACCCCGCGCCGGCCAGCAGCGCGCGCGGCCGTCCGCCCCGGGCAAGGGCGTCGTCGGTCCGCTCCAGTACGACCACGGCGGCACCCTCGCCGAGGACGAACCCGTCCCGGTCCGCGGCGAACGGCCGCGAGGCGCCCGCCGGGTCGCAGGTACGTGTGGAGAGTGCCCCCAGTTTCGCGAAGGCCGAGACCACCAGCGGTGTCAGAGCGGCCTCCGCCCCGCCCGCCACCACGGCATCGCAGCGGCCGCTGGTCAGCAGGTCACGGCCGACCGCGATCGCGGTCGCCCCGGACGCGCAGGCGGTGGCCGGTGCCAGGCTCGGACCGTGGGCACGGAGCGCGATCGCGAGCTCTCCGGCCGCCGCGTTCGGGATCATCATCGGCACCAGGAGCGGAGAGACTGTCTCCGGACCTTCTTCATCCAGTTTGCGCAGGTTGTCGACGAGCAGGGAGACGCCTCCCACACCCACGCCGAGCACTACACCGACCCTGGTCCCGTCCCAGTCGTCCGGTGAGAGCCCGGCGTCCGCGACGGCCTGCCGGGCTGCGATCAGCGCCAGTTTCACGAACCGGGCCATCCGCCACACCGACCTCCCGCCCACCGCCGTGTCCAGGTCGAGTCCGTCGACCGGACAGGCGAAGTCGACCGGAAGGCCGGCCAGTTCGTCGCAGCGCCGCGCCACGGAGCGTCCCGCGCACAGCCCGGCCCAGAAGGTGTGCTCGTCGGTGCCCGCGGGGGTCACCACTCCCACTCCCGTCACCGCGACACCGGTGTCGGCGTGTCCCATGTCCCATTCCTTCCGTCGCGCACGGTGCGTGGCCCGTGCGGGTGCCCGGCCGGCGAAGGGGCGGCCGTCGCACGTCGTCACTCACGCCTCTGCTGCCGAACGGCGTTCGCCCCGGTGAGGATGCGTTCACTGGGCCGAACGAGGGTGGGCCGCGCCCGGGAACGCGCCCGGCTCACTCGGGAGGGCCGTCCGCTCCCCCGTATGCATCAACCCGCCGCGCCGCACAGACGCGCGCGGCATCCCCTTGAGGCATGGCATCACCGGACCGGAACGAGTCGAAGCCCCTCTCAGCGGGCGACGAACTGGACTCGCTGCGCGCGCGGGTGGCGCGGCTGGAGACACGTAGTCCGCCACGCTCCCGGCCGCGATTCCGGTCGTTCTTCGCCGTGCTGCTGATCCTCCTCGCGGCCCTGCTCACTCCGCTGAGCGCCGTCGCCGCGTGGGCCAGGAACGACGTCGGCGACACCGACCGCTATGTGGCGATGGTGACCCCCTTGGCCTCCGACCCCGACGTGCAGCACGCGGTGTCGAAACGGGTCACCGACGTTCTGATGACGCATCTCGACGTCCATTCCCTGGTCCAGCAGGTGGCACCTGCGGACCGGCCCGTTCTCGACAAGGCGCTGGGTCGGCTCAGCGCCCCGCTCACCGCGGGCATCACCGACTTCGTGCAGGGAACCGTGGACAAGTTCGTGGCCTCCGACGCCTTCGAGAAGGTGTGGGTCGGCCTCAACCGGAACGCCCACGCGGCGGTCGTCAAGGCTCTGACCGGCAGCGGCGGCGGGGCGGTGAAGCTCACCGACGACACCGTCGTCATCGATCTCGCCCCGGTGATCGACCGGGTCAAGCGACTCCTGGTCGACCAGGGGCTGACGATCGCCGCCAAGATCCCCGAGGTCCACACGGACTTCACCGTGCTGACCTCCGACGCGATCGGCAAGGCGAAGAAGGGGTTCCTGGTGTTGCAGCTCGCCGGCTTCTGGTTGCCGCTGCTGACCCTGCTCCTCGCCGCGGGCGGGGTGCTGCTCGCGGTGCGCCGGCGCCGGGCCCTGGTCACCGCGGCACTCGCGGTCGCGGTGGGCGGCGCGGTCCTGGGTCTGGCCCTGTCGGTGTTCCGCGCGTTCTATCTGGACAGCCTGCCGGACACGGTGTCGCAGCCGGCGGCCGCATCCGTCTTCGACGCGCTGGTCGTCTATCTGCGCGGCGTGGTCAGGCTGGTGGTCACGCTGGGCGTGGTGGTGGCGCTCGCTGCCTGGCTCTCGGGCGGGGGCCGGGCCGCCACCCGGGTCAAGGCCATGTGGAACGGTGGCATCGGGGCCGTACGCGACGCGGCCGGACTCACCGGCGGGCCCGTCGGCGCGTGGGTGCACCGGGCGAAGCGCTGGCTCAACTGGACGGTCGTCGTGGTGGCCGCCGCGGTCCTGCTGGTGTGGGACCGGCCGACCGGGCTGGTCACGGTGTGGATCGCCCTGGGAGCGCTGTTCGCCCTCGCGGTCGTGGAGTTCCTCGACGACGACAGCACACCCCATCTCCTCCCGGCGCCGCACGGTTGACCGTACGTCGGACGTGCCGCTGACGACCCGCCAGGACTCCCGCGGGCCGGCAGTGGCACGGCCGGCTTCAGACGCGCGGGAGTGCCGCGTGCAGCTCCCGCGCGTCGGGCGGGTTGGCGCCGGCGCGGGCGACGGTCAGCGCGGCGGACGCCGCCGCGTGCCGCAGCACATCGGTGACGGTCACAGGATCGATCGCGTGCAGTCCGGCGCGTCCTGCGGAGCCGAGCAGCCCGTGCGCGGCGAGGGCGTGCAGGGCGCCCGACATGAACGCGTCGCCCGCCCCCACCGTGTCGACGACCTCCGTACGCGGTGCGCCGACCACGGCCCGGGCGCCCGGGGTGAAGGCCAGCGCGCCGTCGGCCCCCCGGGTGACGAGCACGAGAGCGGGGCCGCCGGTGGCGAGCCACTCGGCGGCCACGGACTCGGGGGACCGCCCCGGGTACAGCCAGTCCAGGTCCTCGTCGCTGGCCTTGACCACGTCGCTCAGGGCGACACACCGCTCCACCCGGCGGACGGCCGTGGCGTGGTCGCCCATCAGGGCGGGCCGCACATTGGGGTCGTAGCTGACGGTCGCGGTGGTACGCAGCGACTCGACCGCGGCGACGACGGTGGCCGCCCCCGGCTCCATCACCGCCGCGATCGAGCCGGTGTGCACATGGTGCGGCGGCCGCTCCGGCACCACCGCGGAGAGTGTCCAGGTGATGTCGAAGGTGTACGCGGGCCGACCTCCTGCGTCCAGGGCCACCGACGCGGACGGGGTGGGCGCGATGGAACCGTCCGTCCGCAGCACCACTCCGGCCGAGGTCAGGTGGTCCGCGATCAGCCGGCCTCCGTCGTCCGGTCCGAGCTGGGTGAGCAGGGTGCTGCAGCGGCCCAGTCTGGCCAGTCCGTACGCGACGTTGGCCGGACTGCCGCCGGGGTGGACCCGGTCGGCCTCGTGCGGCAGCCGGACGATGTCGGCGACGCACTCGCCGATGACCAGGAAACCGAGCGGGTCGGGCGCGTCGAGGGGGTCGGCCGTGTCGTGCATGGGCGGGATGTCTCCTAGCGTGCGCGTACCTGCGTGTCCTGGCGGCGTGCGCCGCCAGGACACATTCAAGTCGGATCCTCCCCCTCGCGGCCCGGTCGCGGCCACATCGATGTCCGCGGGCCGCGGGTGAACCAGGGTCCGATCGCCCCGGCGCGGATCCGCAGCGGTGGCGCCGTCGCGGGGCCCGCCGGATGGCCCCGCGCGACGCTCACCTGCATCCCATGGCCGGCCTGACGGCGGGCCAGGCCTCCACCCCGTCCGATGTCCGGACGTAGGCCCTGGATGTGTCGTCCGTCAGCCACAGTTCCCGGTCGTCCAGGTGGTACCCCGTGGAGTGCGCACCGGCCGGCATGACGACGTCCCCGTCGTAGGCGGACGTGAGCATGCCTGACGGGAGTACGCCCTTCGGGTCGCGCGCGTACACCTTCCGGTCGGCGGAGCCCTCGTCCGAACCCGCGTCCAGTTCGAGGAAGTCCGCGTCCTGCCAGTCGCAGTGCTCCGCCCCCGCCGAACTGTTCAGCCTGGATATGGGCACCCGGTGGCCGTCCCGGTCGGTCCAGACCCGGTACGGCTGCTTGTCCGTATAGCTCGACGGCAGCTCCGCCGGGTCGCACCGGGCCGAGGTCTCCGGCCCCCAGCCCGGGCGTCCCTTGCGGTCCTTGGCGACCACGACGGCGATCTTCGTCCTGCGGTGCACGTCGAAGGAGTACAGCACCCGGCCCGCTTCCTCGTGTTCCACCCGGTAGCCGTACCGGGGCACGTCGGGCTGCTCGATCTCGAAGTACAGCTTCAGCCCTTCCTCCGGTGTCGCCCCACCGTCGCCGTTGCTCCAGGGCTCGCTGCCACCGCCGGCGTAGATGTCCCCGTCGCACTCCAGAGCGCGGCCCGCGGCCCCGGATTCCGTCTTCCGCGCCTGTGGACCGTCCGTCTCGACGGTCTTGGACGGGACGTACAGCGGACCTCGGTAGGGAGCCGCGGGCGGACTCCCCTCGATCACGAGATCCTCGGAGGCGCCGGCACCGCACGCCCCCGCCGACAGTGCCGTCACCAGCGCCACCACGACCGATCCGCCCACCCTGCGTCCGTACATGCCCCACCCCTGTCCGCCATCGGTCGTTGCTGTCGCCGGTCGGTGCTGTCGCCGGTCGGTGCTGCCGCCGGTCGGACGCAGCGGGTGATCCGGCGGTTCCGGTGCGCTCTATCCCTGCCGCGCCGCTTCCACCGCGTCCGCCACGAGCGTCAGGAATCGCGCATGGGTCTGAGGACTGCAGACCGGCTCCGGGTTCCACGGCACGACCGCGGCCGCGCGCTCCAGCGCCGACCAGTCCGCGTTCGACCGGAGGCGGTCCACGGGCGTGGCGTTGGACCGGATGTCGGTGAGCACGACGGCGGGCCGCAGTTCCGCCGCTGCCGCCCAGCCGGCCGTCGACCAGTTGGCACCGGGTCCTTCGGCAGGCTCCACCAGATCGACCCCCAGCTCCGTCAGCACGCGCAGCTCCGGCCACATGCGGGGGCGGGCGAGATGTGCCTGCTCCTGCCCGGCCGGCGACAGGGCGAGAACCCTGGGGCGGGACGGGCCGGCGCCGAGGGCGCGCAGGCGGTCGCGGACGGTGTCCAGGTCCTGCGTCGCCGCCGGTGTCCCCCCGGCACCGAGCGAGCGGGCCAGCTCGGCGAAGCGCTCCCCGATCCCGTCGAAGCTGCGTGCCTGGCCCACGTCCACAACGACGACCGGGACGTGCTCCTCAAGATGTTTGGCGGTCTCCGGGGCCAACCCGTAGACGTGCCCTCCCCCGTAGCTGACCGCGACGACCAGATCCGGTGCCCCCCGCAACAGGGTGTCCACGTCAAGTGCGCTGCCCGCGCCGAGGTAGTCGACCTCGTCCGGTGGCAGCGATCCGGTCTTGGCCCGGTCGGGCACGGCGCCGTCGTGGTCCGAGCCGAATATCCCGCTCGGGCGTATCCCGTGGTCCCAGAGCGTGGCTCCGGCCTGGACGTAGGCGAGCACACGCGACGGGCGCCGTCCGGCGGTCGACAGTTGTCCACGGTCGTCGGAGAACTGCCACACGGTCTGCTCGCTCACGTCGCGCACCCCTCTGCACCCGGCCGGCCCGGCCCGGTCCCGGACTCGTACACCAGTACCTGCCCAGGTGCTGGCCGCGCCATCCCTCGGCCGGCCCTGTCGGAGCCCGCTCCCGCATCTTCTGGACGGCGGCGACTCGCTCGTGGTCATGACCGGCCTGACGTCCGGCGGTCCGTGGCCCCATGTGATCCTGTCGGCATGAGCACCCCCTCACCGATCGCCGTCGATCGCCGCCCCGGCCGCGACCTCGCCCCCGCCGCCGCGGAGGGGCTGGCCGGACTGCTCGCGGACTACCACCTCCAGACGCAGGCGGAGAAGGGCGAGGCCGTCGCCGGTGTGACGGAGCTTCCCGACCGGTACCGTTCCGAGATCACTGATCCGCGCTCCGCCTTCCGCGACGATCTCGTCCTGCTGGCGTCGTGCGGAGGCACGCCGGCGGGCTGTCTCGTCGTGACCTCCCCGGTGGGGGGAGGCGCGGAGGTCAAGCGGCTGTGGACGGCCCCAAAGTTCCGGGGCGTCGGCGTCGCGTCCCGGCTGATCGGCGCCGCGCTCGCGTACACCGACGAGCACGGAGTCCGCACGGTCCGCCTCTCCGTGTGGAAGTGGCGGACCGGCGCCGTCGCTCTGTACGAACGGCTCGGCTTCACGGTCACGGACCCGTGGGAAGCACGGGACCGGCTGGTGTGCATGGAACGCCGCACGGCCTGAGCACAGCGCACCGGCGCTTCCCGGGCCGCCGCTTCCGGCACCCGGCCGCGACGGCCCTGCGACCCGGACTCCTTGCGGTGTCGAGGCGTTCGGTGTCGAGACCGGGCCGGCCCGCTACAGGCCCGGGGCGGTGCTCCGTCCCAGGTATGTGACCGGTCCTGGGCCGGGAACGTCGATCTCGGTGAATCCCAGGCGGTCGTAGAACGCTCGCGCCGGGGTGTTCGACGTGAGCATGGAGAGGTGCACGGCCTCCACCCCCTTCGCCCGGAGGGCCGCCAGGAATGTGCGCATCAGCGCCCTGCCGTATCCCTTCCGCTGCCAATCGGGCAGCAGATCGATGTGCAGGTGTGCCGGGTGGGCGGCCAGTTCGGGCAGGACCATCCGCTCGGGATTGTGCAGGAGGGCGGTCATCTCCTCGCTGGGGGTGTCCGGCGGGCCTTCGGGCTGCGGGAAACGGTCCTCGACCAGAGGCAGCCACCGCTTGCGGAATTCCGTCACGAACCGCGGCGTGTCGGCGGTCCCCAGGATGTAGCCGACTGCCCGGCCCGTACCGTCGTCGATCACGAAGGCCAGATCGGGCTCGAGGTACGCATAGGGCGTGGCGAAGATCGTGGGCATCAGTTCCAGGTCCGGATACAGATGCCGGGAGTCGCCGCCGTTGTCGGCCGTGCGGACGCAGATGTCCGAGAGGGCCGCATGGTCGTCGGGGTGGTAGGCCCGTGGGCCCGCAGGCTTGGTCACCCGCCCATCGTGCCGAATCTGGGAGCGCTCCCACAAGGCTCCTTGGGCGGAAATCGCGGGCATCCTCGCGCGGCATCTACCTCGCCGGGGGAAAAATCCCGCAACACGTGCGCGTTCCGTGTCGATCCGGAAGGCAGCCGTTCGTATAGAGGGTGGACACCGGTACCAAGCCGGTGTCGTACCCGAGGAGGAACACCGTGAAGCACTATCTGCTCAGCGTGGTCACACCGACCGGGGGCGAGCCGCCGGCCCCCGAGGTGCTGGACGGCATCATGCGGAACGTCGAGACGTTCCACCAGGAGCTCCAGGAGGCCGGGGCGTGGGTGTTCGCCGGAGGGCTGAGCTCGCCGGGCACGGCCACCGTGGTGCGGGCCGAGGGCGGCGAGACCCTGCTCACCGATGGGCCGTACATCGAGGGAAAGGAGTATCTGGGCGGGCTGTGCATCATCAAGGCACCCGACCTGGACGCCGCTCTCGACTGGGGCCGCAGGGCCGCGCTGGCGATCACGCTGCCCATCGAGGTCCGGCCGTTCGAGGGTGACGTGGAGCGCTGATGACCGGCCCCTCGCGGCCACCGGGCGGCGCCGACTCGCCCTGCGCCCCCGCCGTACTCACCGCGGACATCGAGCTGCTCTTCCGCGCGGAGTACGGCCGCTCGGTGGCCGTGCTCGTCCGCGCATTCGGCGACATCGACATCGCGGAGGAGGCGGTCCAGGAGGCGTTCGCCACCGCGCTGGACCGGTGGCCGTCGGACGGCCTGCCGCCCGCTCCCGCCGGCTGGATCATCACCACCGCACGCAACCGGGCGATCGACCGCCTGCGCCGGGAGGCGTCCCGCGCCGACCGGTACGCCCGAGCGGCGCTGACCCACGCGCGGAACGAACCCGCCGAGGAGGGGCCCGTGCACGACGACCGGCTGCGGCTGATCTTCACCTGCTGCCATCCGGCGCTCTCCACCGGCGCGCAGGTCGCGCTGACGCTCCGGCTGCTGGGCGGACTGTCGACGGCGGAACTCGCGCATGCGTTCCTGGTGCCCGAACCGACGATGGCGCAGCGACTGGTGCGCGCCAAGGGAAAGATCCGTGACGCCGGGATCCCGTATCGGGTCCCGGCCGACGCCGATCTTCCGGACCGGGTCCGGGCCGTACTCGCCGTCATCTATCTGATCTTCAACGAGGGGTACGCGGCAAGCTCCGGAGAGCGCCTGGTGCGGGAGGACCTCTGCCTGGAGGCGATCCGTCTCGGACGGCTCCTGGCGGGTCTGATGCCGGATGAGCCGGAGGCGCTGGGGCTGCTCGCACTGATGCTGCTGGCCGAGTCGCGCCGCCCGGCCCGCATCGGCGCGCACGGTGAACTGGTGCCGCTGGCCGAGCAGGACCGCGGCCGGTGGGACCGCGCACTGGTCGCGGAGGGCCAGTCGCTCGTACGGCAGTGCCTGCGCCGCGACCGCCCCGGCCCGTATCAGATCCAGGCGGCGATCAACGCGGTGCACAGTGACGCGTCGGCCGCGTCCGCCACCGACTGGGGCCAGATCCTCCGGCTGTACGACCAGTTGTCGGCGCAGGCGCCGTCTCCGGTGGTGGCGCTCAACCGCGCCGTCGCGGTGGCCGAGACCGACGGGCCGGATGCGGCACTCGCCCTCGTCGACGAGCTCGGGCTCGACCGCTACCACGTCTTCCACGCCGTACGGGCCGACCTGTTGCGCCGGCTGGGCCGCTGGGCCGAGGCGGCATCGGCGTACGACGCCGCCGTAGCCCGCACCGGCAACGCGGCCGAGCAGGAGTTCCTGCGCCGCAGAGCCCGTTCGCTGCCGTCTGCCTGACGCGATGTCATCGGCCGGCCGCGGACCGTCTCCTCGTCGATGCCCAGCCCGGTCGGGACCACCGTGGCGACGGGTGCGCCGCGGAACCCGCTCCGGACCAGGCGTTCCGTGCGCGCCGGGGCATCGCGCCCCGGCCCGCACGGTGGCACCCGACAGGAGGGGATCAGTCGTTGACCGCGGTCAGCAGCACCACCGCGTCCTCCAGCGCCAGCAGCCCGTGCCGCTCCTGCGGGACGGGCTGCAGCCCTCCGGCGGTCAGTTCGACGTCACCGGAGGCTGCGGTGAGGCGGACGCTCCCGCGCAGGACCTGGAGCGAGGCCGCGGGCGGTGCGTTGTGCTCGTCGAGGGCCGAACCGGCGGTGAGCGCGATGACCGTCTGCCGCAGCGGCTCCTGCCGGAGCAGGAGATGGGCACTGCGTCCGTGCGGCGACGTGCGGGCCGCGGTCAGATGCTCGTCGGCGAGGGCGTTGAGATCATCCATGTGCCCACTGTGCCGCAGCCCCGAGTCCGCCGCGATCCGCACGCTCACCCGCGTGTCGGCCCGCGGGTACGCGCCGCGATCAGCCCCGCAGCCAGGCGGCCGTGTCCCGCGGAAGGCGCCCTCCCTCGGCCGGTGGGCCACTGATGAGGAGCACCTCGGTGTGGCCGGGCAGCTCGATGGGCTCATCGGTCAGATTCACGACACAGATCAGCCGGTCCGCACGGGTGAAGGCCAGCACACCCGGCTCGGTCGGCAGCCACACCAGCCGCTCACCCGATGCCCCCGGGCCGCCGAAGCCGGGCTCGGTACGGCGCAGCCGGAGCGCCTCGCGGTACAGGCTGAGCATCGAGTCGGGGTCGGCGCTCTGCAGATCGGCGGCGTACGACGCCCAGTCCGCGGGTTGCGGCAGCCAGGGCTCGGCGGTGGATCCGAAACCGGCGTACGGTGCGTGCGCCGCCCAGGGCAGCGGCACTCGGCAGCCGTCGCGTCCCGGGTCGGTCCCGCCGGAGCGGAAGTGCATCGGGTCCTGGATCCGGTCCCGTGGGATGTCCGCTTCCGGAAGACCCAGCTCCTCACCCTGGTAGAGGTAGGCCGCGCCCGGCAGCGCCAGTGAGAGCAGCGCCGCGGCGCGGGCCCGCCGGGTGCCCAGGGCCAGGTCGGTGGGGGTTCCGAAGGTCTTCGCCGCGAAGTCGAAGCCGGTGTCCCCACGACCGTACCGGGTGACGGTGCGGGTCACGTCGTGGTTGCACAGGACCCAGGTGGCGGGGGCGCCGACGGAGGCGTGTTCGGCGAGCGTGTCGTCGATCGCGGAGCGCAGCAGTCCGGCGTCCCAGGGGCAGGCGAGGAAGTTGAAGTTGAAGGCGGTGTGCAGCTCGTCGGGGCGCAGATAGCGGGCGAACCGCTCGGCGTCGGGGAGCCACACCTCGCCGACGAAGATCGCCCCGTACTCGTCGGCGATGGCGCGCCATGAGCGGTAGACGTCGTGCAGTTCGTCCCGGTCGATGTACGGATGGGGGTCGTGGCCCTCGGTGAAGTCCGGGAGCGCGGGGTCCTTGGCGGGCAGGGCCGCCGAGTCGATCCGTACACCTGCCACGCCCCGCTCGAACCAGAAGCGCAGTACGTCCTCGTGTTCCTGACGGACCGCAGGGTGGGCCCAGTTGAGGTCGGGCTGCTGGGTGGCGAACAGATGGAGGTACCACTCGCCGTCGTCGAGCCGGGTCCAGGGCGTGCCGCCGAACTCGGATACCCAGTCGTTCGGCGGGACGGCTCCGTCCGGACCGCGGCCGGGCCGGAAGTGGAAGAGTTCGCGCTCCGGGCTGCCGGGGCCGGCCGCCAGCGCCGCGGTGAACCATGCGTGCTGGTCCGAGACGTGGTTGGGGACGATGTCGATGATCGTGCGGATGCCGAGTCCGCGGGCCTCGGCGATCAGCTTCTCGGCCTCGGCGAGAGTGCCGAACGCCGGGTCGATGGCGCGGTAGTCGGCCACGTCGTATCCGCCGTCGGCCAGCGGCGAGAGGTACCAGGGGGTGAACCAGAGGGCGTCCACGCCCAGTTCGACGAGGTAGGGCAGCTTGGCCCGTACCCCCGCGAGATCACCGGTGCCGTCACCGTCGCCATCGGCGAAGCTGCGTACATAGACCTGGTAGATGGCGGCGTCGCGCCACCAGTTCGCGTTGGCCTCGGACGGGCGGTTGGCTGCCACGTGGCGTTCCTTTCGGGCAGGTGGGACTCCGCCGCCGGCCCCGGACAGCGGGGCGCTGGATGGGAGAGCCGGCGGCGGAGTGCTGGGGAGGATCCGTTTGCTGTGGGAGCGGGGAGGTCAGCCCTTGAGGCCGCCGGCCGTGAGTCCGCTCATGATGTTGCGCTGGAAGAGCAGGAAGACGAGGAGCGTCGGAACGGACGCGATGGTGAGCGCTGCGATCAGGACGTTCTCGGGGACTCCGTTGGCCAGCGAGTAGATGCCCACGTTGAGCGTCTGTCTGCCAGGGTCGGGCAGGGTGAGCATCGGCCAGAGGAAGTCCTTCCAGACACCGACGATCGCGAAGATGGAGACGACACCGAGGATCGGCCTGGAGATCGGCAGGACGACCGAGCGCAGGGTCCGCAGGGGGGATGCCCCGTCGATGGCCGCGGCGTCCAGGAGTTCGCGCGGGATCGAGTCGAAGAACCGCTTCAGCAGGAAGATGTTGAAGGCGTTGGTCACGGACGGCAGCCAGATCACCCAGGGCGAGTTCAGCAGGTTGCGTTGCACGATCGGCACGTCGAGGACCGTGAGGTACTGCGGTACGACGAGGACGGTGGCCGGGATCATCAGCGTGGCCAGCATCATCCCGAGGATGGCCTTGCCGAAGACGGGCCGCAGTCTGGACAGCGAGTACGCGGCGGTGACGTCGAAGAGCAGCTGGAAGGCGAGCGCGCCGAATGCGTAGTAGAGCGTGTTGAAGAGCAGCCGGGACAGGTCCATCACGGTCCAGGCCCGGGAGTAGTTCTCCGTGTGGACGGAGCTGGGAAAGGCCGTGGGCGGGCTCTGGACGACTTCCTGGGTGGTCTTGAGTCCGCCGGTGACCATCCAGTAGAGCGGCCCGAGGAAGGCCACCGTGAACAGGACGACCACCAGGGCGAGGACGATCCAGTAGACGGCCCTGCCTCGGGGCCGGGCGAGTTGGGCCGGCGAGATCAGGGTCCGCTGGCGGCCCGTGTCGGCGGCACGCCGTTCGGCCCTGCGCCGTCCGGTGGCGCGCCGCCGGGAGACAAAGGTGTTCGATGCCATGGTCGGTCCCCCGCCTAGTCTTCGCTGGTGCGGCTGAGTCGTACGTACACGGCGGAGAAGCCCGCGAGGACGACGAGCAGGACGAGTCCGAGCGCGGCCGCACTGCCGTAGTTGTTGAAGTTGAAGGCGTACTGGTAGATGAGGTAGACGACGGTCGTGGTGGAGCCTTCGGGACCCGCGCCGTTGGTGAGCAGGAACGGTTCGGTGAAGACCTGCATCGTCGCGATGATCTGCATCAGCAGGAGCAGCGAGAGGATGAGCCGGGTCTGCGGAACGGTGACGTGCCAGACCTTGCGCAGCAGTCCCGCACCGTCGAGTTCGGCAGCCTCGTACAGCTCGCCGGGGATCGACTGGAGTGCGGCGAGGTAGATCAGGGTGGCTCCGCCCATGTTCATCCAGGTGGCCGCGATGACGACGGAGAGCATCGCGGTGTCCGTGGACTGGAGCCATTGCTGGGCGGGGAGGTGGAAGAGCTCCAGGACACGGTTGAAGAGCCCGTACCCGGGATCGTAGAAGTACTTGAAGAGCAGGACGGACGCGACCGGCGGCAGCATGACGGGCAGATAGACCAGCAGCCGCAGATAGCCCTGTCCGTGCCGGAATTCGTTGAGCACGATGGCGACGACGAACGGGACCAGGAACCCCAGGAGCAGGGCGAGGCCGGTGAAGAGCAGGGTGTTGCGCCAGGCCTGCCAGAACGCCGGGTCGTTCACGACGTAACTGAGGTTGGACCAGCCGGCCCAGGTGGTCTTTCCGTTCTCGTTCTTCTGGAAGGCCAGGATGAACTCCCTGACCATCGGATACCAGGAGAAGAACGAGAAACAGAGCACCGCGCCGATCAGGAAGCCGTGCGCCGAGAGGTTGCGGCGCAGGGCTCGTACGAACTCCTCACGGGCGGAGTTCGGGCGGGCGGGGCCCGGGTGTCCGTGGCGTGGCCTGGTCGCCTCGGCTGTGGACAGGGTGGGGGCCGACATGGTCTCTCCTCGGTGCCGGTGTGCCGCTGGGGCAGGTGGACGTTCCGGATGCGGGGCCGGGTCCGCGTGACCCGGCCCCGCGCGTCCTCACTGGTTCGCCAGCACCTGGTTGACCTGCTTCTCCGCGTCGGAGAGCAGCTTGCCGATGTTCGCGTTCTTGTTGGTCAGGACACCCGACATGGCGTTGTCGAGGATCTTGTAGATCTCCTGGGCCTTCGGCGGCTCGGCCTTGCCGGCGACCGGGTTGTCCATGAAGGCCTTGAAGTTCGCGACCGGCATGGTGGCGTTGGCGACGCGCTCCGCGTCGTCCTTCGTCTTGGTGTCGCCGAGGAAGAAGTTCGGCTGTGGCAGCCCCACCGGCAGCTGGTCGGACTTGGTGCGCGCCCAGTCGAACTGTCCCTTGCCCTGGGTGAGGTTCTTGAAGTTGAGCCAGGCGACGGCCGCCTTGATCTGGTCGGGCGAACTGCCCTTCTTGATCATGTAGTTGTTACCACCGAAGAGCGTCCCCTTGGCGCCGGGGATCGGACCCATCCCGAAGTTCTCGTACTTGGCGCCGAGCTGCTGGACCATGTACGTGATGTCGTCGGGCGCGGCGAGGAACATGCCGAGCTTGTCGCTGGCGATCTGCTTCTGCAGATCACCCCACTTCAGCAGCTGGGTCTGACCCATGCTGTCGTCCTCCCAGCGCATGTCGTGCAGCTGCTGGAGGACCTGCTTGCCGGTGGCGTCGTTGAAGGCGGCCTTCTTGCCGGTCGAGTCGACCACGTCGCCGCCGAGGGAGTACTGGGCGGCGGTGAAGTGCCAGCCGCCCGTGTTGGCCGCGCTGTACTCGCCGTAGCCGGCGATGCCCTTGCCGAGCGCCGCGATCTTCTTGGCAGCGGCCCGGACCTCCTCCCAGGTGGCCGGCGGCGTGTCCGGGTCGAGACCGGCCTGGGTGAACAGCTTCCGGTTGATCATCAGGCCCATGGTGTAGTTGCTGGTCGGCAGGGCGTACAGCTTGCCGTCCTTGCGCGCCACGTCGAGCACCTGGGGCTGGATGTCCCCCAGCGCCGGGACGGTCTTGTCGGTGACGTACGCGGAGATGTCCGTGGCCCCGTCGTTGTCCAGCACCTGCTCCAGGTCGGTGAAGTAGGCGTAGAACACATCGGGCTGCGACTTCGCCTTCAGCATGGCGGTGAAGCGCGGCGGCTCCAGACACTGCCCCGGGGTGGACTTCCCGTGGATCGTGACGTTCGGGTACTTCTTGTTGAACGTCTTGATGTCCTCGTTCCACTCCCGCAGTTCCGCGGCCTTGGCGGCCGGCGGCATGCAGTCGATCGAGATCGTCACCTTCGTCTTCGGGTCCAGCGGAGCTGACGGGTCGGACGAACCACCGCCGGAACCACCGCCGTTGTTGTCACCACTGCTGCTCGTACCGCAGGAGGCGAGGGCGGTCAGGGCAAGGGCGGTGACGAGGGCGGCCGCAGCGGTGCGGCGTGTACGGCGATGACGGCGGAACCCAGCACTTCTCATCGTTGGTCCCCTTCGGGCATGAGCACGGAAGGCCCTCGGCCGGCTCTCTGCCGGGGCGCGGCACACTCAACCACCGCCGTCATGCCGACGCAATATCTCGCGCAGATTTCGTAAAAGTTTGACAGTGAGACGCATGTGGCGTGCGCGTCCATGACGGCGCGCAGGACGGAGCGCCGTCCGGCCTGCCGGACGGCGCCCCCGCCTGCGGGTGATCGCTTGCTACGGGTTGGTGTTGATCTTGAAGGTGGAGGTCGTGTTCTTCACGTCCTGCGCGTTGTTGCTCAGCTTCAGACCGTTGAACGTGACCTCACCGACGGCCGGCCCCTGCCCGGCCTCCGGCATCTCGTTGGCCCAGAGCCCGAAGCCGGACTTGGCGTCGAAGGCGTCCCCGCTCTTGTGGGCGCCGGAGATCGAGATGTTGCTGAGGACCGTGTCCTTGATCGGGAACTGGGGCTGCCCTCCTACGTAGTTGGTCTGGAACATGATGCCGCTGTAGGTCGGATCGACGATGTCCACGTTGTTGATCCGAATACCCTGGAACACCTTGGACGCCGAGAACAGCCAGATTCCGGGAAATGTCTGAGACCCCCAGAAGTGACCGCCGGACCGTACGACCGAGACGTTCTCGATCGTGGTCGGATCGGTCCCGAAGCCATTCATCGGGTAACCGAAGTCCAGCGAGCTGACCGTGATCCCGGAGTAGACCAGGGTGTCCGCGACACGGATATTGCGGAAGGTGTTGTTGTACCCGCCATATACGGCGATTCCGGCGGCACGCCAGGTGAGGATCGAGGTGAGATTCTCGTAGACGTTGTTCTTCATGTCCGAGCCCCCGGCGTCGATCGCCGAGAACAGGGCGAAGCTGTCGTCGCCGGTGGCCCGGGCCTCGTTGTTGGTCACGAGGTTGTCCGTGGAGCCGTTGGTCATGTTGATGCCGTCGGCGAACAGGTCGCGGATACGGGAGTTCTTGATGGTGATGCCGTCGGTGTTCGCCCCCCAGTAGAGGCACACCATGTGTTCGTTCCAGATGTTGTCGATGACGATGTCGGAGACGTTCGAGAAGTCGAACACCTTGCCCGGGCCGTCGATGCGCGAGGTGTAGTTGCCGAAGTACGCGAAGTTCGCGAACGAAGACCCCTTGGCACCGGCGTCCGCACGGAAGCCGATATCGGTGTTCTCCTGCCCTGACGGGGCGTGGAATCTGGTGTACCAGGGTCCCGCGCCGACGACCTTCACAGCCTTTCCGTAGACCTGGAACTTGCTGGACGTCTCGTAGTCACCGGCCGGCAGGTAGACCCCGACGAGCTTCCCGGTGGTGTCCATCCGGACCTTGTCCAGAGCGTTCTGGACGTCCTGCTGGGTGAATCCGGCGGGGACGGTGTACGCGGCGGGGTCGGGGTTGGAGATCTGCTCGGCCTGCTCCAGGCTGACGAAGTCGATCGCGTACGTGCTGGTGTTGGCCGCATCCTTCTGCAGCCGGATCTTGCTGCCCGCCGGCACCGTCCTGCCCAGCATGACGTTCGCCTCGTCGTAGATGTGACGGGGCGCACCCGAGCCGGGCGAATTGCCGGGGCCGGTCTCGGCGCCGTACAGCCAGGCGTATTTCGACGTGAGGTCGATCGCCTTCAGGAAGGTTCCGTCCACATAGACGTCGAGCTTGGTGTCGATGCCGCCGCCGCCCGCGGAGTCCGGCACGGAGAACCTGGTCACCAGGGTGTTGGTGCTGGACCTTGCGGTGAACTCCACATAGTTGCCGGTGTTGTTGAGCGTGACGGCCTTACGGCCCGATGCCTCACCGGCGATGTCACCCACGGTCCTGTTCGGACCGACGACCTGGGCGCCGCCGCCCGTGACACCGTCCTCCGCCTCGTACATGTCGTACGGCATGTGGGCGCCGCGGCCGACGAAGAGGGACTCGGTGCTGGTGTTGTTCCCCCGTTTGACCGGGAGTTCATTGGCGTCGTCGGCCAGCACGACCTTCACGGTGTACGAGCCGTTGACCGCGGTCCAACTGCCCAGATTCACCGGCGTGGTGGCCGCGCCGGCGGCGATGGATCCGCTGTACGCGCCGGTGAGAGTCTTTACCGTGGCGCCCTTGGAGTCGGTCAGATTCAGGGTGATGGCGTGGCTGCCGCCCGCGGAGGCCACGGTGCCCTGGTTCCTGATGGCGACGGAGAAGGTGACGGCGTCGCCTTCGGCCGGGGCGGACGGCGAGGTGGCGACCGCGGAGGCCACCAGGTCCGAGCTGGAGACCGGTTTCACCACCAGCGCGTCCGCCCGCGTGTAGATGTTGTCCGTCTCGTTCTGTTCGATGACATCGCCCGCCGAGTCGGCGACGGCGCTCAGTACGTACGATCCCGCGTCGCGCGGCCCGATGTCGGCGGTGACCTGAGTGGACGCTCCCGCCGCGAGCGCGCCCACTGAGGCGGTTGCGATCTTCGAGCCGCCCAGCTGGAATTCGAGCTTGCTCGCGGGCGCGGCGACCGTACCGCTGTTGCGCACGGTCGCCGAGAGGGTGACCGGGTCCGACTCGACCGGTGCGGCAGGAGTCGCACCGATCGCGGTGACCTGCAGATCGGGGTTGGGAGCGGGTGCACCCATGACCTGGAACTCGGCGACCTGGCCGGCGGCGGAGCCGGTGTTGGAGGTGAACTTCAGCTGGACGTCGGCGACCCGGGCGACGACCGGGATGGTGACCGTGTTGCCGGTCGCCGGACTGAACGCGTAGTCCTTCGCCGCGACCAGACCGGTGAAGGACGTGGCGCTCTGTTCCCTTCCGAGCACCTGGATGTTCTGTGTCCGGGCGCCCCAGCTGCTGTCCGGGTTGAGTTTGATCACGACACGGTCCGTGTCGGCGTTGGCGCCCAGCTTCACGGTGAGGGTGTTCGGGTAACTGCCGCCCGCTCCCTCCCAGTAGGTCGTCACCTGGTTGTCGTTGGCGTTCTCGGCGACGTAGGTCTGGACGACGGACGAGGCGGTGATCGGCCTGCCCACGGCGAGATTGGAGGCCGCGCCCGTACTGCCGTTGCGGACGACCGTGTTGCTGTCGCCGGATATGTTGCCCGCCGCGTCCTTGGCCCGTACGAAGTAGGAGACCGTGGCGCCCGCCGGCTGGCTGTCCGTGTACGTGGTGACGTCGCCCGCCACGCTCTTGCGGAGCACGTTGTCGGCGTAGATGTCGTACCCGGTGACCCCCTTGTTGTCGCTCGACGCCTGCCAGGCCAGCCTGATCTGCCCGGACGCCGGCTCGGTGAAGGACAGCCCGCTGGGCGCGGTGGGTGCCTGGGTGTCACCCGTGCCCGCCGTGCGGGTCACGGTGTTGCTGTTGGCCGACTCGTTGCCCGCCGCGTCCCTGGCCCGTACGAAGTAGGAGACCGTGGTGCCCGCCGGGCGGGTGTCCGTGTACGTGGTGACGTCGCCGGAGACGCTGGTCAGGAGCGTGTTGTCGGCGTAGATGTCGTACCCGCTGACCCCCTTGTTGTCGGTCGACGCCTGCCAGGTCAGCTTGATCTGCCCGGAAGACGGCTCGGTGTAGGCGAGCGTCCCGGGCGCGGTCGGCGCCTCGGTGTCGCCGGTCGTGGGGCCGTAGATCTCCAGTTCGGACAGCTGGGCCGCCGTGCGGCCGGTGTTGGCGCTGACCAGCACCCGTACGTACCGGGTGGTGGTGGTGTCGAAGGAGATCGTCGCCGTCTCACCGCCGCTGGGGCTGAACGCGTACTCCTTGGAGGGCGTCAGATCGGTGAAGTCGGAGCCGTTGGTGCTGCCCTGGATCTTCAGCGTCTGGCTCCTGGCCTCCCAGCCGTCGGGGAGCCGTAGGACCACCCGGTTCACGCCTACCGAGGACCCCAGATCGGCCTGGATCCACTGCGGAAGCGAGCCGTTGGCCGACTCCCAGTACGTGGCCGAACTGCCGTCGTTGGCCTGGGCGGCCACATACGTCTCGGTGTAACTGCTCGCCTTGAGCGTGCGGCCCGCCGCGAGGTTGACTGACGACTCCCCCGCCGCGTGGACCTCCAGCTCGGAGAGCTGCGCGGTCCGCCACCCGGTGTTCGCCGTGATGTCCACCCGGACGAAGCGGGTCTGGGTGGCCGGGAACGTGATGGTCACCGAGTTGGAGTTGCCCGGAGCGAAGGTGTACACGGCGGAGGACTTCAGTGTCGAGAAGCTGGTGCCGTCTGCACTTCCCTGGAGCGAGAGCGTCTGCTGCCGGCTCTCCCATGCCGGGGGAAGTTTCAGTGTGACCTCGTCGATCCGGGTGCCGCTTCCGAGGTCGGTCTGCACCCACTGGGGCAGAGAGTTGCCCGCGCCCTCCCAGTACGTCGACGCGTCCGCGTCGGTGATGTTCCGGGCCGTGTACTCGCTGTTGGCGCTGCTCGCTGCGGCGGGCCGGCCGGCGGCGACATTGGGTCCGCCTGCCGCCGACGCACTGAGCGCCGGCCAGCCGATCATCAGAAGTGTGGTGGTGACCACGGCGGAAAGGACCCGCCGTCTCCAGCGTTGCGTTCTCATCGGTCCCCGATCTTCGGCCTCGGCGCAGAACGCGTCGAGGGCGCGGCTCTGACTGCATACACGTGCGACATGCATTTCTGCACTGGGTAACGAGACTTTTGCGTTTTGCGGTCAGAGAGTTGCAGAGAAATGAGAGCGAGTCCACAGTTGTCACAGAACGAATAGCCCGGGACGACCCCGCGGAGCCCGGCCGGCTCGACTTGCATCCCGGCCGGCGGCCAAGGGCTGCCACGTAATCCACGACAGATCGGGGCGCGTCGTCGAATGCGGCGCACCACAAGGCGGAGGGACACTCCGGGGCGTCCTCATACTGGGCATATTCGGGCGTTCCGACACCATGTGAGATGCCGCCGCCGCGCCGCGCGCCCACCATGGATTACGGAACCGCGCGAGGGCGGCAGTGCACCGCGAAAGTGTCCGCAAATAACGCAAGGAATTTGCGTGAAAGCGAAAGGCTGTGCAGGGTCCAGCGGAAAACGGGAGGGTAGCCGCCGTTGCCGCGCGTCGGATGTTTCCACCGGTCGGCCCGGGATTCGAGCTCCGGGGCTTCGAAGACCGTCGCCGATGCGCGGGTCCCCGCCGGGTGCACGCCGCGGTGGCGGTCCGTACGGCGGGGCACTCTCCTGCCCGGGGAGGCCACCGGCGAAAATGATCCGGCGGGCAGTACGCAACGACCGACCGACACGGAGGAGTGGGCAGATGCCGCACGAACGAGCTGGACAGCAGGCACGTCCGGAGGACCTGACCGATGTGGCCCGGCTGGTGACGGCGTATTACACGCTGCATCCCGATCCGGCCGAGCCCGGCCAACGGGTGGCGTTCGGCACCTCCGGCCACCGCGGGACGTCGACGGCCACCGCGTTCAACGAGGATCACATCGCCGCGACCAGCCAGGCCATCAGCGAGTACCGGGCGCAACAGGGCACGGACGGTCCGCTGTTCCTCGGCGCCGACACCCATGCGCTGTCGGAGCCCGCGCGGGTCACCGCCATCGAGGTGTTCGCCGCCAACGATGTGACCGTGCTGATCGACTCCGCCGACGGCTACACCCCCACCCCCGCCGTCTCGCACGCCATCCTCACCCACAACCGCGGCCGTACGTCGGGGCTCGCAGACGGTGTGGTCATCACCCCGTCGCACAACCCGCCGGGCGACGGCGGGTTCAAGTACAACCCGCCGAACGGCGGTCCTGCCGGATCCGAGGCGACGGGCTGGATCCAGGAGCGGGCCAACGAGATCATCGCGGCCGGGATGAAGGACGTGCGGAGGCTGCCGTACGTCCGCGCGCTGGCGGCGCCCACCACCGCCGGGTACGACTTCCTCGGCACCTATGTCGCCGACCTGCCGTCCGTCCTCGACCTGGACGCCGTCCGCGCGGCCGGGGTACGGATCGGCGCGGATCCGCTGGGCGGTGCGTCGGTCGCGTACTGGAGCCGGATCGCGGAGCAGCACCGCCTCGACCTGACCGTCGTCAATCCGCTGACCGACCCGACCTGGCGGTTCATGACGCTGGACTGGGACGGGAAGATCCGGATGGACTGCTCATCGCCCTATGCCATGGCGTCCCTGATCGGGCAGCGCGAGCGCTACCAGATCGCCACGGGTAATGACGCCGATGCCGACCGGCACGGCATCGTCACCCCGGATGCCGGCCTGATGAACCCGAACCACTACCTCGCCGTCGCCATCAACTACCTGTACGCGCACCGCGGGCAGTGGCCGGCCGCGGCGGGCGTCGGCAAGACACTGGTGTCGTCGGGCATGATCGACCGGGTCGCCGCCGGTCTCGGCCGGCAGCTGGTCGAGGTACCGGTCGGCTTCAAGTGGTTCGTGGACGGTCTGGTCGACGGGACGCTCGGCTTCGGGGGCGAGGAGTCGGCCGGAGCGTCGTTCCTGCGCCGTGACGGATCGGTGTGGACGACCGACAAGGACGGCATCATCCTGGCGCTGCTCGCCTCGGAGATCCTCGCTGTGACGGAGAAGTCGCCGTCGGAGCAGTACGCGGCGCTCACCGACCGCTTCGGCGCACCCGCGTACGCCCGCATCGATGCCCCGGCGGACCGCGAGCAGAAGGCGGTGCTCGGCCGCCTCTCACCCGAGCAGGTAACGGCCGACACGCTGGCCGGGGAACCGGTCACGGGGGTGCTGACCTCGGCTCCCGGCAACGGCGCACCGATCGGCGGCATCAAGGTGTCCACGGAGAACGCCTGGTTCGCAGCCCGCCCCTCGGGCACCGAGGACGTCTACAAGATCTACGCGGAGTCGTTCCTCGGGTCCGACCACCTGGCCCGGGTGCAGGAGGAGGCCAAGGCCGTCGTGTCGGCCGCCCTGAGTGCCTGAGTCCGGCTGCTGAGCCGTCTTCCGCCGGGGCGTCGGCGGCCTTCCGGAGCCGAGAGGTGCCCGGCAGGCCGCCATGCGTCACACGCTCAGGGCAGGGAGACGGTCGGCCGTGGCCGGTTCACTCCCCAGCCGGCACCGCTTTCAGCGCGCCTCGCCCCGGCAGCAAGGCCCAGCCCGGAACTCGTTGTCGAGGATGTGCGCGCCGAGCCGGTCAACGATGATCCCGGCGCTGACGGCGCCGGAGGTGAGAGGCCGGCGGCAGCAGACGCTGGCGCGGCCTGCGGCCTGGTCCCACGTCAGCTTTCCCGGATCGGGCAGCGGGCGAGAGACCCGGAGAAGCAGCAGGTGGGGTCAGTCCCAGACCAGGTTGAGGGAACGTTCGAAGTTGGCGTATCCGGCTCGGGCGAAGGCTTTTGCCATCGGGACGTTGCCGAGGTCCGTCGATGCCCTGATCCGGTCGACGCCCTCGGCGGCCAGGATGCGGGTGCCCTCGGCGAGGATCTCGTCGATGTAGCCGTTGCCGCGGTGTGCGGGCAGGACACCGATGTACGCGATGATCGGGTGGTAGCTGTTGCGGGCCGGGATCACGAAACCCACCGGGCCGCTACCGTCGGGCAGTTCGGCGATGCGCCACCATTCATGCGGGCTCTTGAATCCGGCGAACTCCCCGTCGTAGTGCCGTTCGGCGGCCTCGCGGGGGCTCAGTCCGGATGCCAGGTCCGCCTGGCCGTGGGCGTCGAGGGTGCCTTCCATGACCGGGGTCATGAGGGCGAGGAGGTCCTCGCGGCCGACCACCGGACGGAAGACGAGACGCTCCTTGAGTTCCGGGAGTGGGGACAAGGGGGTCCACTGCAGCCGCAGCCGCTCGACCAGCAGCCGTGCGCCGGTGTTCTCCAGCACGCGCGTGCGGGATTCGACCACCTCCCGGGCTGCGGGGTCCTCATGCCAGTCGGGCGGGACGAAGCGGCCGTACTCCGGCAGTTGGGCACCCGCCGGGAAGACGGTCGCCGTCGCCGTCTTGAACAGTCGCTGACCGATCTCGTCGCGGTCCGCCCTGGGCAGCGTGTCGTCGATGTCGAAGAAGTCGAACTGCAGCGGGATGTCACCGCCTGGGGTCGCCCACCAGGCGAGCCGGGCGAGGAGGCGGTCGCCGTCCAGGGCCACCCAGGTCCACTCAGGGCGGCGGCATCCGTTTGCGAAGTCGTCGGTCAGCTCGTGGTCCAGGACGTAGTGGAGCCGGCAGAAGAGTTCGATCTCCTCGGGGCCGGTCAGAGATCGGTAGCTCACCGATGTCGGTATCAAGTCAACTCCTGTGAAGAGGTACAGCGCTTGGGACCCATCCGGCGTGCCGGTCAGGCACGCCGGATGTCCGGGCAGAGAGCGGCGAGAGCCACCTGCCGCTCAGGCCGATTCGAGGACGGGGCGGATTTCGAGCGCCTCCGGGGTGGGGAAGCCGCGGGCCAGCTCGATGGCCTCGGCGTGGTCGGCCACCTCCAGGACGAACCAGCCGCCGAGGGTCTCCTCGCCGCTGTGTACGGGTCCCTCGGTCACGGCCACGGACCCGTCCGCCGTTTTGCGCACGGTGACGGGGCCCTGGTGCTCGGTGTCAAGGGCGTCGCCGCCCGCCAGTTTGCCCGCTGCCGCGAGCTCGCCGATCCACGTCTCGTACGCCTTGCGGTAGGCGTCGCGGTCGGCCTGGATCCGCGCGCGTGACGCGTGCGTCTCGAAGATCACGAGTGCGTATTTCATGGGGTGTTCCTCTGTTCGGTGTTCCTGGTGGTGGTGGTGTTGGTTCTGGTGGTGGGTGAGATGCGGGCCAGTGCGCCTGTCTCCAGGGCCGTCCACAGGGCGCCGTCCGGGCCCACCGTGATCCCGTGCGGTTCCGAGGCCGGCGTGGGCAGATCGTGGACGGTGACCGTGCCGTCGGCGGTGATCGAGCCGACGCGGTTGCCGGACCACTCGGTGAACCACGCCGTGCCGTTGGTATCGGTGGTGACGGCGTGCGGCCGGCCCGAGCGGTCGGGCAGCGGATACTCGGTGATCTGGCCGTCGGGCGCGCGGTGACCGATCTGACCGGCGGCGATCTCGGTGAACCAGACGCCACCGTCATGGCTCACGGCGATACCCACCGGGGCGGCGGCCTCGGTGGGCAGATCGTGAATCGTGATGCGGCCGTCCATGCCGATGCGGCCGATGGCGTTGGCCTGGTTCATCGTGAACCACATCGCGTCCCCGGCCGCGGCGATCGCGGAGGGGAACGCGCGGGTGCACGGCAGGGGATACTCCGTAACCGATCCGTCAGTGGTGAGGCGGCCGATGCACCCGGCGGCGGTTTCGGTGAACCACAGCGCGCCGTCCGGGCCCGCGGCGATACCGAAGGGACCGCACTGCGCGGTCGGCAGCGCGAACTCCGTCATGTGGCCGGCCGTCGTGATCCTGCCGATCCGGTGCGCCCGGTACTGGGTGAACCACAGGGCGCCGTCCGGCCCGTTGCTGATGACCGTCGGACCGCTGTCCGGGGCGATCTGATGGCTGGTCGGCTTCTGTCCCGGGACGAGTCGGCCGATCTGGCCGCTCTGCACCATGGTGAACCACAGCGCGCCGTCCGGGCCGGTGGTGATCGCGTACGGGCCGCTGTCGCGACCGGACACCGCGTACTCTTCGACGGTCCGCGTCGTCACTGCTGCTCCAGACCCTCGGCGGCGGCGATGCGCTCGACGTCCTGCGGGGAACCGGCCATGATGGTGCGCGCGTGCGCGGTCACCAGCTCGACGGGCCAGTCCCACCAGGCGGCGCGCACGAGCCGTTCGATGTCGCTGTCGTCGAAGCGCTGTCTGATCGTTCTGGCCGGGTTCCCGCCCACGACGGTGTACGGCGGCACGTCGGCGGTGACCGTCGCACCGGCCGCGATCACGGCACCGTCACCGATCCGTACTCCGGGCATCACGGTGGCTCCGTATCCGAACCACACGTCGTTGCCGACCACCGTGTCCCCGCGGCTGGGCATGCCGGTGACGATGTCGAGGGTCTGCTCGGCCCACTCCCCGCCGAACATGGTGAAGGGGAAGGTGGACACCCCCATCGACGGGTGGTCGGCGCCCGCCATCAGGAATCGAGTGCCCGTGGCGATCGCGCAGTACTTGCCGATGATCAGCCGTTCCGGACCGTAGGCGTAGAGCACATTGCGCTGCACGAAGTCGGTCGCGCCGTCGGGGTCGTCGTAGTAGGTGAAGTCACCTGCCACGACGTTGGTTCCGGCGACCAGTGGCTTGAGGAAGACGACCCGCTCGTGGGCAGGCAGCGGGTGGAGCGTGGCCGGGTCAGGTGTCCGGGCAGCTCTCGGGTCGGATGGCACGTGGGAATCGCTCCGTGGGGGTTCGTGCGCGGCGGCCGGGGCCCGAGTCGTGAGGCCCAGGGCCGGTGAGGTACGCGACTTCCGCGCGGTCCGGGTTTGCGGGCCGTCGGCTGGATCGAGCGAGCCGATCCTGCTGTCTCGTGCCGGTTCATGCCGTCACCTGTGAGGGGCGGCTGACCGGTTCGGTACCCAGCATGCGGAGCGAGCAGCCTGGGAACAACGACCGATCTTGTTATGGTCGTTAACCCAGAGGTTCATGAATTCAGGAGCCATGAGGGAACCGGGGGCGGAATGGAACTGCGGGACATAGAGATCTTCCTGATGCTCGCGGAGGAACTCCACTTCGGCCGCAGCGCCGAACGCCTGCATGTCTCCCCGGCCCGTGTCAGTCAGGCGATCAAGAAACAGGAACGCATCATCGGCGCTCAGCTCTTCGAGCGGACCAGCCGCCACGTGCGGATGACCCCTGTAGGAGAGGTGCTGCTCCAGCGGCTGAAGCCGGCATACGAGGGCATCCAGGAAGCCATGGCCGAGGTGACCACCATCGCCCGCCGTCCGTCCGGCACGCTGACGCTGGGGGTCATGGGTGCACAGATGCATGACATGCGCCCGGTCCTGACCCATTTCCGGGCCGGGCATCCGTCCGTCGAACTCCGGTTCAAAGAGGTGTTCTTCAGCAATCCGTTCGGAGCCTTGCGGGCCGGTGAGGTCGACGCGGTGACCACCTGGCTGCCCGTTCGCGAGCCGGACCTGACCGTCGGGGTGGTGCTGCGCGAGGAACCGCTCCACTTGATGGTGGCCACCGACCACCCGCTCGCCCGGCAGGAGTCGGTGAGCGTGGAGGTGCTCGGTGACCACATCGTGCCGCGCCTGAACGGCCCTCTTCCCACGTACTGGGAGAGCGCGGTCCTGCCGGCCCGCACACCGGCCGGACGCCCTGTCCGCCGTGGTCCGGCCGTCTCGACCTTCAACGAGATCCTTGCCCTCGTCGCGGCAGGCGACGTGGTGTGCACGGTCCCCGACGAGGGACGGCGCTACAACGCGCAGCCCGACGTCGCCTTCCTTCCCCTCCGCGATGCCCCGCCCGTCCAGTGGGCCCTGATCTGGCGCACCGACCGCGCGACCCCACTGGTACGCGCACTCGCCGAGGCGGCGGCGGACTGCGGGGACGGGTCGTAGTGGTCACCCTCGTGACCGGGGTCCCGTCTGCAGCGCGCCGCCGTCTGTGGATCCATGTCCCAGCAGCAATGCGTGATGATGTCGGTCGACTCGGTCTTCACGACACCCTCCGCTCCGCCGCCTGCTGCGCCTGGCGCAGCCACGCGCCGGCCTCGCACGGACGGCTCTCACCGCACGAAGTGCAGAGTTCAATGTGGTCGAGGAGTGCCCGGTACGTCGTGCGCTGCATCTCAGTCGGCAAAGGTGCCGTGGGCTGCCTCATCGGGTCTGCTTCGCTTCGCGGGCCATGCAACCTGCGACGTCCGAACAGGCCCGCGGGAACCAGCTGTACGCGGCGCCACCGTCACGCCGGGCCCGCTTCTCGCCAAGGTCCACGTCCTCGCCAACAGTGAGAGCTGTCCTGCACCAGACACAAGCCCATCCGCGCTGCTGCTGCTCGCTCAGCTCACTGACTGGCGGTAAATCCCTCACTGTCATGGCGCGTCCCCGGTTCGTCGTTGATCAGGTACGAGACCAGCGTGACGGGCGGGGAAGGGCTCAACGCTCACGAATCTGTGAGCGTTGGCAGGTCAGGGCGTGAGCGCTGCTATAGGCCGATCCAGGCGGCCATGTGCCCGAGGGGTAGCGGGTCTGTTCTGGGGCGGCATGCCGGGCGTCGATGATGCTGCTTAGCGCGGCCTCGGTGCGGCCGGTCTCCATCTCGGAGCGGGCCTTATCGATGAGGAAGTGGTCACGTCGCGACGTGTCGAGCAATTGTCAATAGTTGTGGATCACTCGACTTGTGACGTCCTGGCAGGTCTTGGTGATCAGCTACCAGCTGGCCGGGCTCAGTGCCTACTTCGGAACCTCCTCGCCGTCCTCAGGTGTTCCGTCGGCGGTCTGAAAAATCGGTTCCGGGCTGGTGCCTCCGTCTCTAGAGTGCGGCTGTGGAGATCACCTACGAACGCTTCAAGTCGACCGACGCAGAAGAACTGGTCGGCTTCCTCTCAGGCGACACGTGGCCATTTCACGACTCGGACGTTGTCGACCAGGCCGAAGTCCGGCAGTGGATTGGAGAGGGCCGCTATGACAACCAGGACAACCGGGCGTTCTGGATCATGGTTGCCGGTGAGCGAACCGGTCTTGTCCGGCTGATGGACCTGTGCGACGACACGCCGCTGTTCGATCTGCGGATCCGCTCCGAGCACCGAGGGCGGGGACTCGGAGGACAGGCCCTGCCCTGGCTCACCAGGTACGTGTTCACCGAGTTCCCCCAGGTCCAGCGGATCGAAGGCACCACTCGTCAGGACAACGTAGCGATGCGCCGTGCCTTTCAAAGGTGTGGTTACGCGAAGGAAGCGCACTATCGCGACGCGTGGCCGACGGCCGACGGCAAGGTTCGTGACGCCGTCGGGTATGCGATTCTGCGACGTGACTGGCTCTCCGGCAGCACAACGGTTCCTGATTGGAACGATGAGTGCATCCTTGGAGCAAGTGGCGATTGATCAAGCTGCTGCGGTCTCTTCGCGCTTGACCAGGATGCCGCTCTCGAAGCGGGCTCCGGCGCGGACAAGTGGGACGAGGTGGGCTCCGGTGATCGCGCGCCAGCGTTCCTGGGCGGCCTCGACGAGCTTGAACACCATCGCCAGGGCCGCGGCCGGGCTGCCGGCCCCGCGGGTGGCCTTGGTCCTCAGCTTCACGGTGCGCGCCTACGGAGCGAAGTGGCCGAAATGTAGAACGACTCGTGCTCCAGGCGGCCTTCGGCTGTCAGGAATACAGGCTCGACCCTGTTGCCGACGTCGTCCCCGCCGGATCGGATGAACGACGTGGTGAGGTAGTCGCCCACTGGGTTCCCAAAGGCCATCTCGCCGATCCTCTGGAACTCCGCCAGAAGGTAGTCGGTGTACATGCTCTTCAGGCTGTCGATGTCGTTGTTCATGGCGGCGCCGTACCCCTCAAGGGTGACGCCTTCCGCGAGCTGGACGGTCACTCGCTCTCCAGATGGAAGCGGGCGGCGATGTCTCCGAACAGTGACGCTGCTGCGTCGACGTGCGCGGCGTTGCGCTCATCCTTGTTGCGGGCCGGCGCTGCGAAGCCGTCCCACAGCGAGCCGTATTGCTCCTCAACCCCGAGCATCACGGCCGGAGGACGCTCCCGGTAGGCGACGAACGCTGGTGCACTCTGCAGGCCCTCGGCTGTGTTGCAGCTGGTGCACAGCAGTCCTCGCACGAGGCCGCTCTGATGGCAGTGGTCGACGAGAAGGCGACTGCCATGAGCGCTGCACAATGCACAGGCACCTGCCTGCCAACGCCGAAGCGCGTCGATGGCGGACAGATGTGGCGGCACTTCACCGGCGGGGACTTGCCAGACGTGGCAGGAAGGAATCCCCTGTCGGTCGAGGACTTTCGCCTCGGCGAAGGTGGGTCGCCCCTCCGCTGTGGAACCCAGCCATTCGCGCTCGGCCACGTCGCGGCGCCGCGTCTCCTCGAAGGCCCACTCCATATTGGCGGTCACAGGCCGATTCCTCTCTCAGTCGTCGATGGTGTTGCGTGCTTGCGCATCGAGGCGCATGGCGATGGCCTGCTGCTCCTGCTCGGCCTTCTTGCGGCGCATGGCGGTGATGGTGTTGTTGGCCTCGCCCTGTGCCGGTTCTACGTAGTGCTTCCGCACGGTGAGGGAGCCGGGCTTCCAGCGTCCCTGGCCGGTGGGGTCTTCTCCTGCCTCGGCGATCTCCTGGGCGGGGCCGCGTCGGAGTCCGTGAGCGGTGGCCTTCGACGGATCGGGTAGATCGGCGAGCTTGGCGCGCGCTTTGACGATGGCCCCGATGGCGTCCGGGGTGAGGACCGCTTCATTCACGGCTGCTGGACCTACGACCCTGACCGTCAGTCCTGGCTGACGGTCAAGGACAGCAGGGTCAAGGGCGCGAACTACCCAGAGGAGGAACTCGCGTCGGCCTCAGAGATATGGGGGCCGGCCGCAGAGTTCAGCCGACTCGACGCCAAGCTGACCTCCTGGGACGCGACCTACTTCGGCGAGGCAGGAGACTCCTCCGCGGGGGAGCCCGAGACCGTATCCGTGAAGAGGCTCTGACCGCCCGCGATATGGCATGTTGTGGCCCCGGACTCCTACCGCGGACACCAGGGGACACGTAACTGACGGGTAGCGGCCCCGGTGCCACCGTTTGCCGACGTTGATTTCCGACACGGGTTGCCGACACTGCCGACCTGCGGAAACACTCCGGCCGGTTCGAGTGTCGACAGACCCTCGTTCTTCCGGCACTTGCCCCTTGCGGCTGGTGACAGCGTTCTTACTTCGCAGTCGGCCGAACCGTTGACCAGCGGAGAAGTGCCTACTTTGCGCCTGGTGTCAGAGATAGGAGTCCAGGGCCATGTCGTCGGTGATCACCGGGGCCGCTGTGCTTGGCGGTGTCGAATCCGTCGAGCGTGGACTGCCGGGCCGACGAGAAGACCACGACTCCAGCCTGTTCAGCCCGCGAGGCGTCGACGGCGGGCCCGCTGCCGACAAGTAGCCCCGCAGTAACGTACCGGCCGACCGGTGGGCCGGACCGTGAGCGTAGCTCCGCATTCCTCACAGAACACGACAGTTTCCCGGCGGATACCGAGGCCATCACGAAAGCCTTGTCGTTCCGTGACGATAGCGGAAGGGCGCAGACCGTCCAGGGTTAGCTGGATGAGCCTGAGGCCGGCAGATCGATCGCGGCGGGCAGCGAGCATCGAGGCGCATCCGACGGTGAGTGAGACGACATCGTCGGGGCCGATGTCAGCGCGGACACCGCCGGCCCGCTGCGCCGCGTGGAGCAGCGCGGTCAGGACCTGGCGGAATCGCAGCACGGACGCCGTGAGCATCGGGCGCGGCCAGCTCGCGTCGGCGGCCACGACATCGCATATATGCCCGCGCCTGTGGGACTTCTCGACGACGTCCAGCAGGAACCCGAAAAACGCCTCGGTAGGCGCGAATCGGGCCATCCGCCGCTCGCCAGAGGCGACCAGTTCGTCCAGGTGCTGGGCGAACACCGCCTCAAGGAGAGCCTGTTTATTCGGAAAGTGCCGGTACACGGTGCCGGCGCCGACACCGGCCCGGCGCGCGATCTCGCCGAGCGGGACGTCGAGTCCCTGTTCGGCGAATGCCTCACCAGCGGCGAACAGCACCTTGGCCCGGTTGCGGCGGGCGTCGGCCCGGTCGCCGCCGCCGATCACTGTAGTCATGTCACGAAACCCCTTGTGCACCCGACTCAACCGGGTTGGAGTATTCCAGATATCCCCGGGTTCACCACCCTGTCCATAGCAACCGGCCCCCGGGGAAAGGAGAGGACGACATGACCGCCGAACCCATCCATTCCATCACCGGCCCGACCCAGGGCCCCGCCGACGGCCCCGTCGCTGTGACCGGCGCGACCGGCAAGCAGGGCGGCGCGACAGCACGACGGCTGCTGGCCAGCGGCCGACCGGTGCGCGCGCTGGTACGGGACAAGACCGCGCCCGCCGCCGCAGCGCTCGCGGACGCAGGAGCCGAGTTGGCCCTCGCAGACTTCGACGAGCCGTCAGGCCTGGCGCCGGCACTGGATGGCACCACCGCTCTGTTCGCCGTGCCACCGGTTGCCTACGGGCCAGCTGGCAGCAACCCAGAACTGGAATTCGCCCGCGGCCGGGCCCTGGCCGACGCAGCAGCAACCGCAGGTGTCCGCCACGTGGTGTTCACCGGCGTCGCCTCGACCTCCGGAGACGCTTTCGCAGCCCCGGGAAAGCGGCGCATCGAGCAGTACCTGCGCGAACAGATCCCACTCGTGACCGTGCTGCGCCCGGTACGGTTCATGACGAACTACCTCGCGGCACCCGGCATCGGCCTCGACGGGTTCGTTGACGGCGTCCACCGGCACCTCTTTCCGCCGAACGAGCCCGTACAGATCATCGCCCTCGAAGACATCGCCGAGTTCGCCGTTCTGGCCTTCGGGCAACCGGACCGGTTCGCTGGACGGACTCTGGAGTTGGCCGGTGACAGCCCGACCCCGGCTGAGGCTGTCGCCGCGATCAGCGCTGCGACCGGAATCGTCGTGCGCTACGAGCAGCTCACCCACGACGAGGCCGCCGCGCTGAACCCGGGGATCGCCGAGACCCGGCAACAATGGATCTCTGGCCAGCGCTGGCACGCCGACATCGAGGCTCTGCGGGTCATCCACCCCGGACTGCGCACCCTGGCGGACTGGCTCTCCAAGGGCGGCGCCGCCGCACTGCGCCTCCGGTTGCTCGGCACCCCGTAGCAGCAGGCTGCGCCTGGCCGCCCGGGTGATCCGTCAGGCATCTGATTGCTTCCGACGACCTGGTTGCCCACCGCCTGGTTGAACAGGCCCCGGACTCCTATCTCTGACACCAGGCGCAAAGTAGGCACGTCTCCGCTGGTCAACGGTTCGGCCGACTACAACATCTGCACGGCCCAGTTGAACAGCGACTTCTTCGGCAGCTTCAGCTAGGCCCAGCCGGGCGGCGTGACGGCGCCCCACCGCGCCAGGGGTGAACAGCAACAATGCCCCCTCCCGCCCAGACTTGAGTTCTAGTGGTTGTCGCAACACCCCAGCTCAGGGGATGCGATGGACTTCGAGGTCCGGGACCGAATAGTCAACCAGGGGTGCAAGAAGCTGCGACAGGAGCGGGAGAAATACTTCCGCCTCATGCATCTGGGGTACTCGAACAAAGAAGCCTGCCGGGTCGTAGGCAGCAACCTGAGGACCGGCCGTGAATGGCGGAACGGCAGGACGAGCCCCAACAGGACCGTCGCGCCCGCGCACGCTCCGCGGACGCCACGGTCCACCTCGTCGCGGTACCTGCGCGAGGACGAGCGCATCCACATAGCCGACCGGCTGCGAGAGAAGGCCACCGTCCGGGCCATCGCGGCCGAGCTGGGCCGCAGCCCGTCGACGATCAGTCGGGAGATCCGCCGCAATGGCATGCTCGTGCGCAAGGACAGCGCCCGATGGGTCTACCGGCCTTACGCGGCCCAGTCTCGCGCCGATGCCCGCCGGCCCCGTCCCGAGCCGGGGAAGATCGGCCAAAATCCTGAGCTGCGGGACTTCGTCCAGGACCACCTGACCCGCCGGTGGAGTCCCGAGCAGATCTGCCAGGCTCTGCGGGCCCGCTTCCCTGACCGGCCGGAGATGCACGTGGCCCACGAGACGATGTATCAGGCCCTCTACGTCCAGGGCCGCGGAGAACTCCGCCGCGAACTGGCCAAGTCGCTACGGACCGGCAGAGCGATGCGACGACCTCACCGCCAGTCCTCCAAGCGCCAGCCCCGCATGGCGCGGGACATGGTGATGATCAGCGACCGGCCGGCCGAAGTGAGTGACCGGGCGGTCCCCGGTCACTGGGAGGGCGACCTCATCATCGGCAAGGCGCACAAGTCCGCGATCGGGACGCTCGTCGAACGCTCCAGCCGATTCGTCACTCTCGTCCGTCTGCCCGAAGGTCGCCAGCCGCCCGGATGGCGACGCACTCGTTCGCACCGTCTCGACCCTGCCCGCCCAGCTCAGACGCTCCCTCACCTGGGACCAGGGCTCGGAGATGCACCTCCACAAGGAGTTCAGCACCGCCACGGAAGTGCCCGTCTTCTTCTGCGACCCGGGCAGTCCCTGGCAGCGCGGCTCGAACGAGAACACCAACGGCCTGCTGCGGCAGTACTTCCCCAAGGGCACCGACCTGGCCCGCTACAGCCGCGAGGAACTGGACGCCGTGGCCGCCGAGCTGAACAGTCGGCCACGCAAAACGCTCGGCTGGGAAACCCCAGCCGAGCGCCTCGCTAAGCTCCTGGCCACAGCCAGTTGATCACTGTGTTGCTACGACCCCTGGAATTCGCCGGAGGCAGGAGGGGGCTTGTTCACGCGGCGTCCTCTGGTGCGGGAGGCAGGTCGGGTTCGAGGAAGAGATCCTCGTACTGCGGTACCGGCTGTTCCTCGGCGAGTCCGAGGTCGACGAGCGTCCCCATGTCGGCGGCGCTGTCGTCCTCTCGGCGCTGTACCGGCCGAGGCGGAAAGTCAGGCATCAAGTCTCCTGTACATCGAGGTTGTCGTGAGAGCCCCGAGGCCGAGGAGGACTTTGCGGGCGCCGGACGATGGCGTTTCCGCAACATCGCGGCGGCAGATCAGGGCGTCCGGGTCGGTCGGCGGGGCCTGGAGAGACTATCCGTCCGGGCAGGTCTGACTTACGTGGAGCCGAAGCAGGGCAAGAACCCGTGGCGCAAGCGGACGTGGGACA
This sequence comes from Streptomyces sp. NPDC058231, assembly GCF_042882275.1. Classification (NCBI taxonomy): domain Bacteria; kingdom Bacillati; phylum Actinomycetota; class Actinomycetes; order Kitasatosporales; family Streptomycetaceae; genus Streptomyces; species Streptomyces sp. NPDC058231. The sequence continues at coordinate 137 of NZ_JBHVWN010000049.1, read as the reverse complement.
TGCCGCGCGAGTTCGGCTTCCATGTCCTGAGGCACACCTTCGCTAGTGCCGGATCAGGCAACGTTTGCCCTGTTGTGATGTGACGCGCCGTCCGGGTGCTGTGGTGGACGGCGCGTGGGCGTCATTCTGTCCGGGTG
>NZ_JBHVWN010000048.1:0-61422 GCF_042882275.1 Streptomyces sp. NPDC058231 | reverse complement strand
TACACCCCCACTTTGGTCGGCAGGGTCTTTTGTTTATAAGAGACTGGTGGTTAACCCCCCCTGTGGGGGGGGTGGTGGCCGCTCCCCCCCTTAGCGCGCCCACCACCGCCCGCGTAGCCCGGAGAAGTGAGTTTGGTCAGGGATCTTCGTTTAGGATCCCTGACTGAGCTATCAGGTAACCGAGTTGGGCGCGGCTGCTGCTGCCGAGAGTGGAGGAGAGCTTGGCGACATGCGCACGGCAGGTGCGGACGTTCATGCCGAGCCGACGGGCGATGGCTTCGTCGACATACCCCTCGATCAACAGGGTGGCTATGGCCCGTTGGACACCCGTGATCCCGTCGGGCGCCGGGTCGTATGGTGCTGCTTCGTTCAAGGGAGCAGCCCGGCGCCAGAGTTGCTCGAAGACCTTCGCCAGGTACGCGACCAGGCCTGGGTGCCGTAGTTCGAGGGCGACGCGGCGGTCGTCCCTGGCCGGAATGAACGCTACGGTCTCATCGCAGATGATGAGGCGTTCGATGAGCTCTTCGAGTGTGCGTATCTGTAGTTTGGCGCCGGCCATCAGTTCCACATAGGCGAAAGTGCGCTGGCTGTGCCTGACTGTGTGCTGGTAGAGGGTGCGGACGCTGATGCCGCGATCTATCAGGGGCTTGCTGCGGGTCAGGGCTTCGCTGAGGACGTCCTCACTGCGTCCGCCGCCCGGCTGGATGGTCAATACCTCCTTGCGACTCTCGGCAATGGCCAAATCTAGTGCCCCGTTGATCCGGTCGATGCCTTCCAGCACAGTGATCGCGTGCGTGGGTGCCGGGCTCTGAGCGCTTATAGCCATGAACGGTTCGAAGGCGTCGGTCAGTTCCACGGACGTTCGCCTGCGGTCCTGGATCTCGCGTTCCAGCGGATAGAGCCGCTGGGCGAGGGCGGCGGAAGGTGGAACCGGGCGGAGCCACGAGGCGTCATCGGGATCCGGCAGCAGTAGCCGGAGGTCGATGAGGCAGGGCGCGGGCTCCACCTCGGTGCGAGACATGCGCCCGACGCTCAGCGCGCTGGCGTACAGTCGCGCCCCCTCGGTGCACAGGTCCGTGACCGGGTGAGTATGTGTCTGTTTCGTGTTACTTGTATGCAAATCTCCACCCCCCAGGGTCCTGAACATGCAGGAACATGATGCATCGCTCCTGTGGCATTGACGTGCCTGAATGAGCCATCGTCTTGTCGGGCGGGGGAGAGGAAACCATCAAGTGAGGACGAAGCCGACTATGTACAAGCGAATGCTTCGCTCAGTGCTTGTCACTGTTTTTGCCGTTGCGGCACTGCTGCTCGCGGCGAATATCTCTCCCGGGGATGTCGGCTGGGACAGCGTGCAGGCCGGCTCCGACACCAGCGGCCCGGGTTCCGATGTCGGCTGGGACACCGGAGGCCAGGGTTCGGATGTCGGCTGGGACAGCGTTCCGGTGAATCTGGCGGACGCATGACCATCCCGCCGGACGACCGGGTTTTCCGGCGGGAGATGGCCTCGGCCTACCGCTCGGGGTGGCACTTCATCGATCTGCTCACGGCACTTCCCCGCCATGGCGATTCGTTGATGGTCACCCTGCTGGGAGAGCCGATCGTCGTCGTCCTGGAGGACGACGAGGAGGTCCGCGCCTACCGGTGCCTGCGGCGCCCGCGTGGCGCACCGCAGCCCGTCCGGTGCGCCATTCGGTACGGAATGATCTTCGTGAACCTCGATCGGCGTGACCACGAGCTGATCGCCCCCCAAACCATCTCCGCCACCCCCCGCAGTGCCTGAGCGATCCCCCGTCGTTCCATGTCGCTCAGACACTCCCCCACACAGCGGCGCCATCGTGACCTGAACACGATGGCGCCGCTGTGCTGTCCGGGTGCGGACGGCGCGGAGCGGCCGGGGCCGGCCGGGCTCAGGCCGTGCGGACCGGTGCGCCCCGGCCCAGCGCCCGTTCGAGGGCGATCTCGATGACGACCCGGTCCGGGTTGGGCGCAGGAGTGCGCCCGTAGCGTTCCGCGTAACGGCTCACCGCGTCGTCGACCACGTCCTGCTCCGTGCGGACGGTGGCGCGGCCCTCCAGCGTCGCCCAGCGGCCCCGGTCCACCTGGCAGACCGCCACCCGTGCCCCGTCCGGGCCTGCGGCCAGGACGTTGGCGACCTTCCTGCTGCCCTTGTTGGTGATGATGCGGGCGAGCCCGGCTCCGGGGTCGTACGTCACTCCGACCGGCACCACGTGCGGGCTGCCGTCGGGACGGGGGGTGGTCAGGGTGCACACGTGGTACTCGCGCCAGAAGGCGAGGTACTCGGGGCTGGGGTTGCGTACGTCTACGGCCATGGGGAAAGGGTAGGCATCCGCCGCCGCGGGGCCTGGTCCGGTGCGGTGGCGCAGCGGCGGTCCGGGGGGTTCACTCGGGCGGGAGCCCTGTCTCCGGGCCCGGGCTTCCGGCCGCGGGCTCCGGGGTGGGACCGTGCGCCCGCACCTTGAGTGAAATAGACTCAACTTTGTGTACGTTGACGCAGTCAGCGCAGTGGACGGACCAGTCACCGCAAGGAGGAGAGAGCGCACGTGGACGCCGAGCTGACCAACAAGAGCCGGGACGCCATCAACGCGGCCACCAGCAGGGCCGTGAAGGACGGACACCCCGACCTGACCCCTGGGCATCTGCTGCTGGCCCTGCTCGAGGGCGAGGACAACGAGAACATCACCGACCTGTTGGCCGCTGTCGGCGCGGACCAGGCCGCCGTACGCGGTGAGACCGAGCGGCTGCTCGCGTCGCTGCCCAGCGTCACCGGCTCGACCGTCGCGCCGCCGCAGCCCAACCGTGAGCTGCTCGCCGTGATCGCCGACGCCGCGCAGCGGGCGAAGGAGCTCGGCGACGACTATCTGTCCACCGAGCACCTGCTCATCGGCATCGCGGCCGAGGGCGGCCGTGCCGGTGAGATCCTCACCCGGCAGGGCGCCGGTGCGAAGAAGCTGCTGGACGCATTCGAGAAGAGCAGGGGAGGACGCCGGGTGACCACACCCGACCCGGAGGGTCAGTACAAAGCCCTGGAGAAGTACGGCACCGACTTCACGGCGGCCGCGCGCGAGGGCAGGCTCGACCCGGTCATCGGTCGCGACCAGGAGATCCGGCGCGTCGTACAGGTCCTGTCGCGGCGCACGAAGAACAACCCCGTGCTCATCGGCGAGCCCGGCGTCGGCAAGACCGCCGTCGTCGAAGGACTCGCCCAGCGCATCGTCAAGGGCGATGTGCCGGAGAGCCTGCGGAACAAGCGGCTCGTCTCGCTCGACCTGGGAGCCATGGTCGCGGGCGCCAAGTACCGCGGCGAGTTCGAGGAGCGGCTGAAGACCGTCCTCTCCGAGATCAAGCAGAGCGACGGCCAGATCATCACGTTCATCGACGAGCTCCACACCGTCGTCGGCGCGGGCGCCGGCGGGGACTCCGCCATGGACGCGGGCAACATGCTCAAGCCCATGCTGGCCCGCGGTGAGCTGCGGATGGTCGGTGCGACCACGCTCGACGAGTACCGCGAGCGGATCGAGAAGGACCCCGCGCTGGAGCGCCGGTTCCAGCAGGTGCTGGTCGCCGAGCCGTCCGTGGAGGACACCATCGCGATCCTGCGCGGTCTCAAGGGCCGTTACGAGGCGCACCACAAGGTGCAGATCGCCGACTCCGCCCTGGTCGCCGCCGCCACCCTGTCCGACCGCTACATCACCTCCCGCTTCCTCCCCGACAAGGCCATCGACCTGGTCGACGAGGCGGCGTCCCGGCTGCGGATGGAGATCGACTCCTCGCCCGTCGAGATCGACGAGCTGCAACGCGCCGTCGACCGGCTGCACATGGAGGAGCTGGCGCTGAAGAACGAGACCGACCCCGGGTCCGTGCAGCGCCTGGAGAAGCTCCGCCGCGACCTCGCCGACAAGGAGGAGGAGCTGCGTGGCCTCACCGCCCGCTGGGAGAAGGAGAAGCAGGGCCTCAACCGCGTCGGTGAGCTGAAGGAACGCCTCGACGAACTGCGCGGACAGGCCGAACGCGCCCAGCGTGACGGTGACTTCGACACGGCTTCCAAGCTGCTGTACGGGGAGATCCCGGGCCTGGAGCGGGAGCTGGCGGAGGCCGACGAGGCCGAGCAGGAGGCCGCCAAGGACACCATGGTCAAGGACGAGGTGGGTCCGGACGACATCGCCGATGTCGTCGGTGCCTGGACCGGCATCCCGGCCGGGCGGCTGCTGGAGGGCGAGACCCAGAAGCTTCTGCGGATGGAGGAGGAGCTGGGCAGGCGGCTGATCGGCCAGACCGAGGCCGTGCAGGCGGTGTCGGACGCGGTGCGCCGCACCAGGGCCGGCATCGCCGACCCGGACCGGCCCACCGGCTCGTTCCTCTTCCTCGGCCCGACCGGTGTCGGCAAGACCGAGCTGGCGAAGGCACTCGCCGACTTCCTGTTCGACGACGAGCGGGCCATGGTCCGTATCGACATGAGCGAGTACGGGGAGAAGCACAGCGTCGCCCGGCTGGTCGGCGCGCCGCCCGGTTACGTCGGTTACGAGGAGGGCGGTCAGCTCACGGAGGCGGTCCGCCGCCGCCCGTACAGCGTCGTCCTGCTCGACGAGGTGGAGAAGGCCCATCCCGAGGTCTTCGACATCCTGCTCCAGGTCCTCGACGACGGCCGGCTCACCGACGGACAGGGACGGACGGTGGACTTCCGCAACACCATCCTGGTCCTGACGTCGAACCTCGGGAGCCAGTACCTGGTCGATCCGCTGGCCAAGCCGGAGGAGAAGAAGGAGCGGGTGCTGGAGGTCGTACGTGCCTCCTTCAAGCCCGAGTTCCTCAACCGCCTCGACGACGTGGTGGTCTTCTCCGCACTCTCCGGCGACGAACTCGCGCACATCGCGGGGCTCCAGATCGAGCGGCTCGCCAAGCGGATGGCCGACCGGCGTCTCACCCTCGACGTCACCCCGGCCGCGCTGGCCTGGCTGGCGAAGGAGGGCAACGACCCGGCGTACGGGGCGCGGCCGCTGCGCCGGCTGATCCAGACGGCGATCGGCGACCGGCTCGCGAAGGAGATCCTCGCGGGCGAGGTCACGGACGGGGACACCGTGCGGGTGGACACGTTCGGGGACGGCGAGGAGGGCGGTCTGATCGTGGGCGCCGCGCGGTGACGGCCCGCACGGCCCTCGGACGTCGAAGGGGCTGAAGTGTACGAGGGCGGTGTCGCCGTCCTCGTGCACGACGGTCGGATCGGCCGCGACCGCACGGCCCGGAGAGGGGTCGGCGAGCTCGATGTGCGCGCAGGCGCCGGCCCGATCACCGCAGAGCTCCGGATCCTTGTCGAGAACGGTGCCCGGGCAGGCCGATTCCAGCCAGGCGTCAAGGTCCTTCCGTGCGATCCGGAAGCGCACGTCGTACGCCGTGTCCGGCCGGACACGGCACCGTGCACGACCGGTCGCGGGCTCCGGCCGGCAGGGGGCGCCCGCGAACGCCATCGCCTCGTCGCAGGAGGCCTTCGACGCCGTGTGGAAGGGATCGGAGCTCGTCGCGGAGTCGATGACGCGCCACCCGATCCACCCGACGGTGAGCGCGGGCAGCGTCAGAAAACGCCGGCAGCATGCGGAAATTGCTCCGGCGACGCGTGCCGTCCATGGCATTCCCTTCCTCCCGCCCCCGCCGGAGGCTCTCCGTGACGGGCCGGATCGTGTCAGCCGGTAGCTGATTGGACCAGTCGGGGGTTGCCATCCACCGCCTGCCATGGGAGAGGATGGCGCCAACCGTACGAAGGGAAATACACGGTGAGCATCGACCCGTCCTCGATTCCGAATTTCGGGGGCCAGCCCGAACCGCAGGCGGCAGGACCGGAGGGCCCCGTCGTCCCTGACCAGGACCTCGTGAAGCAGCTCCTCGACCAGATGGAACTGAAGTACGTCGTCGACGACGAGGGTGACCTCGCGGCGCCGTGGGAGGACTTCCGCACGTACTTCATGTTCCGCGGCGAGGACGAGCAGCAGGTCTTCTCGGTCCGTACGTTCTACGACCGCCCGCACGCCGCGGACCAGCGCCCGGTCCTTCTCGACGCGATCGACGACTGGAACCGCCGCACCCTGTGGCCCAAGGTCTACACGCACACGCACGAGCCCGAGGAGGGCGGCGCGGAGACCGAGACCTCGGTCCGTCTGATCGGTGAGGCGCAGATGCTCATCGGTACGGGCGTCAGCCTGGAGCACTTCGTCTCGTCGACGGTCAGCTGGGTGCGGGCCTCGATCGAGTTCGACAAGTGGCTGCGGGAGCGTCTGGGCCTGGAGCCGGCCGACAAGGAGTCGGACGGCGAGGGCGACGCGGCACCGGGCGCCTGATCCCCGGCAGCTGAACGCGGCACGGCTGCAAGGCGCGTCCACGTGCGCCGCGCGGCCGAGCGAGGGCCCGGCCGGGACGACGGTCATCACGACCGCCGTCCCGGGCCGGGCCTCTGCCGTCGCGGGCGGTCGCACGGAAGCGGCACGGCCCGCCGGGCGAACCGGCGAGCCGTCACGGGAGTTCGGAGCCCCCGGAGCCGGGAGCGGCACGGCACCGGGCCTACGGGCAGCGGATGACCAGACCGGCGTAGGACAGACCGCCGCCGAAGCCGAAGAGCAGGACGGGTGAGCCGCTCTTGACCTCGCCCCGTTCGATCAGCTTGGACAGCGCGAGCGGGATGCTCGCGGCAGAGGTGTTGCCCGACTCCACCACGTCGCGGGCGACGACGGCGTTCACGGCGCCGATCTTGCGGGCGAGGGGCTCGATGATCCGCAGGTTGGCCTGGTGCAGCACCACGGCGCCCAGGTCCTCCGGTGTGATGCCTGCCTTGTTGCAGGCCTGTACCGCCAGCTGGGGCAGCGCGGTCGTCGCCCAGCGGTAGACCGCCTGGCCCTCCTGGGCGAAGGTGAGCGACGGCGCCTCGATGCGCACGGTGTGCCCCATGGTGGGCACCGAGCCCCAGGTCACGGGACTGATCTCCGGCTCGTCTGAGGCCACCACCACGGCCGCCCCGGCTCCGTCACCGACCAGCACGCACGTACTGCGGTCGTTCCAGTCGGCGAAGTCGCTCAGTTTCTCCACGCCGATGACCAGCGCCTTGGTGGCGGACCCTCCCCGGATGCACTGGTCCGCGAGCGCCAGTGCGTGGGGGAACCCGGAGCAGGCCGTGTTGACGTCGATGGCGGCCGGCGAGCCGGCGCCCACCGCCGCGGCGACGCGGGCCGCCATGTTCGGCGAGCGGTCGACCGCGGTGCAGGTGGCGACCACGACCTGATCGATTTCCGCGCCGGTGAGCCCGGCCAGGGCCAATGCGTTCTCCGCCGCCTTCGCGGCCATGTCCTGCACCGACTCACTCTCGGTGGCGAGATGCCTGGTCTTGATTCCTACCCGGCTCTGGATCCACTCATCGCTCGTATCGACCATGAGCGCCAGATCGTCGTTCGTCACCACCTTTAATGGCTGGTGGTGGCCGAAGGAAAGTACGCGGGACCCAGTCAACGGGAAATCTCCTAGACATGATGGCGCGAGGTTTCAGAGACGGACGGACGAGCCCACGGGGCACTCCTGGAGCGACTTGAGCCGTCCGCCCTCCCCCATTATGCAGGGGGCTGCCCTTTCCAGAGACGGCGCATGGGCGAGAACCGCATGCTGCAGGCTTCTCAACTGAGGCGTCGGCTCGACCCCGAGATCGTCCATCAGAATGGACCGAATATGGTCGTATGCCGCCAGGGCGTCCGCGGCCCGGCCGCTCCGGTAGAGCGCCACCATCAGATACCCGTAAAGACTCTCTCGCGTCGAGTATTCATCGATGAGGCTGTGTATCTCTTCGATGATGGTCTTGTGGTTGCCGATTTCCAGTTCTAATTCGATGCGCTGTTCGCAGGCATGGGCGCGCCGCTCGTCCAGCCGCCGGCCCAGCGTTTCGAATACGGGGAGTTCTCGCAGATCGTCGAGTGCGCGGCCCTGCCACAGGGAAATCGCGTCGGCCAGGTGCTCGGCCGCCTCGACCGTTTCTCCGACAGCGTGTGCCTCCCGGGACTTCGTGACTCTGCTTTCGAACTCCGCCAGATCCAGTGAGTAACCGCACAGATTCAGCCGGTAACCAGGAGGCTGCGTCACGATGAGGGATGCGCCGTCGAGACCGATGCCCGCCAGGTGCTTGCGCAGCTTCGAGACGTAGACGTGCAGCGCGGTGGAGGCTGTTCGAGGCGGCTCGGCCGGCCACAGGGCCTCGATGAGCCTGCCGGCGTGAACAGTCTGCCCTTTGCTGACGCACAGGTAGCCGAGGACGGCCCGGAGCTTCTTCGCCTTCGGGGCGGCTTGGCTGCTTTCTGCGGTTTCTATGGCCACAGGGCCCAGTACTCGAAAATCCATTGACTCCCCCTGTCAATTGGACAGCGAACAGGAGGGCTGGCTTCCCGCGTATCGGTTGCTCAGCACTCCCGGTACATTTGCAGTTGCCTGCGGCGCAACTCCCCCCCGGAGTTGTCCTCTCGGGAAGGATCGATTAGATGCCGATCCGAGTCAAGCGGGATTCAGGACACGGGAAACGCGTGCGCATACCACTTTTTCCGCCGTCGCGGGCGTGCGTTAAGCGATAGAAACAGGACGTATGCAGCCCGGCCGGGAGCGGCCCGGTGCCGTGCGGGATGATCCGCACTTCCTGTGTGCGTGGCCGGAACCCGCGCGCGGAGGTGTGGGCCGGCTCAGGCCCCTTCGCCCCGGGCGTCCACCCCGGGCGACCGCCCCCGGCCGGGCGATAACAGCCTTGATATGGCTTTTCATGCGTTCTGCGAACTGATTAACAAGAATTAAGCCGGATTTTAGCCTGCTCCTGTAGCGTCCTCCCAATCGTGCGCCGAATGAATATCGGCGGAGCGGAATTCTTATTCTTGTCCGCTGTTGATTCCGACGGGGGTGTGGGGGCTCGTGATTGTTCGCAGGGTTTTGCGGGCCATCTGTTCCGTGCTGATGCGGGTAATATTCCGGCCGAGTGTGTCCGGCCGTGACCGCATTCCGGGCGATGGGCCTTTCATCATCGCGGCGAATCATCTTTCTTTCTGCGATCACATATTCATCCAGCTGGCGACCCGGCGTCCGATCTATTTCATCGGAAAGGCCGAGAGGCTGACCGGAAAAGGGTTCCGCGGCTATGTGAACCGCACGTTCTTCACCGCGATCGGCATCATCCCGGTCGTTCGCGACGGAGGGCCGGGCGGGGTCGCGGCGCTCGACACGGCGCAGGGCGTGCTGGAGCGCGGTGACGGTTTCGGCATCCATCCCGAGGGGACGCGCTCCCCGGACGGGCAGGTCTACAAGGGGCGTACGGGAGTGGGCTGGCTGGCGATGGCGACGGCCGCACCGGTCATCCCGTGCGGTCTGGCCGGCACCGAACGGGTGCAGCCGGCAGGCAAGTTGATGCTGCGGCCGCGCAGTTTCCGGATGCATTTCGGCGACCCCATGCGCTTTCCGGACCATGCGGGAATGCAGGGCAGCGCCAAGGCGCGCCGAGAGGTCACCGACGCGGTCATGAGCGAGATCCAGCGGCTCTCCGGCCTCGACTACGTGCCCCGGTACGCCACCAGCGTCAAGACGTGACCGATCTCTGTTCCGCCGGCCGCCCGACCCCCTTCGCTCAGGGAGACGTATGTTCCACCAGATTCAGGAACGGCTGCACGACCCGGTAGTTTTCGCGCTTCCTGCCATCGCCCTGGTCATAGCGGTCGAGCTGCTGGCGCTGCGCTTCGGTGCGGACGACGACGGAGTGAAGCGGTACGACCCGCGTGACCACCGGGCGAGCATCCTCACCGGTCTGGGCGCCCTGGTCGTCACCACGGTGCTCAAGGCCGGGTCGCTGGCCCTGTACGCGTACATCTACGCGTACGTGTCGCCGTGGCACCTCCCGGCGAACACCTGGCTCACCTGGCTCCTCGTCTTCGTCGGCGTCGACCTGACCATCTACGGCTACCACCGGATGGCGCACCGGGTACGGGTCATGTGGGCCGGCCATCAGGTGCACCACTCCAGTGAGTACCTCAATGTGTCCACCGCCCTGCGGCGCAAGTGGGCCCAGTGGTTCGAGAAGCTCATCTGGATCCCCATGGTGGTACTGGGGATCCCGCCGGTCATGATCTTCACGATGCAGTCCCTGCACCTCATCTACGGCCTGTGGGTGCACACCGAGAAGATCGGGAAGCTGCCGGCGCCCGTCGAGTTCGTGCTGGTGACGCCCTCGCACCACCGTGTGCACCACGGCAGCGACCCGGAGTACCTGGACAAGAACTACGGCAGCATCCTGATCGTCTGGGATCGCCTCCTCGGCACCTTCCAGCCGGAGACCAGGCGCCCGACCTACGGCCTCACGAAGCGGATCGACAGCTTCAGCATGAAGACCATCCAACTGCACGAGTTCGCGGAGATGTTCCGTGACATCCGCGGCGCCAACGGGTGGCGCGACCGTCTGGGGTACGTCTTCGGCCCGCCCGGCTGGCAGCCGGGCACGGACCGGCCGACGCCGGCCGAGCCGACCACCGCCGTGCCGCAGGCGAACTGAGAGGAGCATCCGGATGACGAGTTGTCCCGCAGTCCGCTGCGGACGCGCCCTGGTGGTCGTCGAGGGCCCGGGCCGGTTGCTGACCCGCCGGACCGGACCGGCCGGCTGGACCGTCGACGGCGTCTGGCCGTCCGCGGAGGAGGCCGTCGAGGTGGCCGGCCGCATCGCAGGCGGCGAGCCGCTGCTCGTCGTCCTGGGACGCGATGCGGTCCAGGTGCCCTTCTTCGCCGAGGAGTTGGACGGGATCCCGCAGGGCGTCCGCGCCGAGCGGTCCCCGGACGGCCTGACCGACCTTCATGTGGAGGCGCTCGACTGGCTTCCCGTCCACCTGCGCAAACGCGGCGAACGGTTCCTCGCCGGAGCCCGGCGGACCATCGCGCGGACGCCGAAGGTGCTGCTCCCGCCGGTGCTGATGGACGAGGGCGACAGCGCCCACCCGCATGTGCGGTTCGCGCTGCCCACGCGGGCCGTGGCACTGACGGAGCCGGACCTCGAACGGATCGTGGCACACATCTTCGCGGACAGGCAGCCGGCGACGTGCCCGCAGCCGGCCGGACTCAGCGGAAGGGCACTGTGAACACCGACTCACGGCTGGACGGCCGGGTCATCGCACTGACCGGGGCCGGCAGAGGGCTCGGGCTGCAGATCACCCAGGCCCTGCTGGACAGCGGGGCCACCGTGGTGGCCAACCACCGATCGGAGTCCCCGGCCCTGCTGGAGCTCGCCGAGAAGTTCGGCGACAGCCTCCGGCTGTGCCAGGGCGACGTCGCCGAGGAGGACACCGCCCAGCGGCTGACAGCGATGGCGCGCCGGTGCGGACGGCTGGACGTGCTGGTGCACAACGCGGGCATCTCCCGGGACAAACCCCTGGTGCTCATGAGCCCGGACGACTGGGACGAAGTGATGCGCGTGAACCTGCGCAGCGCGTTCCTGACCACCAAGCAGGCGGTGCGGGTGATGATGCGCCAGCGCTACGGACGCATCATCTACATCTCATCGGTCGCCGCCGTCCTCGGCAACGCGGGCCAGGCCAACTACGCGGCCAGCAAGGCGGGTCTGCACGGGCTCGCCCGGACGGTCGCCCAGGAGTACGCCGGTTACGGAATCCGCAGTGTGGTCCTCGCGCCCGGCCTGCTCGACACCGGCCTCGGTGCCGCGCTGCCCGACGGCATCCGCACGGCGAAGGCCGAGAGGTCGCTGCTCGGCCAGGGCAGCGGACCGGGAGTGGCGGAGACGGTCGCGTTCCTCGCCGGTCCCGCCGCGGATTTCATCAATGCCGAAGTCATCCGTATGGACGGCGGAATCGCCAGCTAGCCCGGAGCGGCCGGTGGGCGGGCAGCGGACCATGCGGACAGGGGAGCCATGATCGAAGAGGTACTGGACCGTCGAGGCGGTCCGCGGGAGCGCACCGGACGTGCCTGGCTCACCCTGCTGGCCCTGTCGCTCGGCGCGATGATGGTCTCCCTCGACGGAACGATCGTCACGGTCGCCCAGCCGGCCATGCAGGCGGACCTGCGGACGTCGCTGACGGGCGTCCAGTGGGTGGTCAACGGCTATCTGCTGGCGGTGTCCGCCCTGTTGATCACCGCCGGGAAGCTCGGCGACCGGTACGGGCACCGCAAGGTGTTCCTGACCGGCGCCGCGGGGTTCACCGCCGCGTCGGTGGCCATCGGGTTCTGCGGGCAGATCGGCTGGGTCATCGGACTGCGGGTGCTGCAGGGGGTGTTCGGCGCCCTGATGCAGCCGGCCACCCTCGGGTTGCTGCGCCACACCTTTCCCGCGGACCGGCTCAACGGCCCGATCGCCGTGCGCAGTGCGGTGATCGCGGCGGCCACCGCGGCCGGCCCCGTCGTGGGCGGGGTGCTGGTCGACCATGCCGGCTGGCGCTGGGTCTTCTTCCTCAACGTGCCCCTCGGCGCCGCGGTGCTCGTCCTGGGTTCCGTGGTGTTGGGAGAGACCCGTGGGGGGAGTGCGGCGGTACGGCTCGATCTCTCCGGCATGGTGCTCCTGGCCGGCACGCTGTGCCTCTTCATCGGTGGTCTCGGCACGGCCGCCGACCACGGCCGGCCCGATGTCCGGACGGCGGTCCTGCTGGTGGTGGCGGTCCTGCTCGGAGCCGTCTTCGTCCGGCGGCAACGGACGGCGGACGACCCGCTGGTACCGCCGGGCATGTTCCGGTCGGCGCGGTTCACGGCCGGTGTGCTGAGCATGACCGCCATGTCGTTCGTGATGTTCGGGGCCCCGTTCGTCCTCGTCTTCTACCTGCAGAACATCCTGGGCCTTACTCCGACCGACTCGGGTGTACGGGTGCTGGCGCTGACCGGACTCATGATCGTGGGCGCTCCGGTCGCGGCGGTCTGGATCGGCAGGTCGGGTCCGTGGCTGCCGGTGGCCTCGGGGCTCGCCGTCACCGCCACGGCGATGTGCGCGCTCTCCCAGCTCGACGCCCAGTCGGGTCCGGTGCGGACGACCGCCTGTTTCTTCCTGCTGGGACTCGGATTCAGTCCCGTCATGGTCGGTGCCACCAAACTCGTACTCAGCGGCGCCCCGACGGAACTCTCCGGCGTGGCGGGCGGCATGCAGCAGACGGCCATGCAGGTGGGCGGCAGCCTCGGCATCGCCGCGGTCGGCGTGGTGGTGGCGACGTACACCGCGACAACGATGCCGGGCCGGCTGGCGGCCGCGGGCATCGCCCTCGGGCCGGACCGGACCGCGGAAGCGGGCCGGGGCGCCGCGGTGGGCCTCGCCCCCGACGGAATCGGAGCCGCCGCGACCCGTGTCGTCCGGTCGGTCTTCCTGGAGGGCATGGAGTACGCCCTGCTGGCCGCCGCCGCGGTGGCGGTTCTGGGCGCGCTGGCCGTGCTTCTCGGCCGCCGGGCAGAGAGGCAGCAGACGTGAAGGCCCCCCGCCGTCCGGCCCCGCCCGGACGGTGCCGCACCCGGGACCGGCCGGGCGGCGACTGACCGCCACCGCCGGCACCGCCTCAGCCGGACCGCCCGGCCGGACCGGCCCGGCGACGCGCAGTCCCCCGGGACGCATACCGCCCATTCAGCGAAGCAGACAACAGGAGATATCGGCATGAGTTCTGCGGAGATACCGGCGCGCCAGGAGCGCGGTGCGGTACCCGGTGCCCGGCAACTGCGCGAACTGTTCGCCCGCGACGGTGCCGTACGCATCGTCGGCGCACACAATCCGCTGGGCGCGCGCCTTGCCGAACGCGCCGGTTTCGACGGTGTGTGGTCGAGCGGCCTGGAGGTCTCGGCCTCCCAGGGCGTGCCCGACACCGACATCCTCACCATGAGCGAGCTGCTCGGCGTGGCCTCGTCGCTCGTCTCGGCGGTCGGCATCCCGGTGGTCGCGGACTGCGACGCGGGATACGGCAACGCCCACAACGTGATGAACATGATCCGCCGCTACGAGGCGGCCGGAATCGCTGCCGTGTCCATCGAGGACAAGCGCTTCCCCAAGGTCAACAGCTTCATCCCGGGGCGTCAGGAGCTCGCCCCCATAGCCGAGTTCTGCGGGAAGCTGGCCGCGGCCAAGGCCGCCCAGCGGACCAGGGACTTCATGGTGATCGCCCGTATCGAGGCACTGATCGCCGGCTGGGGCCCGGCGGAGGCGCTGCGCCGCGGGGAGGCCTACGCGGAGGCCGGCGCGGACGCCGTGCTGATCCACTCCAAGGACGAGAACCCGGAGGAGGTGCTGCGCTTCCTCAGCAGCTGGACCCTCCGGACACCGGTGGTCGTGGTCCCCACCACGTACCACACGGTGACCGCCACGGAGCTGGCCGAGGCGGGCGCCAAGATGGTGATCTACGCCAACCACGGTCTGCGCGCCGGGATCACCGCCGTCAGCGAGACCTTCGCCTCGATCCTGCGCGAGGACAGGACCACCGCCGTCGAGGCCCGGATCGCCCCGCTGGCCACCGTCTTCGACCTCCAGGGCGTGCCCGAGCAGAAGCGGTTCGAGGCGCAGTTCATCACCCCGCACGAGGGCCGGCCCCGAGCCCTGGTGGTACCCGGCGGCGCGGTGGCCGGAGCCGGGCCGCGCCTGCTGGAGGAGCAGACGTCCGCGCTGCGCCGGGCAGGTATCGAGTCGGTCGCCGTCGCCACCGCGGGGGCCGCCGTGGCCGAGTGCCCGCAGGACGTCACCCCGGGCGCCTCGCACACGGATGCGGCCGGAGCGGTGCTGGAGCTGCCGGGCGGCGGCGCGGGCCGCACGGTGCTGGTCTCGGCCGACTCGTTCGTCGAGGCGGAACCGCTGCGGCGGCTCATCGCTACGGACGCCGACATCGCCGTGCTGGTCGATGTCACGGCCGGGACCGGTGAACGGCCCGGTGCGCTGGGGCTGCGGCTGACCTCGGTGGCCCGTGACGGCCGCCGGATCGGCGGAAGCGAGGGCGGGGAGGTCGCCGGTCGGGCCGGGGACCGGGCGGACGGCGAGTTCGCCGGGGCCGCGGCGTTCTCCGCGGCCGGCATGGCACTGCTGCGCAGGGCCGCAGAGAAGCGGCGGGCCAACTCCGAACAGGCCGACCTCGCACGGCTGCTGGACGATCTGCTCGCGGACGGCCACCAGCCGCGCGCGGTCGAGATCGCGTCCGGCTGGCTCGAACTGCGTACCGACGACGACGTCCACCGCGCCACGCAGATGCTGGCAGCCCGGGAGGCGGCCCGATGACTACCTCCGGCCCGGGCGCACTGGACGCCCGCGCCCTCGTCACCGCGCTGCAGGACCGCGGATTCGGCCCCTTCACCGGCGTGCCGTGTTCCTTCCTCGGACCGGTCATCTCCCATCTGGAAGCCGAACATCCGCAGCAGTACGTGATCGCCGCCAATGAAGGAGAAGCGGTGGCGCTCGCGGCCGGAGCCCGCCTCGCGGGCCGCCGGCCGGTGGTGATCCTGCAGAATTCGGGGCTGGGCAACACCGTCAACCCGCTCACGTCCCTCTGCCACACCCTGCGCCTGCCGGTCCTGCTGCTGGTGACCTGGCGCGGCCGTCCCGGCCAGGAGGACGAGCCCCAGCACGAGCTGATGGGCCGCATCACCCCCGAGCTCCTGACCGCCATGGGCATCCGCAACGAGTTGCTCCCCACGGACCAGGCGGAGCTCGGCCCCGTGCTGGACGCCGCGGCCGAGCACATGGCCGTCACCGGGCTGCCGTTCGCCTTCGTCGTGCCCAAGGGCGCGATCGCCCCCCGTACGGGCGGGGGCGGCACCCGGCACCGGGACGCCCGCCTGATGAAGCGGGCCGAGGCGATCGCGCACGTCGTCGGTGCCATGGACCCCAAGACGCTGCTGGTGGCCACGACCGGCAAGACCGCCCGGGAACTCGAACGGGACTGGGACCGTCCGGAGAATCTCTACGTGGTCGGCTCGATGGGCTGCGCGTCGAGCGTGGCCCTCGGCGTGGCGATGCACGCCGCAGGCCGGAAGGTCGCGGTGCTGGACGGCGACGGCGCGGCGCTCATGCGCCTGGAGGCGATGGCCACGATCGGCCAGCGGCGCGACACCGACCTGTGCCATGTGCTGCTCGACAACGAGGCGTACGAGTCGACCGGCGGCCAGCCCACCGTCTCCGCGGGCGTCGACCTCTGCGCGATCGCCACCGCCTGCGGCTACCGCCACACCCGCGACGTCACGACCGGCGAGGCCGTGCGCGACGCCGTGCGGCACGCCCAGGAGGCGGGCGGCACCCATCTGATCCGGGTCCGCATCGCCCCGGGCTCCGATCCGGGCCTCGGCCGCCCGGCCTTCCCGCCGCCCAGGTCGGCGGCCCGGTTCATGGAGGCGGTCGCCCGATGAGCGCCGGTACGTACGCACACCCCGCACGCCTGGTCCTGATGAATCCGGGACCCGTCATGACGGACGGCCGGGTGCGCGACGCGCTCGGCGGCCCCGATCTGTGCCACCGGGAGCCCGAGTTCTCCGAACTCCTGGCCCGGGTGCGGCACCGCACCACCCTCGTCGCGGGCGGCGACGACCGCCACACCTCCGTGGTCCTGACCGGATCCGGAACGTCCGCCGTCGAGGCGGCCATCAGCTCGGCGGTCCCCGCGGACGGCGGCCTGCTGGCCGTGGACAACGGCCACTACGGTGAACGGTTCTCCCACATCGCGCGGGCCCACGGCATCCGGAGCCACCGGCTGGAGCTGGGCTGGGGCAACCCGGCCGACCCGGCCGCCGTCGACCGGGCGCTGTCCGGCCGCCCCGGTCTCACGCACGTCGGACTCGTCCACCACGAGACGAGCAGCGGCATGCTCAACGACGTGGCGGCGCTGACCGAGGTCGCCCACAGCCATGGGTGCGAGGTCATCGTGGATGCCGTCAGCAGCATCGGCGCCGAGCGCATCGGACTGGCCGAGGACGGGATCGACTGGCTCGCCGGATCGGCCAACAAGTGCCTCGAAGGTGCTCCGGGGCTCGGCTTCGTCAGTGCCTCCCGGACGGCTTTCGAAGCGCTGGCCGGTGCGCCGCGGCGCAGCTACAGCCTGGACCTGCACCGTCACTACCTGGCCCAGGAGAAGGCGCAGGCCCCGGCGTTCACGCCGGGCGTGCCCGCGTTCTACGCGTTCGACACCGCGCTCTCCCTGGCCGTCGCCGAGGGGTGGGAGGCCCGAAACCTCCGGTACCGGGGCCTGGCGCGGCAGCTGCGCGACGGACTGGAGGAGCTGGGTCTGGAGATCCTGCTCCCCCCGGAGCAGCGGGCCGCCGGGCTGACGGCGGTACGGATACCGGGGGGATGGAGCTACTCCGAACTCCACGAAGGCCTGCGCGCCCACGGGTTCGTGATCTATGCGGCCCAGGAGCAGCTGGCCCGCGACTACTTCCGGCTCTCGACCATGGGCTGCATGACCGAGGGGGACATCGGCCGCTTCCTGCTGGTGCTCCGTCGCCTCCTGGGGGATCGGGACGGGACGACGGGGACGAGGCAGGCGCGGACGCGGACCGGCGAAGGCGGGGAGGTGTGAGGTGACCACCCCCCGAACCGCGCTGCCGGACGGCGCCGCGGAACCCTATCGGCTGGCCCTGGTGGGCGGCGGTCCCAGGGCGACGTACGTCATGGAGCGGCTCTCGGCGACGGTCGGCCGGCTGGGTGCGCACGCCCGCCTGGAGGTGCGGGTCTTCGAGCGGACCGGGGAGTTCGGCGCGGGACAGGCGCACAGCCCGGCCCAGGCGCGGACGAGCTATCTCAACCGCATCGCCTGCCAGGTGAGTTTCGCCGCCGACGAGAGCACCCCGGGCGCGGGGCCGCTCCGGCCCGCCCCGGAGCGGCCCACACTGTACGAATGGTGCCGGCGCACCTTCCAGGAGACCGGGGACCCGGACTTCGACCTGCGCCCCGAGGACTGGCCGAAGCGTCATGTGCACGGGCGTGCCCTGAGCGAGATGTTCCGTGCGTACACGGCGGACCTGCTGCGTCACCCGGGCACCGAACTGCACCTGCACCAAGCCGAGGTGGTGGACCTCGCCCCGCTCGGGCGCGGCTTCGAGGTGGTGACCGCGGACGGGGACCGGTACCGGGCGGACGAGGTGCTGCTGCTGACCGGGCACTCCTTCCACGACCCGGGACGCGCCGCGAGCGCGCCAGGCGGCCGTACCCGCCACGTGCCGCACCCGTATCCGCTGGAGGCACGGCTGGGACCCGAGCAGTGCGGTCCCTCGGACGTGGTCGGCTGCATGGGCATGGGGCTGACCGCGATCGACACCGTGCTGCACCTGACGGAAGGGCGCGGCGGCACCTTCCAGCCGGACTCCGGCGGCGGGCTGGTCTATCTGCCCAGCGGCCGGGAACCCGAGGCCGTCGTGGCCTTCAGCAGGTCAGGGCTCTTCACCTTCGCCCGCCCCGACAACCACAAGCCGAACGGCGGCGACCACCCGGGCACGTTCCTGACGACCGGGGCGGTCGATCTGCTCCGGGCGCACCGGGGCACGCCGGCCTCGCCCGAGGCCGGGGCCGGCCGCGCGCAGCTCGACTTCGAGCGCGACGTCCTGCCACTGGCCGTGCTGGAGATGGCGCACCTGCACTACGTCACCCTCTTCGGCCCGGGTACCGCGCTGCTGCTGACGCAGCGGGTCCTGCCGCACTGGCTCGCCTTCCTGACCGGCGGCCCCGCCGCCCCGCGGACCGGCGACCTGCTGGCCCCCCTGGAGCGTGCGGCCGACGAGATCGCGGAGGTGCTGGACGCCGTACTGCGCGGTAAGCAGGCGGTGTTCACGGCGGAACGCACGGTCGGCTGGCCGGTCCGGGACGTCCTGCTGCACTGGGTCAGGACGGTCTACGGCGCCTCCGCGGCGTACGAGGTCCGGCGCTGCGTCGACCGTTCGGTGGCCCCGTCGGCGGAGACGGACGGGCTGGAGTCGCCGTGCGGGATGGACCCGTCGGTCCACGGCAACCGGTTCGACTGGCAGCGGACGGTCTCCCCGCTGCCGTCCTGCGGGTCCGCGGCGGAGGTCCGCGCGGCGGTGCTGGACTTCATGGCGCGCGACCAGCTGTGGGCCCGGCAGGGCAATGCCGGCAACCCGCACAAGGCCGCGGCCGACGGCGTCTGGCGCGATCTGCGCGGGGTGATCTCGTACGCGGTGGACGACGCCGGCCTGACGCCCGCCTCCCAGCGGCACTTCCTGAGCACGTGGGTGGGCCATCACAACCGGCTGGCCAACGGCGCCGCACCCGAGATCATGGCGAAGATCATCGCGCTGATCGAGCACGGGCTGCTGGACGTCGGGGCGGGACGCGACGCACGGGTCCGGGTCGACGAGGCGACCGGCCGGGCCTTCGTCGAGGGGCCGCACACCGGTCTGCGGCGCCCGGTCGACGTGCTGGTGGAGGCGCGGATGCACGGGTTCGACCCCCGGCTCGACGCGCTGCCGCTCTACCGCAGCCTTCTCGACCGTGGCCTGGTGCGGCTGTGGCGCAACGAGTCGCCCGGCGGCGAGGTCTTCGAGCCGGGTGGCCTCGATCTGACGGCGGAGTTCCATCCGGTCGGTGCCGACGGTTCCGCCGACACCAGGATCACCGTGCTCGGGGTGCCGTCCGAGGGGGCCCGGTCCTTCCTGCTGTCCGCCCTGCGCCCCCACGTCGACCACTACGTGATGCGTGACGTGCTGGTCTGGCTGGACGGATTCTGGCGCGCGGCCGGCGGCCGGCGACTTCCGGCAGCCGTCGCCGACGACGGCGTAAGCAATCGATAACCGGGCTTTAAGCGGGCGTGGTTAGTGTCGCACGGGGCCTGGATACGGGGTGCCCGCGTCATCCGCAACCACGCGAGCCAGCCATTCAACCGGGGGAAGAACTGTGATCATCAGCAAGCAGACGGATGCCAGGATGGGCTCTGTGGTCGAGGGGTTCGACATCGCCTCGGCCACCGCCGCCGATGTCGCGCGGATCAAGGAACTCGTCTACACGGACAAGATAGTCATCCTGAGGAAGCAGGAGCTCTCCACCGGGGCGTTCGTGGAGCTGGGCAAGCTCTTCGGCGAGCCGGCCCCCTACTACGAGCCCATGTACCACCACCCGGAGAACGATCTCGTCTTCGTCTCCTCCAACGTGCCGGAGGACGGCAAGCAGGTCGGCGTGCCCAAGACGGGCAAGTTCTGGCACGCGGACTACCAGTTCATGGAGAAGCCGTTCGGCTTCACCCTGATCCATCCGCAGGTGGTGCCCACCGGGGACCGCGGCACCTTCTTCATCGATCTGGGCAGGGCGTACGAGGCCCTCCCGCAGGAACTCAAGGACGCCGCCGCGCAGGCCCGGGCCGTGCACAGCCCCCGCCGCTTCTTCAAGATCCGCCCGGAGGACGTCTACCGTCCGGTGGGCGAGCTGCTGGCCGAGATCGAGACGAAGACCCCGGCCGTCGTCCACAACGCGGTGACCCGCCACCCGCACACCGGAGAATCGATTCTCTACATCAGTGAGGGGTTCACCGTCGGGCTCACCGACGAGGCGGGCAACGACCTCGGCGCCGACCTGCTCCAGAACCTGCTCGAAGCCACCGGTCAGTACGACCGGACCTTCGAGCACCCGCAGATCCATCTGCAGCGCTTCGACGCCGGCGACCTGCTGATCTGGGACAACCGCAGCCTGGTGCACCGCGCCCTGCACACGACGACGCCGAAGCCGGCCGTCTCGTACCGCGTGACCGTCTACGACGAGTACCCCTTCGACGCAGCCGTCTGACGCCACCCGCAACCTCGACAGGACAGGACCACCCATGGCCAAGTGTCCCTTCGACGGCACGCCCTTCGATGCCGCGTACTTCGACGACCCGTACGCCCGGTACAGCGAACTGCGGGAGGAGTCCCCGGTCCACCGCGTCTGGCTGCCGGAAGGAGTCCCCGTATGGCTGGTGACCCGGTACGAGGACGTGCACGCCTGCCTCAACGACAAGCGCCTGGTGCGCAGCCGCAAGCACGCCAACAGCGACTACCGCAGCGAGCTGCTGCCCGAGGCGGTACGTGACGGCAACCTCCACATGGAGGACGGCGAGATCCACACCCGGCTGCGCCGGTTCATGAACTTCGCCTTCACCCCCAAGCGCATCGCCGCGCTGCGGCCGCGCATGGACGAGGTCGCCGACGCACTGCTGGAGAAGCTCGCCACGGCCGGCGGCGGGGACCTGATGGCCGACTTCGCGGAGCCGCTGCCCATCGCCATCATCGTGGACATCCTCGGCATCCCGCGCGACATGGGCGGCGACTTCCACCTGTGGAGCGACCAGATCATGTGCGGCGTGCCCGAGGACGCCCAGAAGGGCGGCGCGGCACTGATCCAGTACACGTACCAGCTGATCGCCCGGAAGCGTGAGGAGCCCGGCGACGATCTGCTCTCGCACTGGGTCCACGGGAAGGACGAGGAGGGCAAGGGCCTGTCCGAGCAGGAGATCGTCGGCATGGCGTTCTTCCTCCTGCTCGGCGGCTACATCACCACCTTCGGCTCGTTCGGCACGGCGGTACTCGGACTGCTCACCCGTCCGGAGAAGGCCGAGGAGCTCCGGGCCCACCCGGAGCTGATCCCCGCCGCGGTCGAGGAGTTCCTGCGCTGGGACGGATCCGCGCAGAACTCCATCCGCCGGTTCGCCGTCGAGGAGCTGGAACTGGCGGGCACACGCATCGGCAAGGGCGACACCGTGATGCTCTCCATCGGATCGGCCAACCGCGACCCGCGGCGGTTCCCGGAGCCGGACGAGATGAGGTTCGACCGCGAGGACAGCGCCCAGCACCTCACCTTCGGCAGGGGGACGCACCACTGCCCCGGCAAGGAACTGGCCCGGATCGAGCTGCAGGTGATGATCGCGAAGCTGCTGCAGCGCTTCCCGGACCTGGCTCTCGCCGTCCCGGCCGATTCGGTCACCTGGCGCCCGAACTACACCTTCCGAGCCCCGCGTTCCCTTCCCGTCACGGTGTGACCGTGGCGCCCTGCCCCGAGGTTGGAACATGACGACGAAGTGCCCCTTCCACGACCGTGATGTCCCGTTCGACGCCGAGTTCTACGCCGACCCGTACCCGGTCTACACCCGGCTGCGCGAGGAGGCGCCGATCCACCGGATCTGCATGCCCGAGGGCAACGAGGCATGGCTGGTCACCCGCTACGAGGACGTCTCGGAGCTGCTGAAGGACCGCCGGCTGGTGCGCAACCACCGGCACGCCAAGGACTACAAGAACGAGGTGCTGCCCGAGTTCGTCCGGGCGGGCAACCTCCACATGGAGGACGGGGAGATCCACACCCGGCTGCGCCGGTTCATGAACTTCGCGTTCACCCCCAAGCGCATCGACGCCCTGCGGCCGTGGATCGTGGCCGAGACCAACCGCCTGCTCGACGAGGTCGAGAAGAACGGCGGCGGCGACCTGATGCAGATGATCGCCGCGCCGCTGCCGATCACCGTCACCGTCGAACTGCTCGGCATACCCAGCGACATGAGCGGACCGTTCCGGGACTGGAGCGACGCGCTGCTCGGCGGTGTCCTCGCCGACGGGCAGGCGGCCGGCAAGGCGCTGATCGAGTTCGTCTACCGGCTGGTCGAGCTCAAGCGTGCCGAGCCGGGCGACGACCTGATGTCGCACTGGATCCACTCGGTGGACGAAGAGGGCCGTCACCTGTCCGAGCAGGAGATCGTCGGCATGGCGTTCTTCCTCGTCATCGGCGGCTACGACACGACGGTCGGTTCCATCGGCAGCAGCCTGCTGGCCCTGCTGGACCGCCCCGATCTGGCGGAGCGGCTCAGGCAGGAGCCGGAGCTGATCCCGGAGGCCGTCGAGGAGCTGCTGCGCTGGGACGGCTCCGCGCACAACGCGTTCCGCCGGTTCGCCCTGGAGGACATGACGATCGCCGGCACCCCCGTCGCGAAGGGCGAGACGGTGATCCTCAGCATCTCGTCCGCCAACCGCGACCCGCGCCGCTTCGCGGAGCCCGACGTACTGGACTTCGACCGCGAGGACAAGCAGCACTGGGCGTTCGGCCGCGGCGCGCACCACTGCCCCGGCAAGGAACTCGCCCGCATCGAGATGCAGATCCTGGTCGAGCTGCTGCTGAAGCGCTTCCCCGGCATGGCCCTGGCCGACACCGAGGAGGAGGTGCAGTGGCGGCCGAACTATCTCATCCGGTCGCCGCGCAAGGTCGTGGTGACGGTGTGATGACCTGGACCGGCGAGCAAAGGCACCCGCAGTGAGCGCACAGACAGCCGGCCTCGACCCGTCCGGCATCCTCACCTACGACACCGACGGCGAACTGCTGCCCCTCGTGCTCCGCCCCTACCGGGAGCACTGCAAGTACATGAAGTCGGCAGCCCTGTCGACCGGTCCGGAACCGCACGAGGTCACCGTCTCCGCGGAGTTCGAGATCGGCGAGTCCTGCTACATCGACGACACCGGTCACTTCAACGCCGTCGAGTTCAACATCTGCTACAACCAGATGGCGTACTACCTGATCGCCAAGTCGGTCCGGGAAGGCCTGATTCCGGTCCTCCGGGAATGGTCCCTGGAGGACTTCTGGCGGCTGCAGCTGCCGAACATCCTGATCACGAGTTTCCGGAGCCGGTTCAAGCGCGAGATGCGCGGCAAGCGGTTCTCCGGGAGCGTGACCCTCACCGACACCGCCCGGCTGGAGAAGTCGGAGCGCTGGAACCCGCTGGTCGTACTCCATACGACGTGCCGGTTCTGGGACGGGACCGGCGGGGACAGCCGGGGTGAGGCGCGGATCGCCATCACGGATCCGGCATGACGGCGGAGAGGCAGACGGGGGCCGCCGTTCGGGAGCAGCTGGCGCGGACCCCGCGGGCGCAACGGCGCGCGGCTCTCGAAGCCTTCGTGAGCCGCGAGTTCAAGCAGGCGCTGCTCATGACGGACGCGGACGAACTCCCGCTCGACGAGAACTACTTCGACCTCGGGGTGACGTCCCTGCGCGCCGTCGAGCTGAGGCAGCGCATCGAGGAGCAGCTGGGGTGCGAGCTGGACACCTCGGTGCTCTTCGGGCTCTCGACCGTCCGGCAGGTGGCCGACCACCTCGTCTCGGTCGTGCTGCCCGATGCCGTTGTCCCCCGCAGACGCGAGCCGGAGGACGCACCGGGCCCGTCCGCTGAACTCCAACGGCAGGTCAGCGACCTGATCGCCGATCTGTACGAGTCCTGAGCCGCACCCGCCGCGCCAGAATGCCGTCGTAGGAGACCACGCATGCCCGACAGTCGTGACACCTTGCTCCGCGAGCTGATGCTGGAGAAGTACGAGCCGATCGCCATCGTCGGTGTGGGCCTGAGGTTCCCCGGAGGAGCCACGACACCGGCGGAGTTCGAGGAGTTCCTGCGCTCCGGCAGGTCGGGGACCGGCCCGGTCCCCGATGACCGGTGGGACGTCGAGTCCCTGTACCGGGAGGGGCCGGCCGAGAAGGGCAGGATCTCCGCGGCCGGCGGCGGTTTCCTCGACGGCATCGACCGGTTCGACGCCGCCTTCTTCAACATCTCGCCGAAGGAGGCGGCCTACGTCGATCCCCAGCACCGGCTGGCGCTGGAGACTTCCTGGGACGCGCTGGAGAACGCCGGCATCGATCCGGGCACGCTCCGCGGCAGCGAGGGCGGTGTGTACTTCGGCATCTCCTGCTTCGACTACCTCCTGGAGGTCGGCGAGCTCGCCCGGGAGGATCTCGACGCCCACACCGGTACCGGTACGGCGCACAGCGCGGTGCCGGGACGGCTCTCCTACCTGCTGGGCTGGCGCGGTCCCAGCATGGCCATCGACACCGCCTGCTCCTCGTCCATCGTGGCGCTGGACCTCGCCGTCACCGGGCTCAGGAAGCGGGACTGCTCCATCGCGCTCTGCGGCGGGGTCAACGCGATTCACCACCCGCTCAACCACATCGTTTTCTCCCAGGCCGGAATGCTCTCACCGGACGGCCGCTGCAAGACCTTCGACGACAGTGCGGACGGTTACGCGCGCAGCGAGGGCTGCGGCGTCGTGGTGCTCAAGCGCTTCTCCGACGCCAAGCGCGACGGAGACCGGATCCTGGCGCTGATCCGCGGGACGGCCGTCCGCCAGGACGGCGAGAGCGGCGGCCTGACCGTGCCGAACAGCACGGGGCAGCAGGGCGTCATGCGAGCGGCGCTCCGCAACGCCTCGCTGCAGCCCTCCGACATCCAGTACGTCGAGGCGCACGGCACCGGTACCTCCCTCGGCGACCCCATCGAGATGCAGTCGGTCTCGTCCGTCTTCGCCGAGTCGCACACGGTCGCCGAGCCGGTGGTCGTCGGCTCGCTCAAGACGAACGTCGGGCACATGGAGGCCGCCGCCGGTATCGGCGGCGTGATCAAGACCGCGCTCCAGCTGCACCACGGGTGGATCTACCCGCACCTGAACATGGAACGGCCCTCCCAGCACATCCCGTGGGACCGGTCGCCGGTGACCGTGCCGACCGAGGGGCAGCCGTGGAAGGCACCGGTGCGCCGGGCGCTGGTGAACTCCTTCGGTTTCGCCGGGACGATCGCCTCGGCGGTACTCGAACAGGCACCCGCGCAGGCGGCGCCGGACGTAGCCGCCCCGGTTGCCGGGGGGAACGAGGTGTTCGTGCTGTCGGCCAGGAGCGAGCGGGCGCTGCGCCGGCAGGCGGAGAAGTACCTGGCCTTCCTCGATGCCGAACCCGGGGCGGCCCTGCGGGACATCGCGTACACCGCCGCCGTCGGCCGCGCCCACTTCAGCCACCGGCTCGGCGGCGTGGTGGGCGGCCGCGACGAACTCGCGGCGCTGCTGCGCGAGCAGTCCGGCACCGCCGTCGGTGAGCAGCCGCGGGTGGCGATGCTCTTCACCGGACAGGGCGCGCAGTACCCGGGCATGGGCCGGTCGCTCTACGAGAACCATCAGGTCTTCCGGGAGCACATGGACGAGTGCGACCGGCTCTTCGAACCGCATCTGGGCCGTTCCGTCCGCGACCTCGTGTTCGGTGACGACCCCGCCGGCGAGCTCGGGCAGACGCGGTACACCCAGCCCGCGCTGTTCGCGGTGGAGTACGCGACGGCGCGGCTGTGGATGAGCTTCGGTGTCGAGCCCGCCATGCTGATCGGGCACAGCATCGGTGAGGTCGTCGCCGCCGCGGTCGCCGGACTCTTCTCCCTGGAGGACGCGGTACGCCTGGTCGCCGCGCGGTCCCGGCTGATGCAGTCGGTGTCCGCGCCGGGCGGCATGGTGTCCGTGGAGGCCGCGATGGACACCGTGGCGCCCTTCATCCAGGGGTACCGGGACGTGTCGTTCGCCGCGGTGAACACCCCGCAGTCCTGTGTCGTGTCCGGTGGCGCCGACTCACTGGCGGAGATCGTCGCCAAGCTCGGTGCACGCTCCGTCCGGACGCAGCCGCTCAAGGTCTCCCACGCCTTCCACTCGCCGCTCATGGCCGAGGTCTTCGACGAGTTCGCGGCCGCCGTCGCGGATGTGCGGTTCCACGAGCCGGACCTCACCCTGGTGTCGAACGTGACCGGAGGGGTCGCCGCCTTCGAGGAGATCTCGACGCCGGAGTACTGGGTCCGGCACATCGGCGCACCGGTGGAGTTCGCGGCCGGTATGCGGACCATCGCCGACCACGGGGAGCACGTCTTCCTGGAGGTGGGGCCGTCCACGACACTCCTCGGGCTGGGCCGGAAGTGCGTGGCCGGACCCGGGCACACCTGGCTGGCGAGCGCGCACCGTGACGACGCGGCCGCGGACACGCTCAAGCGGTCGGTGGCCGAGCTCTACCGCGCGGGCCTGGACGTCTCGTGGGCCGCGTACCACCGCGGCCGGGAGGCCGACCGGCTCACCCTGCCGACCTACGCCTACGACCGCCGCCGTCACTGGCTGCCGAGCCGTCGCGGCCTGACGTCCGGCAGCGGCGGGGGCGCGACCCATCCGCTGCTCGGCGCCGAGCTCCGCGACCGCCCGGAGCAGGGCGACGGCGCCCGGGTCTTCCTGTCCGTGATCTCCCCGGACAGCCCCGGATATCTGCGTGACCACGTGGTGCTCGGGCAGATCGTCGTTCCGGCCGCCTGCTACGTGGACCTGCTGCTGGCCCTGCAGGACTCGGTGTTCGGCGAGACCGGTCGGCCGCTGACGGACATCGACATCCAGGAGCCCCTGATCGTCTCCGACGAGTACGGGGTCGAGCTCCTCACCCGGTTGCGTACCGCGGACGACGGTGGCGCCGCCGTGGAGATCTCCAGCCGCGTCGCCGGGGACACGGACGCGAGGGAGCGGCTGCACGCCACGGCCCGCATCGGCGCGGCCGCCGGGGAGCCCGGCACACAGGACACCGCGGACGCCCTGACCGCGGCGGCGGCGGTCGCCGAGACGCCCGGCGAAGCCGTGTCCGCCGACGACCTCTACGGAGACTTCGAGGACCTGGGTCTCGCCTACGGCCCGGAGTTCCAGCGGATCACATCGCTGCGGAAGGAGGGCGAGGGCGTCGCCGTGGCCCACCTGAAGGGCCATGACACCGCGCTGGGGGAGTATCTCCCCCCGTTCGTCCTGGACAACGTGATCCAGTCGGTCGCCGGCGTGCTCGGCGACGGCGAGACCTATCTGCCCGTCGGCTTCGGTGTCGTGCAGTTCCTGCGCAAGCCCAAGAGCGGGACGCTGCGCAGCCTGCTGCGGCTCACCGGCGCTGACGCCGGGAACCGGGAGCGTACGGCGGACATGATGCTGCTCGACGACGGCCGGCCGGTGGCCGTCGTGCGGGGGCTGCGGTTCCGCCAGGTGGTCGCGGTGGGCGACGGGAACCGCCGTCGGCTGTTCCACGAGACCCGGTGGGTCAAGCGGTCGACGGTCCGCAGGACCGACGGACAGGAACGCGACATCCTGGTCGTCAACCGCTCCGCAGGACAGTTCGCCGGGACGGCCGGCCGGTTCGAGGAGGCCGGTGCGCGCCTGCGGTACGCGGCGGACGCCCATGAGGCGGCCGGTCTGCTGACGCAGGGAAGCCCGACCGACGTGTGGTGGTTCTGGACCGCCGGACCCGACCGGGACACCGCCGCGGGACTGCGCGACGAATGCGAGCGCAACTACACCGACCTGCTCGCCCTGATCGCGGCACTGACCGCCGGCGGCTTCGGACAGGGGCAGCGGCTCTGGTTGGTGACCGAGGGGGCACAACTGCTCCCGGGCGACGGGCCGCAGCCGGGACGGACCCCTGCCGCGGCGACACTGTGGGGCTTCGGCCGGTCGCTGGGCAACGAGTACCCGGCGTACCGGGTGACCATGGTCGACCTGCCGGGCGACGGCGGCACCGACTGCTCCTCGATGTTCGAGGAGTGCCTGACCGCGGAGGGCGAGGAGTTCCAGATCGCCTACCGCCGCGGGAAGCGGCATGTCCTGCGGGTCTTCCCCACCGGCCACGCGGACGGCCAGGACGGGAACTTCGAGCTCGCCAGTGCGAATCCCGGGGAGTTCTCCGGCATCAAGCGGACACCGGTGCCCGACGAGGCGCCGCGGGGCGACGAGGTGGAGGTGTCCGTCCGCGCCGCGGGACTCAACTTCAAGGACGTCCTCAACGCACTCGGCATGCTGAAGCAGCACGCCGACACCATGGGCGTCGAGTACCACCCGCTGCCCCTCGGATTCGAGGCGGCGGGCACGGTCGTCGGAGCAGGACCTGACGCCGCCTTCGCGGTGGGCGACGACGTGGTGGTGAGCCATCTGGGCTGCCTGCGCAAGCGCGTCGTGGTGCCGTCCGCGGCGGTGGTGCGCAAGCCGCCGGCCCTCGGCTTCGCCGAAGCGGCGGCCCTGCCCACGGCGTACACCACCGCCTACTACTCGCTGCACGAGCTCGCCGGCATGAAGGCGGGCGACCGCGTCCTCATCCACGCCGCCGCCGGCGGTGTGGGCCAGGCCGCGGTGGCGCTGGCCAGGCTCGCGGGAGCGGAGATCTACGCCACGGCGAGCCCCGGCAAGCACGCCTTCCTGCACGCCCAGGGCATCACGCACGTGATGAACTCGCGTTCGCTGGACTTCGCCGACGAGATCCGCCGCACCACCGGCGGAGCGGGCGTGGACATCGTCCTCAACAGCCTGAACAGCGACTACATACCTGCGGGTCTGAGCGTCCTCGCCGAGGGCGGGCGCTTCGTGGAACTCGGCAAACTCGGCATCTGGTCCGCGGAGCGGATGCGCGAGGCCCGGCCCGATGTCGCGTACCACAACTTCGATCTCAGTGAGTTCGACGCCGATGAGCTCCAGCAGATCAACAAGCGGATCCTGGAGACGGTCGCGGGCCTGCTCGCGGACGGTTCGCTCGCACCGATCACGACCACTTCCTACACCCTCGACGAGGTCGAGGAGGCCTTCGGCGTGCTCAGCCGGGGCGGGAACATCGGCAAGCTCGTCATCGACATGCGCGAACCGGCCGTGCTCGGTTCGCGCCCCGAGCCGGCCCCGGACCCCGGCAAGAGCTATCTGATCACCGGCGGCACCGGTGCCCTGGGAGTGGTGACCGCGCAGAAACTGGTGGCCCAGGGCGCCCGCCACATCAGCATGGTGAGCCGCCGGCCGGTGAGCGGCGAGGACGCCGCCGCCCTGCGGGAACGGATCGGCGAGGACGTCCTGCTCCACTTCCACCAGGGCGACATCGCGGACCAGGAGGACGTCGAGCGGATCATGGCCGAGATCGGCGCCGGCGGGCATCCGCTGGGCGGCATCGTCCATGCCGCGGGCGTCCTCGCGGACGGACCGGTGTCCGCCATGTCCTGGGAACAGCTGGACACCGTCTTCCGTTCCAAGGTCTACGGCACATGGCTGCTGCACCAGGCCGCCGAGGCCCAGGACGGGCTGGAGTTCTTCGTCGGATACTCGTCCCTCGCCGCGGTGCTCGGCCCGGTCGGCCAGGCCAACTACGCGGCCGGGAACGCCTACATCGACGGCCTGATGACACGGCGGGCCGCGGCCGGCACGCCCGGGCTCTCCATCGGCTGGGGCCCCTGGGCCGAGGTGGGCATGGCGGCCAACCTGTCCGCCCGGTCGGCCACCGGGATCGAGAGCCAGGGCTTCCGGTTCCTCAGGCCCCGGGTCGGCGCCAGGGCGTTGTGGACGGCGCTCGGGCAGCCGCTGGGCCATCTGACGGCCGGCGAGGTCGACTGGGACCGATTCGTCTCCCAGCGGCTGAGCGGCAACGCCCTGTACCAGCGGGTCGCCCGGGGAACGGCCGTGTCCGTGCGCACGATCGACCTCGACGAGCTGAACGCGCTCCCGCGGACGCAGCGGCGCGAGACGATCAACGAGGCGGTACGGGAACGGATCGCGTCACTGCTGCACTTCGACGGCATCGACGACATCTCCCCGCACGCCCGGTTCATGGACCTCGGCGTGGACTCGCTGGCCGCCGTCGAGCTGAAGAACGCCCTGGAGGTGATGTTCCGCGCCTCGCTGCCGACCTCGCTCGTCTTCGACTACCCGACGGTCATGCAGCTCGCCTTCTTCGTCGACGAACAGCTGGCCGGAGCCGCGCAGCTGCCGCAGGCGCACGGCGACGACGTCGCCGAGGTCACGTCGCTGCCGGCCGAGGACATCGACGCCGAACTCGAATCCCTGCGGAGCATGTGACCGGTGAAGGACTACATCGACTCGATCGAGCAGCTGTCCCACAAACAGCTGGTCGTGCTGCTCGCCCGGCAGCGACTGGCGGCCACCCAGGGCATCGCCGTGGACGGCATGGCGCTCCGCCTGCCCGGGGGGATCGACAGCCCACGGTCCCTGTGGACCGCGCTGCGCGAGGCCCGGGTCGTGACGGACGGCCCGCCCCGGATACCGGCCGACAGCCGGGGCCGGCCGCGCTGGAACACCGACGCACCCGATCTCGCCCCGTACGCCGCTCTGTTGGGCCGCGGAGCCTATGTCGACGACATCGACCTGTTCGACGCGAAACGGTTCGGCCTCGGCGACGAGGAGGCCGGTTTCGCGGACCCGCAGCAGCGCCTGCTGGTCACCTGCGCCGCCGAGGCGCTGGCGGACGCCGGTGTCGACGGGACGGACGGGCTGCGCACCGGGGTGTTCGCGGCGCTGAGCTCGGTGGAGTACCAGTACGCCGCCCTGCGCAACCGCACGGGCCGGGACGAGCTGTCCGCGCACATGGGAACCGGAGGTGCGCTCAGCGGGGCCGCCGGCCGGATCGCGACCTGTCTCGGGCTCTGCGGACCGGCCCTGACCGTCGACACCGCCTGCTCCTCCGCGCTGACCGCCCTGCATCTCGCCTGCGCCTCGCTGCGGTCGGGGGAGTGCGATGTGGCGCTGGTGGGCGCCTGCAACCTGCTGCTGGCGCCCGGGGCGTTCGGGGTGCAGGAGCGGGCCGGACTGCTGTCGGCGAGCGGCCGTTCGCGGCCCTTCGACGCGGCCGCCGACGGCTATGTGCGCAGTGAGGGCTGCGGTGTCCTCGTGCTCCGCAGGCAGCCCGACGCCGCACGGCCCTACGCCGTCGTCAAGGGGACCGCCGTGTACCAGCACGGGGCCCGCGACTCGATCTCCCGGGTGTCGGCCGCCGGCCAGGCCGTTGTCGTCCGGCAGGCGCTGAAGGCCGCCGGGTGCACCCCGGACGAGGTCGGGTACGTCGAGGCGCAGGCCAACGGGGTCCGGCTGGCGGGCGTCATAGAGGCGGAGGTGCTCGCCGACGTCTTCGCGCGGACCACCGCGGGCACGCCGCCGCTGGTCGTCGGCTCCGCCAAGGCCAACCTGGGCTACCTCGAGACCACTTCGGGGATGGCCGGCCTGATGAAGGCGGTGCTCAGCGTGCGGCACGGCGAGATACCGCCGCAGCCCGGTCTCGGACAGCTCGACCCGGACGTCCCCTGGCAGCGGCTGGGCCTCGAAATCCCCCGTGAGATCACTCCCTGGCCGGACGGGAGGCGACGGCTCGCCGGAGTGAGCGCGCACGGCTTCACCGGGACGTACGGCCATGCGGTCGTGGAGGCGGCCGCCCCGGAGGCCGCTCCGCGTCCCGAACGCCCGGCGGCTGCCGTGGGCGACCACCACTGGCCCGACACGCATCGCTGGTCATGACCACAGGAGCCCTCACCGTGACGGACATCAGAGAACTGGCCACCATAGACGCCGTGCTGGCCCGGCACGCCGAGCACCGTCCCGACCGTGACGCGGTGCGCTGCGAGGAACGCGCCGTGACCTACGCGCAGTTGCTGGGACGCAGTGCCCGGGTGGCCAGGGCCCTGGTCGCCGACGGCGCCGGGCCCGGCACGCGGGTGCTCTACCTCGGGCAGGAATCGGAGTACTTCTACATCCTGCTGTACGCCTGCGCCCAGGCGGGCGCCGTGCTCGTGCCGGTCAACTGGCGCCTGGTCGTCCCCGAGGTGGAACACATCCTGAGCGACTCGCAGGCGCGGTTCATCTTCGTCGAACCCGACCACGCCGAGGTGGTCGGGAGCGCCGTGGCCGGGCTGGCGTCGGCGCCCGTGACGGTGCCGGTCGCCGCGGGGGAACCCGACGGCGGGCCCGCGTTCGCCGCGTGGCTGGAACAGACACCGCCAGGCGACCCCGTACCCTCGGCCGACACCGAGGCCCCGCTGGTCCAGATGTACACCAGCGGTACGACGGGCCTGCCCAAGGGCGTCGTGCTCGCACACCGCACGTTCTTCCAGGTCCGTGACGCCCTCGCCGGCGCCGGCCTGGACTGGATCGACTTCAGGGACACGGACGTCAGCCTGATCGGCGTGCCGGGGTTCCACATCGGTGGGCTCTGGTGGGCGCTGCAGGGCCTCAACGCCGGTGTCACCAACGTCAGTCTGCGGATGTTCACCGGCTCGGACGCCCTCGCGCACGTCCGTGACCACCGGGTGACCGTGGCCTGCGTGGTTCCGGCGATGCTCCGGCTGATGCTGTCCGAACGGGCCGCCACCCAAGAGGTGTTCGCCAGTCTGCGCAAGGTCGTCTACGGCGGATCGCCGATCGGCGAGGCGCTGCTGGAGGAGTGCCTGGAGCGGATCGGCTGCGAGTTCGCGCAGATCTACGGCCTCACCGAGTCGGGCAACACCGCGGTCTGCCTCCCGCCCGCCGAGCACGTCGTGGGCGGACCACGGCTCGCCGCCGCGGGCCGGCCCTATCCGGGCTTCGTGCTGGAGATCAGGGACGACGGGGGGAAGCCGCTGCCTGCCGGTGGGATCGGCGAGGTGTGGATCCGCACCCCGGCGCACATGGTCGAGTACTGGCGGCTCCCCGCGACGACGGAGCAGACGCTCGTCGACGGCTGGCTGCGTACCGGGGACGCGGGCTATCTCGACGAGGAGGGCTTCCTCTTCATCTGTGACCGGATCAAGGACACCATCATCGTCGCCGGCGAGAACGTCTACCCCGCGGAGATCGAGAACGTGCTCTCCCGTCACGAGGCGGTGGTCGAGGCCGCCGTCGTCGGTATTCCGGACCGGCGCTGGGGTGAGGCCGTGCACGCCTTCGTCGTGCTCGCGAGCGGGGCGACGGCCAGTGGCCGGGAACTGATGCTGTTCCAGCGGGGCCGACTGGCCGACTTCAAGATTCCCACCAGTTACTCGTACCTCGACCGACTGCCGCGGAACGCCAGCGGGAAGATCCTGCGGCGTGAGCTGCGCGAGACCTTCTGGCAGGGCGAGACGCGCCAGGTCAACTGACCACCCCCACACCGCACGGGAAAGGCACGACATGACTTCACTCGAGGAGATCCGGCGGCATCTGAACGACGTCGCCCGCGAGTCGCCGGAGAAGGCGGGCGCGCTGGCGTTTCCGATGCTGCTGAACACCGGCCCCCGGCTGCCGGTCCGCCCGGCCGAACAGCCGCTGCACGACCGGGCCACGGCCGGCACCCTCGATGTCGACGGCCGGAAGCTGGCTGTCTACCGCTGGGGCGACGGCGAGCGACGGGTGCTGCTCATGCACGGCTTCGAGGGCCGCGCGTCGAACATGACCGGGTTCGTCCCGGGCCTGGAGAAGCTCGGAATGTCCGCCGTGGCCTTCGACTTCTTCGGCCACGGCGAGTCCGAGGGGGACCGGGCGACCATCCTCGACGTGCAGGACGCCGTCCGGGCCGTCGAGGCCGAACACGGCCCCTTCGACACGATCGTGGCCCATTCGTTCGGCGGTCTCTGCGCCTATCAGGCCGTGCGCGGCGGCGTGCGGACCGACCGGCTGGTGACCATCGCGTCCGTCTGCGACTTCGGCCACCTGCCCAAGATCTTCTGCAACCGGCTCGGCCTGGATCCGAGCATCGAGGGCGTGCTGCGCCGGCTCAGCGAGGAGTACTTCCACCCCGAGACCGAGATCTGGGAGCGGTTCTCCGCCGGTCACCGGGCCGCCGAGTTCACCCTCCCGCTGCTCGTCGTCCACGACGAGAACGACAAGGAAGTCCCCGTGGAGCAAGGGCGGAAACTCTCCGCCGCCTACAGCCGGGCGCGGTACATCGAGACCCAGGGGCTCGGGCACCGGCGGATCGTCGCGGATCCCGGTGTCATCTCCGCGACGCTCGAATTCATCAGCGCACAGGTCCGTACAGACAGCAGAAAGCAGGAGAGCCGTGGCTGAGCACGACACCGACATGGAACTGCAGGACGTCGACGTGGAACTGCGGGACCGGATCCGCGGGATCATCGCCGACATCGTCGAGGTCGACGTCGACGAGATCGGCTGGACCACCCACTTCTGGGACGAGCTCGGAGCGGACTCCCTGCAGGGCATCGAGATCCTCTCCACGCTGGAGCGCCGGCTGGACATCACCATCGACCAGCGTCTGCTCGCGGACATGAAGGACGTCCGGAGCACGTACGGCGTGGTGCTGGCGGCCAGGAAGGGCGAGGCGCCCGATGTCTCGTGACAGAAGGCGGGTCGTCGTCACCGGCCTCGGCATAGTCAGCAGCATCGGGACCGGTGTCACCGAGTTCGCCGAGGGGCTCCGGCAGGGGCGCTCCGGCGTCCGGCCGATCAGCGCGTTCGACACCACGGGCTTCGCCCACACCAACGCGTGCGAGATCGTCGGCTTCACCCCCGAGAAGTGGATCTCGCGGCTGAAGCCGGCAGAGCTCGGCAGGGCCACCCAGCTGTCGATCGCCAGCACGGTGCTGGCGCTTGCCGACGCCGGCCTCCCGGTCGAGCGGTTACGCGACAAGCGCGCCCTGATAGCGGTGGGCACCACCTACGGGGAGTCCGGCGAGGTGGACCGGATCGTCGAGCGCCAGGCGGCCACCGGCAGCCCGGACGTCGACCGGGACGCGGCGGCGAAGTCGTCCTCCAGCAGGCTCTCCATCGACATAGCCAGGGAGCTGGAGCTGACCGAGGTGGAGGCGGTGACCATCCCCACGGCCTGCGCGGCGGGAAACTACGCCATCGGCTACGGGTTCGACGCCGTCGCATCGGGCGAGGTGGACGTGGCGCTGAGCGGCGGCGTGGACGCGCTGCTGCGGATGACGTTCGTGACGTTCTACCGGCTGGGCACCATCGCGCCGGAGACCTGCCAGCCCTTCGACCGGGACCGCAAGGGCATCCTGACGGGGGAGGGCGGCGCCGTACTGGTGCTGGAGGAACTCGACTCCGCCCTGGCGCGCGGCGCCCACATCTACGCCGAGGTCCTCGGATACGGCCTGGCCTGCGACGCGCACCACCCGGTGGCACCCGACCAGCAGAGCGTCGCACGCTGCATGACCCAGGCGCACGCCAACGCGGGCATCGACGCCGCCGCCGTGGACTACGTCTCCGCGCACGGCACAGGCACCCGGGCCAACGACGTGACCGAGGCCGCCGCCGTCAGGCAGGTCTTCGCGGGCGATCCGCCACCGGTCAGCTCGCTGAAGTCCATGCTCGGCCACGCCATGGGAGCGGCCAGCGCGCTGGCCGCCGCCGGCTGCGCGCTCGCCCTGGAACAGGGGTTCATGCCGCCGACGATCAACCACGTGGAGACCGATCCGGAGATCGACATCGACTGCGTGCCCAACACGGCGAGGCCGGCCGAACTGCGCGTCGTGCAGAACAACTCGCTCGCCTTCGCGGGCAACGACGCCGTGCTGATCCTCGGCCACTACGGGAAGGCCGCCTCATGAGCGCCCCGGTCATCACCGCATGGCAGACGTACTCCCCGCTGGGACACGGCGCCGACTCCCATATGCAGGAGCTCCGTTCACCCACGGGCGGGGGCACGGCGGGACCGGCCGTGCGGGACTTCGAGGTCCGCGAGATCCTCGGGCGGACCGGCACGCGGTCGATGGACCGTGTCGCGGGACTCGCCGTGGCGACGACCGCGCGGCTGCTGGAGGAGATCGGCACGCCCGAGTCCCGCTTCGGCGGATACGCACCGGAGGAAGTCGCCCTGGTACTGGGCACGAGCGACGGTTTCAGCAGTGTGAGCGCCTTCCTGCGGGACTCCTGGACCCGGTCCAAGCCCTACGACGTCGACCCGTCCCATGTCCCGCGCACCCTGATGAACTTCGCGGCCGGCCAGTGCGCCATCAGGCACGGCATCAAGGGGCCGAACACGACGATCTGCGGCAGCCACGCCACCGGGCTGCTCACCCTCAACTACGCCCGCCGGCTGCAGCACAACGGCCACGCGCGGGCGACGGTGTGGGGTGCCGTGGAGGAGATCTCGCCGGAACGCCTCGCCGTCGAGGCGGCCCGCCTCGACGGTCCGCCGGAGCGGCCGGCGAGCGAAGGCTGCGTGATGTTCCTGCTGGAGTCGCCCGGCGAGGTGCCGCCGGAGCGGACTCCGCTGGCCGAGGTGCTCGCCGTCGAGTTCGGCGTCTGGGCGGACACCGACAGCATCCGGTCCGCGCTCGCCGCCTGCCTGCGGCGCGCGATGACCCGGGCGGAGGTGACGGCCGGCGACGTCTTCGCGGTTGCTCCTTCGGAGTCCACCGGCGCGCGCGGCGCCGCCGAGCAGCGGGCCGTCGAGGACGTCCTCGGCACCGTGCCGCTGCTCACCGCGACCGTCGACGCCGTCGGGGACGCCAGGGCGGTCTCGGCCGCGTTCCAGATGGTCGAACTGATGGGAGCGGACGCCGGGCCGGGCCGGGTCGGCGTGGTCACCACGTCCGATGCGGAAGGCCGGGTCGGATGCGCCCTGCTGCGGCTCCGCTGAGCCGGCTCCGCCGGCCCCAGCCCACCCCCCTGCGAGCGCATCCGCTCGCCCCGCTCCTGGAGAGGACGACATGACGCAACGGCCCATCGCCCTGGTGACCGGCGGGTCCCGCGGAATCGGCCGGGCCGCAGTGGTGCGGCTCGCCCGGAGCGGTTACGACATCGCCTTCTGCTACCACTCCCGCGAGGACGAGGCGGAGAAGACCGCGGTGGCGGCCCGGGAGTTCGACGCCCGGGTGCTCGCCGCCCAGGTGGACGTGGCCGACGCGGCGGCGGTCGGCGCGTTCGTGCGCCGGATCGAGGACGAACTCGGTCCGATCGACGCGGCGGTCACCTCGGCGGGCATCACCCGCGACCGGTCACTGGCCATGATGTCCGACGACGACTGGTCCGCAGTGCAGCGCACCAATGTCGACGGGACCTTCAACGCCTGCCGGGCGGCGGTCTTCGGCATGATGAAGCGCCGCCGCGGCGCCATCGTCACCCTGTCCTCGATCGCGGGGCGGTACGGGCAGCCGGGGCAGACCAACTACTCGGCGGCGAAGGCCGCGATAGCCGGTTTCACCATGGCCACGGCCAGGGAGGTCGGGCGCTACGGGGTCCGGGTGAACGCCGTGGCACCCGGATACATCACCACCGACATGACCGGGACGCTGCCGGACCGGGTGTGGAAGCAGACACAGCCGCGGATCCCGCTGGGGCGCATGGGGACCGCGGACGAGGTGGCCGAGCTCGTCGAGTTCCTGCTCTCGGAGCGCGCCTCCTACATCACCGGCCAAGTCCTCGGCATCGACGGCGGACTGGTCCTCTAGGGCCCCTCGTCCGGCTCGCACCGGGCACCCCGCCGGCCGCCCCCGTGAACACCCGTCCCCTATAGCGGAGACCCCTTGAAATGAACGCTCATCCTGCCGGCGCCAAGCAGGGGTACGTCCCCCTCCTGCTCCTCGCGTCCAGCGCGACCTTCCTGGCCGTACTGGACGTCACCATCGTCAACCTCGCCATCCCGGACCTGCACCGCGACTTCGAGGGCGCGGAACTGGCCGACCTGTCCTGGGTCATCACCGCCTACGCCACGGTCTTCGCCGCCTTCCTCGCCCCGGCCGGCCGGTTGGCCGACCTGATCGGCCGGCGGTCCCTGTTCATCGGCGGCATCGGGGTGTTCACCCTGATGTCCCTGGTCTGTTCGGTCGCCCCGAACGTCCCGGCGCTGCTGGCGGCCCGCGCGCTCCAGGGCATAGGCGCCGCCGCGATGATCCCCGCCTCGCTGGCGATCGTCCTGATGGACACCCCTCCGGAACGCCGCCGCGCGGCCATCGGACAGTGGAGCGCCGCTTCCGCACTCGCCGCGGCGGTGGGCCCCGCCCTCGGAGGTGTGATGGTCGACCAGCTGGGCTGGCGGTCGCTCTTCCTGATCAACGTGCCGTTCGGCCTGATCCTGCTGGCCTGCGGGCGCATCGTGCCGCGCCGTGAGGAGCGCGGGGACGGCCGGATCCCCGACCTGGTGGGAACGGTGCTGCTGGGCGCCGGGGTCGGCCTGCTGAGCCTGGCCATCTCCAAGGGAAGCGCATGGGGGTGGTCCAGCACGTCGACGGTCGGCTGCCTGTTCCTCGGCGTGGCCGCCGTGTACGGGGCCGTCCGGCGCTCGGCGCGGCATCCCGCACCGGCGCTGGAGACCTCGCTGTGGCGGAACCGGACGTTCGCGCTGGCCAATCTGACCGCGCTGTTCTTCGGCGCCTGCCTCTTCGCGTGGCTGCTGGTCGGGGTCCTGTACATCACCACGGTCTGGCGGTGGTCGGAGCTCGGCGCGGGGCTGGCGGTGACACCGGGAGCCGTCAGCGCGGCCGTGGTCGCTCTCTACGCAGGCAAGGTGCAGGCGAAGTACGGCCCGCGGGTGGTCGTGGCGGCGGGCGCGCTGATCCTCGCGGGCACGGGCTTCTTCCTGGCGTTCACGCTGCCCGACGAGCCGATGTTCTTCTCCTACTGGCTGCCCAGCGGCATTCTGGCGGGCGCGGGGATGGGCGCGATCACCACCGCCGTCTCCACCGCGGCGGCGCTGTCGGTCTCGCCGCTGCGGTTCGCCGCCGCGACGGGCCTGAGCCAGACGTCACGTCAGGTCGGCGGTGCGCTGGGGATCGCGACCCTGTCCACCATGCTGACCGGGGGCACCACCGTGGACGACTTCGCCCGGGTGCTGCTCTTCTGCTCGGTCTCGGCGGTGCTGGCCGGGCTGGCCGGACTCGGCCTCGTCATCAGGGCCGAGGAGCCCTCGGCGGCCGGCGCGGCCGCCACCTCCGGATAGTCCGGCAGGCCCGCACCGACCGCCCGCACGGCCGGCCGGCGGGGCCCATGCGCACGGTGCTCGCGCCCGCACGGGCGCGAACACCGTGGTCAGTACGCCGCTTTGAGTTCCTTGAGGCGCGACACGGCTTCCCGCAGAACGCTCTCGCGTTTGCAGAAGGCGAACCGGACCTTGCTGCGGCCCTCCTCCTGATCGTCGTAGAACACCGCGTTGGGGATGGCGACGACACCGCACTGCTCGGGAAGCGCCCGGCAGAACGCGAAGCCGTCGGTCCCGCCGCCGAGCGGGCGGATGTCGGTGGTGACGAAGTACGTTCCGGCCGGCCGGTAGACCTCGAAACCCGCCTCGGCAAGTCCCGTGCTCAGCAGATCCCGTTTGGCGCGCAGGTCCGTGCGCAGCCCCTCGAAGTAGCTGTCGGGCAGGGCCAGCGCCTCGGCGACCGCGTACTGGAACGGACCGGCGGAGACGTACGTCAGGAACTGCTTCGCCGAGCGGACCGCCGCCACCAGCTTCGGGGCGGCCGTCACCCAGCCGACCTTCCAGCCGGTGAACGAGAACGTCTTGCCCGCCGAACCGATGGTCACCGTCCGCTCACGCATCCCGGGGAAGCCGGCGATCGGCAGGTGCGTGCCCTCGAAGACCAGGTGTTCGTACACCTCGTCGGTGACGACCAGCAGGTCGCGTTCGCAGGCCAGAGCGGCGATCGCCGCCAGCTCCTCGCGGGAGAGGACGGTGCCGGTCGGATTGTGCGGGGTGTTGAGGAGGATCAGCCGGGTGCGGGGGGTCACTGCGGCGCGCAGCTCGTCGAGGTCGAGCCGGTACGTACCGCTCTCCGGTTCCGGGTGCAGGGTGACCGGTACGCGGGTGCCGCCCGCCATGGCGATGCAGGCGGCGTACGAGTCGTAGTACGGCTCCAGCGCGACGACCTCGTCGCCGGGCTCCACGAGGGCCAGCAGGGAGGCGGCGATGGCCTCGGTGGCGCCCGCAGTGACGAGGACCTCCGAGTCGGGGTCGTACGCGAGGCCGTACCGGCGCTGCTGATGGCCGGCGATCGCGGTGCGCAGCTCCGGGACGCCAGGGCCCGGCGGGTACTGGTTGCCCTGCCCGGCACGCAGTGCGCGGACCGCTGCCTCCCGGACCTCTTCGGGTCCGTCGGTGTCGGGAAAGCCCTGGCCGAGGTTGATGGAGCCGGTCCGTACGGCCAGCGCCGACATCTCGGCGAAGATCGTCGTGCCGAACTCGGCGAGGCGGCGGTTGAGCAGCGGTCGTCCCTGTGTCATGGCCGCCATCCTGGGCCGAAGCTCTGGAGTTCCTCAACTTACCTTCGCGGATCGGCACCTGCGGCGGTACCCACCGGACCGTCGCCGAGCAGGGCGAGGGCGGCCGACGCCGGGGCGGCGAACAGGTTGGTGTGCGGGGCCGCCGGAAGCGGGTAACGTCTTTGTCATGTTCTTCCAGACGCCGATTTACGAGTGAGAGCGTGACGGGCCCCCGCTGACGTCCTTCGATGTCGCCGCACCCCCACCGATGAATCCG
The DNA here is from genome assembly GCF_042882275.1 of Streptomyces sp. NPDC058231. Lineage (NCBI taxonomy): Bacteria > Bacillati > Actinomycetota > Actinomycetes > Kitasatosporales > Streptomycetaceae > Streptomyces > Streptomyces sp. NPDC058231. The sequence continues at coordinate 20,492 of NZ_JBHVWN010000048.1, read as the reverse complement.
TAGATCACCTCACATCACCACCGGGAGAACCCGTGACCGACAGCAAGAACATCAACAACCCCGTGGGCCAGGGCGGCGGCCAGCGCAAGAAGCTGTCCCGCGCCGAACGGCAGAACAACGGTCCGCACCGTAACCTCGACCGCCAGGGTGCAGCCGACCAGAAGGCGGAGCTGGTGCGCAAGATGCGCGAGAAGGCACGCGCAGCTGGGGGCACCGGGCAGGCGGGCGACGACACCGCACAGAGCTGACGCAGCGCCGCCGCAGGGCGGCACCGCACGGGGCAGGACCCGGACCGTGACGCGCGGTCCGGGTCCTGCTGCCGTATCGGGCGCGGCCGGTCCCGCTCAGCTCTCGGCCGACCACCCGCGTCTCAGCCGACCACCCGGGGCAGCCGCAGATTCGGCAGCCCGGGAAGATCACGGCCTACAGACGGCCCAGTGAGCCCCGGGTGACCCCTGCCCTGCACTTACGTGCAGGGCAGGGGCCCTTTCCCCGATAGAACCCTCTGGAGTTCCTCAAGTCTGCTTTGACCCCACGGAGGCGAGGGCATCCCCCTCTCACGCGAGAAGCGGTGTCGAGCGGGGGACCTCGCTTCGGGGGACGGAAGGACGTGAAGCCGTGGAGATCTTTCCTGGTGCGCTGATCGGAATCGTGGTCGCCGGGTTGGTCGTCGCGCTGCTGCTGGCGGCGTCGGGCAACCGGAAGGCCGGGCGGGTGCGCCGCGGGCGGCGCGGCGCGGGCAGCGGTGCGGCCGCCGGAGGCGGCAGCTGGTGGGCGGGCGACGGCGGCGGCTCGTCCTGCGGGGGCGGTGGCCACTCGGGCGGTCACTCCGGGGGGCACTCGTGCGGCGGTGGCCACTCGTGCGGTGGAGGTTCCTCCTGCGGCGGCGGTTCGTCGTGCGGCGGCGGGGGCGGATGCGGCGGAGGCAGCTGACACGGGGCAGCTGGTCCGCGCGGTGAAGGTGCCCGGCGAGTGAACTCCCGCCGGGCACCTTTTTGTTGAGCCACACAGTGAGTTTGCGGTGAACAGTTGAACCGTGGGGCCCCCGAGGGGATGGAAACCCCGCCAAGTTGGGCAAAAACGCTGTGGATACGGCGTAGTTCGTGATTCCCTCATGGAAGAGAACATCCAGCCCTCGGACCCCAGTTGGACCTGATCGGGCGATCCCCACCTCCCACAGACCTTGTCGCGGGGACGCCCCCTGTCCATGTGTCCATGCGTGTTTTGCGGAGCCGACCCATGCTCACGACCCTCCAGACGGCCTATTCCGACACCCGTGCTGCCGACCTGGCCTGGGCGCTGGGGCGTGAACCGCTCCCCGCCCTGGCCGTGCTCGACCTCCGGCTCGGCGATGCCCGGCTTCAGATGCGCCTGCTCGGCGCCTCTCATCAGGTGCTCCTCGAAGAGGACGGCGGCACCTGTTCCGAAACCGTCGCCTGCATGTCCGGCAGCGCCACACCGCTGCCGCTCGGCGTGGCCGAACGGGTCGGGGACTGGGAGTACGAGTTCGCGGCACGCGTCGAGACGCTCTCCGCCGACTCCTTCGCGGTGCGCGCGCAGGAACTGCTCGCGCTGGTGACCGACCACCCGCACGGACTCGCCGGAACCTTCCCCGGCAGCCCGCACGCCTTCACCGCCATGCTCGCGCAGCGGACCGAGGGGCAGGTGAGATGGCGGACCTGGCATGCGTACCCGCAGGAGGGCCAACTGGTGGTGACCCGCAGCCGGGTGGGCGTGCGGATGCCGGCGGCCGCTCGCTGAAACCCCCAACTCGCCTACGTGCACGGCACTTACACCCTTGTGGGTGACAAGCGGCGAGGGGTTCGTGACGTAGCGTTCGCACCATGATCGACCAGCAGGTGTCGCTGCGAGGCGGCGCGGCGCGGCTTCCCGTCCGGCCGCGGACCGGTCGGTACCTCGTGCTGGCCGCGGTCTTCGTCTGCGCCGCATGCGGGCTGGTGTACGAGCTCGAACTGGTGGCGCTCGCCTCCTACCTGATCGGTGACTCCGTCACCCAGGCGTCCGTCGTGCTGTCCGTGATGGTCTTCGCGATGGGCATCGGCTCACTGCTCGCGAAACGCTTACGCGGCCGCCCCGCGGTCGGCTTCGGGCTGGTCGAGGCGGGGCTCGCACTGGTCGGCGGCTCATCGGCGCTCGTGCTCTACGCCGCGTTCGCCTGGATGGGGGAGTCGCGGTTCGCCCTGGTCGGATTCTCGCTCGCGATCGGCATCCTGATCGGTGCCGAGATCCCGCTGCTGATGACATTGATCCAGCGCGTCGACCGACAGGACGCGGGCGGAACCGTCGCGGACCTGTTCGCCGCGGACTACGTGGGGGCGCTCGTCGGCGGGCTGGCCTTTCCGTTCCTGCTGCTCCCGGTCCTCGGCCAGCTCACCGGGGCCCTGCTCACCGGGACGGTCAACGCGGCCGCGGGCGGCGCGCTCGTGCTCTGGGTGTTCCGGCGGGATCTGACCCGGCGCTCCCGTTGGCTGCTGATCCTCGCCAACGTGACCGTGATCGCGCTGCTGGCCACCGCCGCCGTGCTGGCCGACGACTTCGAGCGGGCGGCGCGGCGCGCGGTGTACGGGGACCGGGTGCGGGTCGCCGTCCGGACCGACGAGCAGGAGGTCGTCCTCACCGGGGCGGGCCGCAGTTCGCTCGGCCTCTACCTGGACGGGCGGCTGTGGGTCAGCGCCCGTGACGAGTACCGGTACCACGAGGCACTGGTCCATCCGGCGATGAACGGGCCGCACGCACGGGTGCTGATCCTGGGCGGAGGCGACGGTCTGGCCGCCCGGGAGGTGCTGCGCTACCCGGACGTACGGTCCGTCACGCTGGTCGAGGCCGACCGTGGCGTCACCCGACTGGCCCGTACCGACTCCGCGCTCTCCGCACTGAACGCGCACGCCTACCGCGACCCGCGGCTGGCGGCCGTCGCCGCGGACCCGTTCAACTGGCTGCGGGAGGGGCACCGCGGATACGACGTGGTGATCTCCGATCTTCCCGATCCCGGAATCACGGCGAGCACGAAGCTCTACTCCGCGGAGTTCTACGGCCTGATCACGGAGGCTCTCGCGCCGGGCGGCCGGCTGGCGGTGCACGCGGGCCCGCCCGGCGCCCGGCCGCGGACGTTCTGGACGGTCGAGGCGTCGATGGGAGCGGCCGGGCTGAGCACCCGCCCGTACCGCGTCAGCGGCCGCCCCGACGACGTCGTGGCGGGCCCGGAGCGGGACCGGGACCGGGCGGGGAACCCGCACTGCTGGGGCTTCGTCCTGGGCCGGCCCGGAGGCAGGGTCCCGGCCCTGCGCCTGCCGCCGCGGGCACCGCGACTCCGGTTCCTGACGGCAGGGAGACTGGCGCGCGCCGCCCGGGACGCCGAGCGCGGACGGCTGCGGGGACTGCAGCCGTCCACGCTGGTGCATCCGCGGTACTGGGAGGAGCCGTGAGGGCACGCGGAGCCACCGCCCTCCGGGGCGGTCTGCGGTGTGACGGTCCCGGACGGATCTTCCCGCCTCCGCGGGCGGAAGCGCTGACGTGGTGGCCGGGCCTGAGTAGGCTCGGTTTCCATGGAGCATGAGGTGTTCGTTCCGGTTCCGGTCCCGTCCCTGCTGCGGACGCTGGGTGACGCCGCCCGCATGGCCCGCTGCGTGCCGGGCCTGCAGCAGGACGCCGAGGCGTCCACGGGCCCATTGGCCGGCCGGCTCAAAATCCGGATCGGCGGCCACACGATCACGTACCGCGGCACGCTGACTCCGGCAGCGCTGCCGGACGGCACCGGGATCTCCGTCACCGGTGAGGGCGTGGAGGCGCGGGGCACCGGTTCGGCGAAGTTCGCCCTGACGATCCGGCTGACGGAGACGGACGGCGGCACCACGATCGGGTTCACCGGAACGGCGGGCGGCGACGGCCGCATCGTGGAGCTGGAAGCCGAACCGCTGCTCGCGGCGGCCCACCGGCTGCTGGACCGCTTCACGCAGCAGCTGGTGACGGAGTCGCTGGCATCGCACGAAGAGGACGGCACGTCGGGCGGAGCGCCGGACGGCGGGTCCGCGGGGTCCACCGGTCAGCTGTCCGGCCTGCCCACAGCCGATGTTCCCGAACCCACCCCCACCCATGACGCCACCGCCGACGAGGCGCCCTCCGCCGAGGCGCCGCCCGGCACCGGCCGGGTCTTCGACGCCCCGGTGCCCCCGCCCTCGCTCGACCCCGTGGCGGACATGGAATTCGTCGTTCCCGACGAGCCGCCCGCCGAGGCCGCACACGCGCGCCGCACCATGATCGGCCGCAGCGCGGAGGAGGTCGACCACGCGCCGCCACGCGGGCGGTACGCCCCGGTGCCGTCGCCCGACTCGACTCCCGCGGGCCTCACCCTGCGGTGGGTGGCCCCGGCTGCCGCTCTCGCGATCGCCTCCGCGGTCGTCGTGGGCCGGGCGCTGAGGCGGCGGAGGTAGCGGCGCCAGTACTGTCGTCCTGTGAGCAGTAGCGAGAAGAACGTCCGGCTGTCCGTCGGCGACACCGAGTTGACCGTGAACCCCGCCAACGGCTGCCGGATCAGCAGCCTTCGGATCGGCGGTACCGAGCTGCTGCGGCAAGGGGAGCGGTACGGCTGTTTCCCCATGGTGCCGTGGTGCGGACGGACCGAGAACGGCCGGTTCCACAACGGCGACGTCCTCCACCAGCTGCCCGTGGACGCCCCGCCGCACGCCATTCACGGCACCGGCAGGGACGTGGCATGGCACACCGCGAGGGCGAGCGATTCGGACGCCGCGTTCTACTACGACCTGTCGGAGCCGTGGCCGTATCCGGGCCGGGTGACCCAGACCTTCGCACTGGCAGAGGACTCGCTCACGCTCGCGTTCGGTGTCGAGACGTACGGGGACTCGTTCCCGGCACAGGCCGGCTGGCACCCCTGGTTCCTGCGGAACCTCGGAACCGGCGGTGACGACGTGCGGATCGACTTCGACGCCGCCTGGCAGGAGGAACGGGGCGGGAACCACCTGCCGACCGGCCGCCGTATCCCGCCGCTGCCCGGCCCCTGGGACGACTGCTTCGGGATGCCCGACGGGGTCGACGTGACGCTCACCTGGCCGCAGCAGCTGCTGCTGAACGTGAAGAGCCGGGCCGAGTGGGTCGTCGTCTACGACGAACAGGAGGAGGCGGTCTGCGTCGAACCGCAGTCGGGTCCGCCGAACGGGCTGAACAGCGCACCGCACCTTGTGACACCGATCGAGCCGCTGGAGATCGTGACGACCTGGAGCTGGCGCAGGCTCTGAGGCGGGCGGCCCACGGCCTCCCCGTTAAGCTCGTGGCCATGACTGACGTACGTGCTGAGCTGCTCCAGCAGATCAAGGACAAGGCCGTGGTGCACGGCAAGGTGACCCTCTCCTCGGGTCTTGAAGCCGACTGGTACATCGACCTGCGCCGGATCACGCTGGACGGCGAGGCCGCTCCGATGGTCGGCCAGGTCATGCTGGACGCGACCGCCGAGCTCGACTACGACTGCGTGGGTGGGCTGACGCTCGGCGCCGACCCGGTCGCCACGTCGATGCTGCACGCCGCCGCCGCCCGCGGCGGGCGGATGGACGCGTTCGTCGTCCGCAAGGCGCAGAAGGCGCACGGCATGCAGCGCCGTATCGAGGGCACGGACGTGAAGGGCCGCCGCTGCCTGGTCGTCGAGGACACCTCGACGACCGGTGGTTCGCCGCTGACGGCCGTCGAGGCGGTCCGCGAGGCCGGTGGCGAGGTCGTCGCCGTCGCCACGATCGTGGAGCGCGGTGCGGCTCCGGCCATTGCCGAGGCAGGGCTCCCGTACATCCACGCCTACTCGGTGGCCGACCTCGACCTGGCCTGATCTCCGGTTCGGCATCGAGGCTGACCTGCGGCTTTCTTCGAGGGTGGACGGTTTCACGTGAAACCGTCCACCCTCGCCGCGTCTCGGCAGGGGATCCGCCGGAAAGCCGTGGGGGCTCCACCGGGTGGAGCCGGAGCGAGAGTCTGGAAAGATGGGGGCGACGATGACGTCGCCCCCAGGTCAGGGAACCAGCACGCACACCCGCACATCCCAAGGAGCGGACAGATGCCCATCGCAACCCCCGAGGTCTACGCCGAGATGCTCGACCGGGCGAAGGCAGGCAAGTTCGCCTACCCGGCCATCAATGTGACGTCGACCCAGACCCTGCACGCTGCACTGCGCGGCTTCGCGGAGGCGGAGAGCGACGGCATCGTCCAGATCTCCACCGGTGGGGCGGAGTTCCTGGGCGGCCAGTACAACAAGGACATGGTCACGGGCGCCGTCGCCCTTGCCGAGTTCGCACACATCGTCGCCGCCAAGTACGACGTCACGGTCGCCCTGCACACGGACCACTGCCCGAAGGACAAGCTGGACGCCTACGTGCGCCCGCTGATCGACATCTCCGCCGAGCGCGTCGCCAAGGGCCTGAACCCGCTGTTCCAGTCCCACATGTGGGACGGTTCGGCCGAGACCCTCGCCGACAACCTGGCCATCGGCCAGGAGCTGCTCGCCAAGGCGGCCGCCGCCAAGATCATCCTTGAGGTCGAGATCACCCCGACCGGTGGCGAGGAGGACGGCGTCACGCACGAGATCAACGACGAGCTGTACACCACCGTCGACGACGCGCTGCGTACCGCCGAGGCGCTGGGTCTGGGCGAGAAGGGCCGCTACCTGCTGGCCGCTTCCTTCGGCAACGTGCACGGCGTCTACAAGCCGGGCAATGTCGTGCTCCGTCCCGAGCTGCTGAAGGACCTCCAGGAGGGCGTCGGCGCCAAGTACGGCAAGTCGTCGCCGTTCGACTTCGTCTTCCACGGCGGCTCAGGCTCCACCGAGCAGGAGATCGCCACCGCGCTGGAGAACGGCGTCGTGAAGATGAACCTCGACACCGACACCCAGTACGCCTTCACCCGCCCGATCGTGGACCACGTGTTCCGCAACTACGACGGCGTGCTGAAGGTCGACGGCGAGGTCGGCAACAAGAAGGTCTACGACCCGCGCAGCTGGGGCAAGTCCGCCGAGGGCGGCATGGCCAAGCGTGTCACGGAGGCCTGCGCCAACCTGCGGTCCACCGGCACCAAGCTGAAGTAGTAGCAGTCAGGCACGGACGACGGCCGTGGGCCCGGTACTCCCAGGGGGTGCCGGGCCCATGGCATGTCGGCGAACGAGCAGGAGGATCCCGCTGTGCAGGCGAGCGCGCACTATGACTTCGACACCGTCATCGACCGCAGGGGCACCTGGTGTGTCCAGTGGGACGGGGTCGCCGACCGGTTCGGGGTCGACGGGCTGCTCCCGTTCACCATCTCCGACATGGACTTCGAGACCGCGCCCGAGGTGCTGGCCGCACTGCGGACCCGGCTCGAACACGGCGTGCTCGGCTACACGAACTGGCAGCAGGACGACTTCCGGTCGGCGATAGCGCACTGGTACGGGACGCGGTACGGCACCGAGCTGGACACCGACCGGCTGGTCTACGGACCGTCCGTACTCAGCCAGTTCTCGCAGCTTCTGCAGATGTGGACGGCGGAGGGCGACGACGTCGTCGTCCACACCCCCACGTACGACGGCTTCCGCAAGGCGATCACCGGCCTCGGCCGCGAGCTTCGGGGTGTGCCGGTGGGCGACACCGAGGCGCTGGAACGGGAACTGGCGCGCCCGGACGCGAAGGTGCTGGTGCTGTGCTCGCCGCACAACCCGACCGGCCGGGTGTGGACGGAGCCGGAACTCGCCGCGATGGCTTCGCTGGCCGCGCGGCACGGCGTCGCGGTGATCAGCGACGAGATCCATGCGGACTTCGTGCACGAGGGGCATCGCCATGTGCCGTGGACGCGGGTGGCCGACGGGGCCGGCGGCCGCTGGGCGGTGATCACGTCCGCCTCGAAGTCCTTCAACTTCCCCGCGCTGACGGGCTCGTACGGCATCATCGGCGACCCGGCGGACCGGACGGAGTTCCTGCGCCGCATGGAGACGGCGGAGGGTCTCGCCTCCCCGGCGGTCCTCTCGCTGACCGCGCACATCGCCGCGTACCGGGAGGGCGGCGCATGGCTGGACGCGGTGCGCGCATACGTGCGCTCCAACCTGGCACTGGTCGCGGAACGGCTGAACGGCGCCTTTCCCGAGCTGTCCTGGGCACCCCCGCAGGCCGGCTACCTGGCGTGGATCGACCTCCGGCCGCTGGACGTGGACGACGAGGCGCTGCAGCGGGAGCTGATCGAACGCGAAAAGGTCGCGATCATGCCGGGGACGGTCTACGGGGCGCAGGGCCATCTGCGGCTCAACGTGGGGTGTCCGCGGAGCAAGGTGGAGGCGGGCGTCGAGGCGCTGATCCGGGCGCTGAAGGCAGTGCGGGCGTAAGGCTCCCGGGACGGCCGCGGCCGGTTCGCCGACCGGTGCCGTACGGTGCCCGATGGCACCTGGGCGCCACCGCACGGCCGGGGGCCCGCTCCACGCCCCCGGCACGGCGGTGTCTGTGCCGGGGTGATTCCCGCGGACGCTGACTGGCCGCCTCTCCCCGGACCGGAGATGCTGCTCGTATGGGTGAGACATCGGCCGGCCGGATCCGTGCCGCCTCCGCGGCCGGACGCTGGGTCGTCCTGACCACCGTCCTCGGATCCACCATGGCCCTGCTCGATTCCACGGTCATCAACGTCGCCCTGCCCCGCATCGGCGAGGACCTCGGCACCGATCTCGCCGCGCTGCAGTGGACCGTCAACGCCTATCTGCTGACGCTTGCCGGGCTGATCCTCCTCGGTGGGGCGCTCGGTGACCGGTTCGGGCGGCGGCGGGTGTTCGTGGTGGGGGTGGTGTGGTTCGCGACCGCGTCGTTGCTGTGCGGAGTGGCGCCGAACTCCACCGTCCTGATCATCGCCCGCGCCCTCCAGGGGGTGGGCGGGGCCATGCTGACGCCCGGGTCGCTGGCGCTGATCCAGGCCAGTTTCCATCCGGACGACCGGGCCCGGGCGGTCGGGCTGTGGTCGGGTTTCGGCGGGGTGGGGGCCGCGATCGGACCGTTCGTCGGCGGGTGGCTCGTCGACGGGCCCGGGTGGCGGTGGGTCTTCCTGATCAACGTGCCGGTCGCCGCGGTATGTGTGCCGGTGGCGTTGCGGCACGTACCGGAGTCGCGGGACCCGCACGTGCACGGACGCTTCGACGTACTGGGGGCCGTGCTCGGTGCGCTCGCCCTGGCCCTGGTGACCTATGCGCTGATCGAGGCACCGGCGCAGGGGGCGTCCGCGGTCGTGATCGCGGCCGCTGTCTGCGGGGTACTGATGGCGGCGGTGTTCGTGCAGGTGGAGCGGGTGCGGGCGGAGCCCATGCTGCCGCCGTCGATGTTCGAGTCCCGTCAGTTCACCGCCGTCAACGTCGTCACGCTCTGCGTCTACGGTGCGCTCGGCGGCTATTTCTTCCTCTCCGCCATTCAGCTCCAGGTCGTGGCCGGGTACTCCGCTCTCGGCGCCGGGACCGCCCTGCTGCCGACGACGGTGCTGATGCTGCTGTTCTCCGCCTCCTCCGGTGAACTGGCGCAGCGCATCGGACCGCGGATCCCGCTCACCGTCGGGCCGTTGCTCGCCGCCACCGGGATGCTGCTGATGATGCGGGTGGGGCCGGGCGACGCCTCGCCCTCCGGGTACGTGCGGGACGTGCTGCCCGCCGTCGGCGTGCTCGGCCTGGGACTGGTCACCGTGGTGGCACCGCTCACCGCGACCGTCCTCGCCTCCGTCGACACCGCGCGGGCCGGGCTGGCCAGCGGGATCAACAACGCCGCCGCCCGCGCCGCCGGGCTGATCGCCGTGGCCGCGCTGCCGTTGCTCGCCGGAATGGGGCCGGAGGCGTACCGGGACGCCGGTGAGTTCGCCGCGACGTTCCGACGGGCCATGCCGATGTGCGCGGGACTGCTGGTGCTGGGGTCGGTGATCGCCTGGGCGACGGTACGCACCCCCGTGGCGCCCCGGAAGGATGCGGCGCGGCCCGAGTGCACCGTGCACTGCGGGGTCAGCGCCCCGCCCCTGGAGCCGGCCCCCGAGACCGGGCCGGAACCGGACGGGGTCTGACCGCCCGCCGGTGCCCGGCTACCCCCTGCGGGCATGTGCCAGGCACACTTGAACCCATGTCCATCCACGAGAACCTGCTCGGGGGACCTCCCCCGACCCACCTGCCCGACGACCCCGAGCCGCGCGAGCTGCTCGCCAACGGCACGGCCCCCGCCGACGTCGCCGCGAAGTACCCGACGTCTTCGCTGGCCTGGGCACAGCTCGCCGACGAGGCGTTCGAGGGCGGCCGCGTCGTCGAGTCGTACGCCTACGCCCGCACCGGCTACCACCGCGGCCTGGACGCGCTGCGCCGGGCCGGCTGGAAGGGCCACGGCCCCGTCCCCTTCGAGCACGAACCGAACCGCGGCTTCCTGCGTGCCCTGCATGCCCTCGCCCGCGCCGCGCAGTCGATCGGTGAGCAGGAGGAGTACGAGCGCTGCGCGACGTTCCTCCGCGACTCGTCGCCGACCGCGGCCGAGATCCTGGGCTAGGGCCCTCGTTCGTTCGGATCACGCCGGGCTCACCGGCCCGCAGCTTTCGGCACGCGCACACCCCGGGTGTTCCGGGCCCCGCAGACCGGTACCTCGTACCGTCTGCGGGGCCTGCGTCCTTCCGCACGGTCCGTTTAGGATGCGGGCAGGGGACCGGAGCTCCATCACCTCACGGAAGGGGCGGACCGCTACCCGGAAGCTCGTGTCGAGGAGACAGCGATGTCGACGATCCACCCCGACCCCGAAGCCACCGGTGCGGACACTCCGCACCTGGACTTCGCGGGAACGACTCCGTACGAGGACTATGTCCAGGCGGATGTCCTGACCCACCTCCAGCACCTCCGCTCCGACGACCCGGGCGAGATGGTCTTCCTGGTCACCACCCAGGTCATGGAGCTGTGGTTCACGGTCATCGTCCATGAGTGGGAGACCGCCGCGCACGCCCTGCGCGAGGAGCGGCTGCAGGTCGCGCGCGACGCGCTGAAGCGGTCGGTGCGGGAACTGGAGGCGCTCAACGCGTCCTGGACGCCGCTCGCCCAGCTCACCCCCGCCCAGTTCAACTCCTACCGCGGCGCCCTCGGCGAGGGCTCCGGCTTCCAGTCGGCGATGTACCGGCGGATGGAGTTCCTGCTCGGCGACAAGTCCGCGTCGATGCTCGTACCGCACCGGGGCGCGCCCCGTGTCCACGCCGAGCTGGAGAAGGCGCTCGCGGAACCGAGTCTGTACGACGAGGTGCTCGCCCTGCTCGCGCGACGCGGGCACGCCGTGCCGCAGGCCGTGCTCGGCCGGGACCTGACGCAGAAGTACGAGCCGTCCCCCGAGGTCGAGGCCGTCTGGGCGGAGATATACGCCGACCCCGAGCGGTACGACGATCTCGTCCGGCTCGGCGAGGCTCTGACCGACGTCGGCGAGCTGGTGTGGCGCTGGCGCAACGACCACCTCGTCGCCACCCGGCGCGCGATGGGTTCGAAGACCGGCACCGGCGGTTCGGCCGGCGTCGCGTGGCTGGAGAAACGCGCCACCAAGAACGTGTTCCCGGAGCTGTGGACGGCGCGCAGCCATGTCTGAGAACTTCGCCGCGCGGGCCGCGGCACTCGACGGGGCCGACGAACTCGCCGACCTGCGCAAGCTGTTCACCCTCGACGACGGGGTGTACCTCGACGGCAACTCGCTCGGCGCGCTGCCGCGGCACGTACCCGCCCGGATGCAGGAGGTCCTCGCCCGCGAGTGGGGCGAGCTGCGCATCCGGTCCTGGGACGAGAGCGGCTGGTGGACCGCGCCCGAGCGGATCGGCGACCGGATCGCCCCGCTCGTCGGAGCCGCCGCCGGGCAGATCGTGGTGGGCGATTCGACGAGCGTGAACGTCTTCAAGGCCGTCGTCGCCGCGAGCCGGCTGGCGCCGGAGGGGCGCGACGAGATCCTCGTCGACGCGACGACGTTCCCCTCGGACGGGTACATCGCCGAGTCGGCCGCCCGGATGACCGGACACCGGATCGTCCCCGTCGCCCCGGCCGATGTGCCGGGCGCGGTCGGGCCCCGGACCGCGGTCGCCCTGCTCAACCACGTCGACTACCGCACCGGCCGGCTGCACGACCTGCCCGGTCTCACCGCAACGGTGCACGCGGCGGGCGGGCTCGCCGTCTGGGACCTGTGCCACAGCGCGGGCGCGCTGCCGGTCGGGCTCGACGCGCACGGGGTGGACGTTGCGGTCGGCTGCACCTACAAGTACCTCAACGGCGGGCCCGGTTCGCCCGCCTACCTGTACGTCGCCGAGCGGCATCAGGCGGCCTTCGACTCGCCGCTGCCGGGATGGACGTCGCACGCCGACCCGTTCGCGATGACTCCGGGGTACGCACCCGCGGACGGCTCCGTACGGGGCCGGGTCGGAACCCCCGACATCCTGTCCATGCTGGCGCTCGAAGCCGCACTGGACGTGTGGGACGGGGTGCCGGTCGAGGCGGTGCGGGCCAAGTCCCTGGCGCTGACCGACTTCTTCCTGGAGTGCGTCGGGGCGTATGTACCCGAGGGCGTCGTCGTCCCGGTCACGCCGCGCGCGCACGGGGAGCGCGGCAGCCAGGTGTCGCTCCGGTGCGTGGACGCGTCGGTCACCGGACCGGCGATGCGTGCGCTCATCGAGCGGGGCGTGGTCGGGGACCTGCGGCGGCCGGATGTGCTGCGGTTCGGGTTCACGCCGCTGTACGTGGGGTTCGCGGATGCGGAGCGGGCCGCGCGGGTGCTGGGTGAGGTGCTCGACGAGGTGACGGGCCGGAAGTGACGCGTGCCGCGTCCCCACGGTGAATCCCCGTGGGGACGCGGCGCCGCATGCTGGTACCGTCCCCGCTGGTCAGGCCAGTTGGGCACCTCCGTCGAATGGTTGGAGCAGCATGTCGGATTCCGCCGCGCGCGATCGGGACGCAGTCGAGACCGAGTCGGCGTTCTCGCATCCGGCCGTCGCCCCCGACGCCTCCGCCGCCTACGGTGACCATCCCGACCAGGTGATCGACTTCTATGCCCCGCGCGACGGCCGGACCGGGGCGCCCGTGGTGGTCGTGCTGCACGGCGGTGCGTGGCGGGCCCCGTACGACCGGCTCCATGTGACGCCGCTGGCGGACTTCCTGGCCCGGCGCGGTTTCGCCGTCGCCAATGTCGAGTACCGGCGCGGCAGCGAGATTCCGCAGCAGCACGGTTCCTCCGGTCCGGTCGCGGGCCGGTGGCCGGAGACGTTCGACGATGTCGCCGCGGCGATGGACGCCCTGCCCGCACTGCTGGCCCGGGAGCTGCCGACCGCCGACGCGCGCCGGATCGTCGTCACCGGGCACTCGGCGGGCGGTCACCTGGCGCTGTGGGCCGCCGCGCGGCACGTACTCCCCGAAGGATCGCCGTGGCGGCTGCCCGCCGCGCCACCGCTGCGCGGGGTCGTCGCCCTCGCGCCGGTGGCCGATTTCGCCACGGCGGTGGAGCTGGACGTCTGCTCCGGAGCGGTGGCCCAGCTCCTGGGCGGGGAGCAGGACTTCGCGGACCGGTGCCGGTACGCCGATCCGGCCGTGCTGCTGCCCACCGGTATCGCCACCGCCGTGGTGCAGGGGCGCAGCGATCTCACGGTGCCGCACGCGGTGGCAGAGGCGTTCGTCGAAGCGGCGGCGAAGGCCGGGGAGACGGTCGGGCTGACTTTGCTGCAGGACGTCGGGCACTTCCCGCTGATCGATCCCGCGGCGGACGCCTGCGCGGTGGTGGCCGAGGAAATCGCCCAGTTGGCGTGGTGACCGGGGCGGCCGGCGCTCGTCCATGTCGCTGATGTCCCGGTTCCGGTAGTCCTTGCGACGGATGCCGCAGGATCCGTATCACTGCTGACGACGTCGCGCCGCGGTCCGCCTACCTTGGGAGCGTGACCGAGACCATCAAGACCAGAAGCCCCGAATTCCGGCTGGCCGCAGGGGTGCTGGGCGGCCTGCGGCAGGACCTCTTCCATGATGCGTTCGCCTACCGTCCGCTGCCGCCCATGCGGACCGACGGGGCGCTGACCCGGCGGCTGTCCGAGCGGATGCGCGCGCGGGCCGCCCGGACGCCGCACGCGCTGGTCGGGCTGGCCGCGCTGATCACGGCCCTCATAGGCATCGGCGCGGCGGGCGGCTCCGGGCCCTGGTCCGGGATCGAGATCGTCTTGGCCGGGCTGCTCCCGGCGCTGACCGTCACGATGACGTTGTTCCGGCCGGTCGGCGCGTTCTGGATGTCGATGGCGCTCACTCCGGTGACCGCCGTGATCACCGGCGGCGAATGGCCGTGGGTGCCGAGCGTGTTCTTCTCGCACCTGGTGGTGCTCGTCGTGGTCGCGGCCCGGACCCGGCCGCGTACCGCCGCCTGGATGTGGGTCCTGACCCTGGTGCTCGGCAGCTTCCTGGAGAACTTCGGCTGGCACTACTCGTCGACCACCGGGCCCATGGCCGTGGCCTCCGCGTTCGCCCTGCTCGTGGTGACCGTCGTGCAGACCCGCCGGGAGGCGGAGCGCGAGGTGACCGTGCAGCGCACCGTCACCGCCGTGGAACGCGACCGGCGCACGCTGCTGGAGGAGCGCACCACCATCGCCCGCGAGCTGCACGACGTGGTCGCCCACCACATGTCGGTCGTCGCGATCCAGGCCGAGGCCGCCCCGTACCGGGTGGAGAACCCGCCGCCCGAGCTGGAGCAGGCGTTCGTCACCATCCGGGAGAACGCCGTCGCCGCCCTCACCGAACTGCGCCGGGTCCTCGGCGTCGTACGGGCCGAGGACTACGAGGCACCGGACGCCCCGCAACCCACCCTCGCCGATCTCGACCGGCTGCTCGCCAATGTCGCGGACGCGGGCCTGGTCGCGGAGAAGACCGTCACCGGCGCGGTACGTGAACTGCCGCAGGGCGTCGAGCTGTCGGCGTACCGGATCATCCAGGAGGGCCTCAGCAACACGCTGCGGCACGCGCCGGGTGCCACCGCCAAGGTCGAGATCGGCTATGTGCTGGGCGGGCTGGGACTGCGGGTCGTCAACGGACCGCCGACCGGCCCGGTGAAGCCCTCGCCGGGCGCCGGGCACGGCATCACGGGTATGCGGGAGCGCGTCGTGATGCTGAACGGCGAGATGACCGCCGGGACGACCGCGGACGACGGGTACGAGGTCGCCGTGTTCCTCCCCGTACCCCTGACCCGGGAACCCGCGCAGGACGAGACCTCATGAACGACATCCGTGTCCTGATCGTCGACGACCAGATGATGGTCCGCGAGGGCTTCTCGGTGCTCCTGGGCGCGATGCCGGGCATCGAGGTCGTCGGCGAGGCCGTCGACGGCCGGCAGGCCATCGCCCGGGCGGCCGCGCTCCGGCCCGACGTGGTGCTGATGGACATCCGGATGCCGGAGCTCAACGGCATCGAGGCGACCCGCGAGATCGTCGCCGCCGACGCCGCCGCCAAGGTGCTGGTGCTGACCACCTTCGACCTCGACGAGTACGTGTACCAGGCGCTGCGCGCCGGGGCGTCCGGGTTCCTGCTGAAGGACGCCTCCGCCCGCCAGCTCGCCGACGGCGTACGGGTGGTGGCGTCCGGGGAGGCGTTGCTGGCGCCCTCCGTCACCAAGCGGCTCATCACCGAGTTCTCCCGGCTCGCCGGAGCGCCGCGGCCGCCCGCGCTGACCCGGATGGGCGACCTCACCGAGCGCGAGACGGAGGTGCTCGTCCTCATCGCGCAGGGACTGTCGAACGCGGAGATCGCCTCGCATCTGGTGGTCGCCGAGTCCACCATCAAGACGCATGTGAGCCGGATCCTGGTGAAGCTCGGGCTGCGGGACCGCACCCAGGCGGCGGTGTTCGCGTACGAGGCGAGACTGGTCACCCCCTCCTGAGCGGCCCGCCGGCAGCCCTTAGCCTCCTTCCATGCACCCGTCCCCGCGGTCCGAACCCGCCGCCACCGCCCCGTTCGACCCCTGGTCGCCCGCGTTCGTCGCCGACCCGTACCCCGCCTACGCCGCGCTGCGGGCGGCCGGCCGGGTGCACCGCTTCGAACCCACGGACCAGTGGCTCGTCCCGCACCACGCCGATGTGTCCGCGCTGCTGCGGGACCGGCGTCTGGGCCGCACGTATCTGCACCGCTTCACCCACGAGGAGTTCGGCCGGACGCCGCCGCCCGCCGCGCACGAGCCCTTCACCACCCTCAACGGGCAGGGGCTGCTCGACCTGGAGGCCCCCGACCACACCCGGATCCGGCGCCTGGTCTCCAAGGCGTTCACCCCGCGCACGGTGGAGCGGCTCGTCCCGACGGTGCGGCGGCTCGCCGCCGAGCTGGTCGACCGCTTCGTGGAGGCCGGCGGCGGCGACCTGCTCACCGCGGTCGCCGAGCCGCTGCCCGTCGCCGTCATCGCGGAGATGCTCGGCATCCCGGAGGCCGACCGCGGGCCGTTGCGGCCCTGGTCCGCGGCGATCTGCGGAATGTTTGAACTGAACCCGTCCGAGGAGACCGCGCGTGCCGCCGTCCGCGCCTCGGAGGACTTCTCCGCCTATCTGCGGGAGCTGATCGCGGAGCGCCGCAAGAACCCCGGCACCGACCTGATCTCGGCGCTGATCGCCGCGCACGACGAGGGGGAGCGGCTCAGCGAGCAGGAGATGATCTCGACCTGCGTGCTGCTGCTGAACGCGGGCCACGAGGCGACGGTCAACACCACCGTCAACGGCTGGTGGACGCTGCTGCGTCACCCGGGGCAGCTGGCGGCCCTCCGCGCCGACCACGGGCTGCTGCCCACGGCCGTGGAGGAACTGATGCGGTACGACACCCCGTTGCAGATGTTCGAGCGCTGGGTCCTCGACGACATCGAGATCGACGGCACGGTCATTCCGCGCGGCTCCGAGGTGGCCCTGCTCTTCGGCTCCGCCAACCGTGACCCGGCATGCTTCGCGGACCCGGACACCCTGGACCTGTCCCGGCGGGAGAACCCGCACCTCACGTTCGGCGCGGGCATCCACTTCTGTCTGGGCGCGCCGCTGGCCCGCGTCGAACTGGCCGCATCCTTCGGTGAATTGCTGCGACGGGCGCCCGGGATGCGGCTGGCGGCCGAACCGGAGTGGAAGCCGGGGTACGTGATCCGGGGGGTGAAGGAGCTGCGCGTGGAGCTGTGACCGTTCCCCGCCCCCGCGGGCGCCGGGCCGTGGGGGCTGCGGGTGGCGGGAACGGCCGTCCGGTCACACCTGTACGTCGCGCCTGCGCAGCGCCCCCAGGCCCGCCGCCACCAGGGCCACCGCACCCGCGGTGAGCCACAGCGCCGGCGCCCACTGCATCTGCGCGCCCGGGAGCTTCGGAAGGTGGCTGAACGGCGACAGGTCCATCACGGGCTGCGGCAGGTTCACGGCCGGCCCGATCCACCCCAGCGCCAGGCAGACCCCGACGACTCCCCATGAGGCCACTGCCGCCTTCGGCAGCGCCCCGTACAGCAGGACCGCCAGTCCGCCGAGCAGCCAGACCGCGGGCAGCTGCACCAGTGACGCGCCCAGGACCGCGGGGAGTCGGTGCCCGTAGCCGGCGGCCAGGCCGGCTCCGCCGACCAGCATGATCAGCGCCGCGCCGCCGAAGGCGATGACCAGGTGTCCGGCCGCCCAGCCGATCCGGCTCACTCCGCCCGCGAGCACCGGTTCGGCCCGCCCGGCGGTCTCCTCGCCGTGCAGCCGCAGCACCGACGCGACGATGTACAGGGCGGCGACCATCCCCAGCATCGAGACCATGGCGGCGAGGAAGGCGTCGGTCAGCCCGGCCTGTCCGCCCATCCGCTCGAAGATCTCCTTCGTCTTCTCGTTGTCGCCGACGAGATCCGCCGCACCGCCGGTCAGCCCGCCGAAGACGGCGCCGGCCGCGGCGAACGACAGCGTCCATCCGATCAGCGCACCGCGCTGCAGCCGCAGTGCCAGCCCGAAGGCCGAGGAGATCCGCCCGGTCGCGGGCCCGGGGCGCGTCGGCAGGAAGCTCATGCCGACATCGCGCCGCCCGGCCAGGGTGTACGCGACACCGCCCTGGACCAGCACCGCCGCACCGATCACCAGCAGCACCCACCACCGTTCGTCCGCGTACGCCCGGACGTTCTCCGCCCAGCCGATCGGCGAGAGCCAGTTCAGTACGGACGAGGCGTCGTCCGTCGAGGCGTCGCCCGCGGCCTTCATGACGAACGCGGCACCGATCACCGCTGCCGTCAGCCCCTTCGCGAGCCGCGCACTCTCGGTGAACTGGGCGGCGATCGCGGCGGTGCAGGCGAACAGCACCCCGGTCCCGGCGACGGCCAGCGCGAGCGTCACCGCGCCGCTGCCGCCCGCCCCGGACCCGGCCATCCCGGCCGCGGTCGTCAGGGCGAGCGCGGCGTCGGCGATCAGCGCGGCGAGAAGCGCGGCGGTCAGCGGTGCACGGCGCCCCACCATGGCGGAGGAGAGCATCTCCTGGCGGCCGCTCTCCTCCTCCTCACGGGTGTGCCGGACGACGATGATCAGGCTCATGACGGCCGCCATCGCGGCGCCGAGGCTGCCCATGCGCCAGGCGACGAGCCCGCCGACGGAGTCGTCGAAGACGGGCCCGTACACCGCGCGCAAGGAACTGTTGCCGTTCATCGACGCGGCGAGTTCGGCGCGCCGGGCCGCGGTGTCGTACAGCGACGAGAAGGACCTCCCGATGGAGGAGAACGATCCGCCGAGCACGATCACCCAGATCGGCATCATGATCCGGTCGCGTCGCAGCGCGAGCCGGAGCAGGGTGCCGGTGCCGGCGAGCTGCCCGCCCCGGGCGGCGCGGACCGGACGGGTCACGGGCACGGTCACGGCGGTCATCGGGCATCCACCCCCGTGCGCTCGTCGGCGTCCGCGGCGTAGTGCCGCAGGAAGAGTTCCTCCAGGGTGGGCGGGGTGCTGGTCAGCGACCGGACGCCGGACGAGGTGAGCGCGCCGAGGACGGCGTCCAGCTTGTCCGTGTCGACCTGGAGCGTGACCCGCAGGCCCTGGACGTCGACACCGTGCACCCCGGGCAGGTGCGCGAGCCCGTCGGGGGCGCCGGCCAGTTCGGCGGTGATGCTCGTACGCGTCAGATGCCGCATCTCCGCCAGCGAACCGGTCTCCACCGTCCGTCCCTGCCGGATGATGCTCACCCGGTCGCAGAGCGACTCGACCTCGCTCAGGATGTGGCTGGAGAGCAGGATCGTCCGCCCGCGCGCACGTTCCTCGGCGACGCAGCTCTGGAAGACCTCCTCCATCAGGGGGTCGAGCCCGCTGGTCGGCTCGTCGAGGATCAGCAGATCCACGTCCGATGCGAACGCGGCGACGAGGGCGACCTTCTGCCGGTTCCCCTTGGAGTACGTACGCCCCTTCTTGGTCGGGTCGAGTTCGTACCGGTCGATGAGGTCGGCGCGCC
Source organism: Streptomyces sp. NPDC058231 (assembly GCF_042882275.1). Lineage (NCBI taxonomy): Bacteria > Bacillati > Actinomycetota > Actinomycetes > Kitasatosporales > Streptomycetaceae > Streptomyces > Streptomyces sp. NPDC058231. The sequence goes on along the minus strand of NZ_JBHVWN010000048.1, from coordinate 1,069 downwards.
GGGCCCGGTCCAGGCCGCCGCGGAGCCGCCCGAACAGGTCGATCACCTCGCCGCCGGAGAGGTTCCGCCAGAGCGTGACGTCACCGGGGACGTACGCCACCCGCCGGTGCAGCTCGACCGCGTCGTTCCACGGGTCCCGGCCGAGCAGCTGGGCCGCGCCGGAGTCGGCCCGCAGCAGGCCCAGCAGGACCCGGATGGTGGTGGACTTCCCGGAGCCGTTGGGGCCGAGGAAGCCGTGAACCTCACCGGTCTCGACCGCGAGGTCGAGGCCGTCCAGCGCGTGTGTCCGCCCGAACGACTTGTGCAGTCCGGCCACGGTGATCGCCTTCGTCATGTTTCTGAACGTACGCTATCTTCACAAAATTGTGAAGTTAAGGAAGCGTATAAAGTTGAGCCGGGGTGGGAGCCGGGGACACCGCCGGGACTTCAGGGGAGACGATGGGGCGATGAGCAGCGAGAACGGGGCGGACGGATACGCACACGGGCGCGACGAGGAGGCCGTGTCGCGGTTCGTGGAGCGTTTCGCCGCAGAGATGACCGAGGCGGGCATGCAGCGGATGGCGTCCCGGGTCTTTGCCGCGCTGCTCGCCGACGACGACGGTTCGATGACCTCGGCGGAGCTCGGCGAACAGCTCCGCATCAGCCCGGCGGCGGTCTCCGGCGCGATCAACTACCTCACGCAGGTCAGCATGGTCGGCCGTGAACGCGACCCGGGCTCGCGCCGGGACCGGTACCGCCTGCACAACGAGATCTGGTACTCCACCTTCGCCGGCCGGGACCGGGTGCTGACCCGCTGGGAGCACACGCTCAAGGACGGTGCCCGGGCCCTGGGCGAGGACACCCCCGCCGGGGCGCGGCTCGTGGAGACCGCGGAGTTCTTCGAATTCCTGCAGAAGGAACTGACCGAGCTGATGGACCGCTGGCGCGACCACCGGAAGACGCTCGGCCTGCCGGGTTCGGGCGACAGGGGCAGGCCCTAGGGCGTGTTTCGAAAGTCCCGCCTGCTCGGCGACGTCTCGCACGCACGCTCGCCGCGTTGTCGGGATCACCCCGATACATCCAGTATCGG
>NZ_JBHVWN010000047.1:0-61879 GCF_042882275.1 Streptomyces sp. NPDC058231 | reverse complement strand
CGGCGTCCGCGTGCACCTCCGCGGCCCGCCCCGCCCCCGCTCCCGCCCGCCCCCCCCCCCCCCCGGGCCCGGGGGGCGGCCGCCGGGCGGGTGGCTGCCGACGTGTGCGGGGCCCGTCCGGTACCGCACATCTGTGCACGGACCCCGGTCCGGGAATCACCTGGTCCGGGGCCACCCGACACCCGGGCCCATCCGGTCCGGTGTCCGTCAGCCGGTCGGACCGCTGCTGGCCAGTGCGTCGGACAGCTCCTTCGCGACCTGCTGCAGGATCGGCACGATGCGTTCCGTCGCCGCGTCCGTCACCCGCCCCGCCGGTCCCGAGATCGAGATCGCGGCCGAGGTGGGGGAGTTGGGCACGGAGACCGCCAGGCAGCGGACCCCTATCTCCTGCTCGTTGTCGTCCACCGCGTAGCCCGCCCGGCGCACCTGGTCGAGCGCGTCCAGGAAGCCGTCCGGCGTGGTGATCGTCTTCTCGGTGGCGGCCGGCATCCCGGTGCGGGCGAGGAGGGCCCGTACCTCGTCCGGCGGAGTGTGTGCGAGGAGCGCCTTGCCCACGCCCGTCGAGTGAGGGAGCACGCGCCGGCCGACCTCGGTGAACATCCGCATCGAGTGCTTCGACGGCACCTGCGCCACGTACACGATCTCGTCACCGTCGAGCAGCGCCATGTTCGCGGTCTCGCCGGTCTCCTCGACCAGTCGCGCCAGATACGGACGGGCCCAGGTGCCGAGCAGCCTGGACGCGGACTCGCCGAGCCGGATCAGGCGGGGGCCGAGCGCGTACCGCCGGTTGGGCTGCTGGCGTACGTAGCCGCAGACGACCAGCGTGCGCATCAGCCGGTGAATCGTGGGCAGCGGGAGTCCGCTGCTCGCGGAGAGTTCGCTCAGCCCTACCTCGCCCCCGGCGTCGGCCATCCGTTCCAGCAGATCGAAGGCGCGCTCAAGTGACTGCACGCCGCCGCTGGAGCCGGCGGGCTTGGAGTCGGATGTGCTGGCGTGGGACGACGGCACGTCAACGGTCCTTTCGAGGCGGAAGGGCAAGGCAGCAGCCTACCCGGCGGTGTCGGATCGGCCCACTGCTGCGGGCGCGGGGTCCTGGCCGGTCAGGGCCTTTTTGTCCGGGTGCCCCTGGCCCGGTCGGGCCGTTCCGCCGTCCCGAAACTGGGCCATGCTACGTTCCGCTCTCCGAAAACAGACTTTTACTTTGTGGAAATCTCCAGTCGTGAGTGCAAGTGGTCCGCTTGCCCTCCGGCATGGCGGGCGGGGGTCTTGACGGGCCGGAATCCCGAGTGAAGACTCCTTCAACAGTTCGTTGAACTTCTTCGGTTGCCGCAACCGGTCGTCAGTGGCCGGCCGGCCGGAAGTGAGGAGCACGGGTGTCCGGTGCGGACGTGAACCTGGTACTGCGCTCGACGCGCGTCGTCACCCCCGGGGGTACTCGCCCCGCGTCGGTGGCCGTCGCCGGAGGGACGATCGACGCCGTCCTGCCCCACGGGGCCGAGGTGCCGGACGGTGCCCGGCTGCGGGACCTCGGTGACGACGTCCTGCTGCCCGGCCTCGTGGACACCCATGTCCATGTGAACGACCCGGGCCGCACCGAGTGGGAAGGCTTCTGGACCGCCACCCGCGCCGCGGCGGCGGGTGGCATCACCACCCTGCTCGACATGCCGCTCAACTCGCTCCCGCCGACCACCACCGTCGGTCATCTGCGCACCAAGCAGCAGGTGGCAGCCGCCAAGGTCCATGTCGACACCGGGTTCTGGGGTGGTGCGATCCCGTCCAACGTGAAGGACCTGCGACCGCTGCACGAGGCCGGGGTCTTCGGTTTCAAGTGCTTCCTCTCGCCCTCGGGAGTGGAGGAGTTCCCGGAGCTCGGCCAGGAGCAGCTGGCCCGCGCCATGGCCGAGATCGCCGGATTCGGCGGCCTGCTGATCGTGCACGCGGAGGACCCGCACCGGCTGGCGGACGCCCCGCAGCGCGGCGGACCCGCGTACGCCGACTTTCTCGCCTCCCGGCCGCGGGACGCCGAGAACGCCGCCGTCGAAGGCCTCGTCGCGCTGGCCCGACGGCTCGACGCGCGCATCCATGTGCTGCACCTGTCGTCCAGCGACGCGCTGCCGCTGATCGCCGCAGCCAAACGGGACGGCGTACGTGTCACCGTCGAGTCCTGCCCGCACTTCCTCACCCTCACCGCCGAGGAAGTCCCCGACGGTGCGACGGAGTTCAAGTGCTGTCCGCCGATCCGGGAGGCCGCCAACCAGGACGCGCTGTGGCGCGGGCTCGCCGACGGCACGATCGACTGCATCGTCTCCGACCACTCGCCCTGCACCACCGACCTCAAGACCCCGGACTTCGCATCCGCCTGGGGCGGCATCTCCTCCCTCCAGCTCGGGCTGCCCGCCGTCTGGACCGAGGCCCGCCGACGCGGCCACTCGCTCGACGACATGGCCCGCTGGATGTCGGCAGCCCCCGCCGAACTGGCCGGACTGGCCCGCAAGGGAGCCATCGAAGCCGGGCGCGACGCCGACTTCGCCGTTCTCGCCCCGGACGAGACCTTCACCGTCGACCCGGCGGAACTCTTCCACCGCAACCAGGTCACCGCCTACGCCGGGAAGACGCTGCACGGAGTCGTGAGATCGACCTGGCTGCGCGGGCGGCGGATCGCGGACGACGGTGTCCTCGCCGAACCCGGCGGCCGCCTCCTCGAAAGGAACCACTGACCATGACGGCGACAGGGCCCTTCACCGGCGACGCGAACCCGTACGGAGGCGGCGACCCGTACGCCGACTACCGCACCACCGGCTTCGCCTTCACCCAGCTCGTCGACCTTGCCGACCGGCGGCTCGGCGCGAGCGTGATCGCCGCCAACGACGAGTTCTTCGCCGAGCGGGAGAACCTGCTGAAGCCGGAGCCCGCGGCCTTCGACCCGGAGCGCTTCGGCCACAAGGGAAAGATCATGGACGGCTGGGAGACCCGCCGCCGCCGCGGCGCCGGCGCCGCGCGGCCGCACCCCGCGGACGAGGACCACGACTGGGCACTGGTGCGCCTCGGCGTGCCCGGTGTGGTGCGCGGCGTCATCGTCGACACCGCCCACTTCCGCGGCAACCACCCGCAGGCCGTTTCCGTCGAGGCGGTCTCCGTGCCCGGATCGCCTTCTCCCGAGGAGCTCCTCGCGCCGGACGTGAAATGGGCAACGCTCGTGCCCCGTACCGCCGTCGGTGGACACGCGGCCAACGGGTTCACGGTCGACACCGAGCTGCGCGTCACCCATCTGCGGATCAACCAGCACCCGGACGGGGGGATCGCCCGGCTCAGGGTCCACGGAGAGGTCGTTCCCGACCCCGCCTGGCTGGCCGCCCTCGGCACCTTCGACGTGGCAGCACTGGAGAACGGCGGCCAGGTCGAGGACGCCTCCGACCGCTTCTACTCCCCGGCCACCAACACCATCCGGCCCGGCCGCTCCCACAGGATGGACGACGGATGGGAGACCCGCCGCAGGCGCGACAGGGGCCACGACTGGATCCGCTACCGGCTCGCCGAGCAGGCGGAGATCCGGGCGGTGGAGATCGACACCGCCTGCCTCAAGGGCAACTCGGCCGGTTGGGCGAGCCTTTGGGCGCGGGACGGGGAGGGCGGGGACTGGGCGGAGATCCTGCCGCGGACCAGGCTGCAGCCCGACACCGGCCACCGTTTCGTCCTGCCCGGGGCGGTGCGTGCCACCCACGTCCGGATCGACATCTTCCCGGACGGCGGTATCTCGAGGCTGCGGCTGTTCGGCTCCCTGACGGAACAGGGTGCCGAACGGCTGGACGCCCGCCACCGCGAACTGGGCGGCTGACCCGGGACGGGCGGACGGCTCCAGCCACCCCCGAGGTGTGCCCGATGCGTCCGCATCCAGGGCTTATGGCAACCTGGACGCTCCGTACATCCCGAGCACCCCTACCTCGCGAGCAGGAGCCGTCATGATCTTCATCGCCGTCAAGTTCACCGTCCGCAGCGCCGAGCGCGACAACTGGCTGCCCGCCGTCGAACCCTTCACGCTTGCCACCCGCCAGGAGCCGGGCAACGTGTTCTTCGAGTGGTCGTACAGCGTCGAGAACCCGGACCAGTTCGTGCTCCTGGAGGCCTTCGCGTCCCCCGAGGCGGGCGAGGCGCACGTGAAGTCCGAGCACTTCGCGTCGGCGTTGGACGTCATGGCCGACCTCGTCGCCCAGACCCCGGAGATCATCAACGTCGAGGTCCCGGGGGACGGTTGGTCCCGGATGGCGGAGCTGGCGCCGCGCAATCCCTGAGCCCGCCCCGGAGCCGGGGAGCCCGGACGGTCAGAACTCCTCGTGGGTCTCGGGATCTCCGCCCAACCGCTGCCGTGGACCGGCGGAGATCCGGACCAGCTCGTCCGCCGTCAGCTCGAAGCCGAAGAGGTCCAGATTCTCGCGCTGCCGCCCCGGATCGGCGGACTTCGGGATCGGCACCGCGCCCAGCTGGGTGTGCCAGCGCAGCACGGCCTGTCCGGGTGACACCCCGTGTGCCGCGGCGACGGCGACGAGGTCCGGGTCGGCCAGCAGCTCGTGCCCGCGGCCCAGCGGGCTCCAGCTCTCCGTCACGATGCCCTTCGCGGTGTGCACGGCCCGCAGCTCCTCCTGCGGAAACCGCGGGTGCATCTCGATCTGGTTGACGGCGGGCACCACCCCGGTCTCCTGCTCCAGCCGGTCGAGCTGGTCCGCGGTGAAGTTGGAGACACCGATCGACCGCACCAGCCCGTCCTTGCGGAGCTGGATCATCGCCTTCCAGGTGTCGACGTACAGATCCACCCGGGGCAGGGGCCAGTGGATGAGATACAGGTCCACGTAATCGAGTCCGAGATTGCGCCGGGACTCCTCGAACGACGCCAGCGTCTGCTCGTACCCGTGGTGCCTGCCCGGAACCTTGGTCGTGACGAGGACGTCCTCGCGCGCCACCCCGCTGCGCGCGATCCCGCGTCCGGTGCCGGTCTCGTTGCGGTAATTGAGTGCGGTGTCGATGAGCCGGTACCCGAGGCCCAGCGCTCCGGCGACGGCCCGCTCGGCCGCGTCGTCGTCCAGCGGCCAGGTGCCGAGCCCCACGGCAGGGACGGCGCGGCCGTCATTGAGGGGGTGTACCGGGGTCGCGGTCATGGTCTCCCTTTCGCTCGAAAGCCTTCCTGGCCAGGGTAGGACCGGCAGCGCTGCGGGGCAGGCGCGGGACGGCCGGCGCGGCGGCGGACAGCGGCGCCACGGCGCGTCCGTACGGCCGTGCCCGAGTGATGAGACCGGTGTTCCCGGTCCCGCGGGCCGCCCGGTACGGTGACCTTCGCGCGTGTGAGCCGGTGGGGTCTCCACATCGTTCCTGCTGCGGAGCGCCACGGATGTGGAGCACCGCGAGAATCACGAGACCCAGGAGAACCGCGTGTCCTCGATCGCCGTGCCCGTCCTCGTACCGTCGCGCCGGGCCTGGCTCACCGATCTGCCCGTGCTGCTCGTGGCAGTCGTCTGGGGCAGCAGCTATCTCGCGGCCAAGGGCATCACCACGACGCACACCGTCGTCGCGGTCCTGGTCCTGCGGTTCGTCATCGTGCTGCCGGTGCTGGCAGCCGCCGGGTGGCGCAGACTGCGGGCGCTCAGCGCGGCGCAGTGGCGCGGGGCCGCGCTGCTGGGGCTCGTGCTCAGCGGGATCTTCCTGGTGGAGACGTACGGCGTCGTGCACACCTCGGCGACCAACGCAGGGCTCATCATCAGCCTGACCATGATCTTCACGCCGTTCGCCGAGGCCGCGGTGGGCCGGGTCCGGCCCTCCGGCGCGTTTCTGGCCGCCGCCGCGCTGTCGGTCGCCGGTGTGGTGCTGCTGACCCAGGGTGGTGGCTTCACCAGTCCCTCGACAGGTGATCTGCTGATGCTGGTCGCCGCCTTCGCCCGGACTCTGCATGTGCTGCTGATGGCCCGCATCAAGTCCGTCCAGGAGGCGGACTCGCTGTCCCTGACCACCGTCCAGCTCGGCAGCGCGGTGGCCGTCTTCGCGGTGCTCGCCGCGCTGCCCGGCACCGGGAAGTCGCCGTGGACGGCAGCCGCGGGGTTCGGTGCGCGGGAGTGGGGCGGGCTGCTCTTCCTCTCCGTCTTCTGCACGCTCTTCGCGTTCTTCGTACAGATGTGGTCGGTCCGCCGCACCTCGCCCTCCCGGGTCAGCCTGCTGCTCGGTACGGAACCACTGTGGGCGGCCGCCGCGGGCATCGCGGTCGGCGGCGAACGGCTCGGCCTCCTGGGCGTGGCCGGTGCGGTCCTCGTCCTCGCCGGGACGGGATGGGGGCGCCGCGCGGCGGTTCCCGCCACTCCCTGACGGGGGCGTCGCCGGTCTCAACAGCCGTGCACGGATCGTGCTGTTGACCCGTGCGGCGGCCCTGCGCGCCGAGGAGGGGCGCCGACCAGGGCGGCGTACGCTGAGGGCAGTCGGCCCGAGAGGGACCGATCCATACCGGCCGGGAGGGGGCGGCACCGTGGCCGCAGTCGACTTCGATCTCCGTGGGACCCAGGGCTTCACCGCGGATCCGTATCCGACATACGCGAAGATGCGCGCCGGGGGCCCGGTGCACACCATCCGTACCGACGACTTCGAGCGGGTCTGGCTCATCGTCGGATACGAGGAGGGCCGCGCGGCCCTCGCCGACCAGCGGTTCAGCAAGGACTGGCGGACCAGCCACCGCTGGCTGGGCAACGGCGACCCGATCAACGCCAACATGCTGGAGATGGACGCACCCCACCACACCCGGCTGCGCAAGCTCGTCGCCCGCGAGTTCACCGCCCGCAGGATCGAGTCGCTGCGGCCGCGAGTCCAGCGGATCACCGACGATCTGCTCGACGCGATGGTGCCCGCCGGCCACGGCGATCTGGTCGACGCGCTCGCCTTCCCGCTGCCGATGACCGTCATCTGCGAACTGATCGGGGTTCCGGACCTGGACCGTCAGGCGTTCCGCCGGCTGTCGAACGACATCGTCGCGCCGAAGGACCCGGAGCGGGACGGCGAGGCGGTCCGTGCGATGGGGGCCTATCTCGTCGAACTCATCGAGGACAAGCGGTGCTCACCCGGCGACGACCTGATGAGCGCGCTGATCCGGGCGCGGGACGAGGAGGGCGACGGGCTGTCGCCCGACGAACTCGTCGGGATGGCCTTCCTGCTGCTCGTCGCCGGGCACGAGACCACGGTCAATCTGATCTCCAACGGAGTGCGGGCCCTGCTCGCCCATCCCGGTCAACTGGCCGCCCTGCGCGCCGACCTCACCCTGATCGACGGCGCGGTCGAGGAAATGCTCCGGTACGACGGGCCGGTGGAGACCGCCACCTTCCGCTTCACCCGGGAGCGGGTCGAGATCGGCAACCGGGTCATCCCGGCGGGCGAGGCGGTCCTGGTCGCCCTGGCCGGGGGAGACCGCGACCCCGCCCGCTACCCGGACCCGGACCGCTTCGACATTCGCCGCGACGCCCAGGGACATCTGGCCTTCGGGCACGGCATGCATTTCTGCATGGGGGCTCCGCTGGCCAGGATGGAGGGCCGGATCGCGATCCGCACGCTGCTGGAGCGATGCCCGGATCTCGCCCTCGACCCGGCGGACGCGGAGCTGGACTGGCTGCCGGGGATGCTGATCCGGGGGGTGCGGAGTCTGCCGGTGCGATGGTGAGGCAAGAATGCCTGTCATGACCGGACTTGACTTGCAGATGGCACAGAAGGTCCTCGACAGCCAGCCGTTCAGCGGGCTCGTCGGGGCACGGATCACCGCCTTCGGGGACGGAGCTGCCACCCTCGAAGTGGACATCCGGCGCGAACTCCAGCAGCAGAACGGCTTTGTGCACGGCGGGGTGCTGTCGTACGCCGCCGACAACTCGATCACCTTCGCGGCCGGAACGACGCTCGGTCCGGCTGTGCTGACCGGCGGCTTCTCGATCCAGTACATCCGTCCGGCCACCGGCCGCACCCTCGTCGCCCGGGCCACCGTCGTCCACACCGGCGGCCGTCAGGCAGTCGTCCGCTGCGATCTGTCCGCCGCCGGGGACGACGGCGCAGAAGTCCTGTGTGCGGTCGCCCAGGGCACAGTGCTCTCCGCCCGGACCTGAACGGGTGGTGCCGACTCAGCCGACCGGGATCTCCGCCACCGCGACCGGCCGGTGTTCGCGCCGGGACAGCTCGCACGCCTCCGCGATCCGCAGCGCGTGCAGAGCCTCCCGGCCGTCGCACGGATTGGCCGCCTCGCCGCGTACGACCCGTACGAACGCGTCGAGTTCCGCCTCGTAGGCAGGGCCGAACCGCTCCAGGAACCCCCGCCACGGTTTGGCCGGAGCGGCGGGGCCCTGTGGCTCCACCGACGTCATCGGCGTGCGCTCGTCGAGACCGACCGCGATCTGGCCGAGTTCGCCCGCCAGCTCCATCCGTACGTCGTACCCGGCGCCGTTGCACCGGGTCGCCGTCGCCGTGGCCAGCGTCGCGTCGTCGAGGGTCAGCAGGGCCGCCGCCGTGTCGACGTCGTCCGCCGCGCGGAACATCGCGGGCCCGGCATCCGAACCGGAGGCGTACACCTCCACCACCTCACGGCCCGTCACCCACCGCAGGATGTCGAAGTCATGGACCAGACAGTCCCGGAACAGGCCGCCGGAGTGCGGCAGGTACGCCGCGGGCGGCGGCGCCGGGTCGGAGGTCACGGCCCGCACGGTGTGCAGTCTGCCCAGCGCCCCGCCCCGCACGGCGGCCCGAGCCGCGGCGTACCCGCCGTCGAACCGGCGCATGAAGCCGAGTTGGAGCACGGTCCCGGCACGCTCGACCTCGCGCAGCGCGCTCAGCGTCCCCGCGGGGTCCAGCGCGATCGGCTTCTCGCAGAACGCGGGCAGCCCCGCGCGCGCGGCCATGCCGATCAGCTCCGCGTGGGCCGACGTCGCCGAGGCGATCACGACGGCGTCCGCTCCCGCGAGCACGTCGGCCACGGACCCGGCGGCCGTGGCGCCCGTCCGGGCCGCAACCGCCGCCGCCCTCGCCCCGTCGGTGTCCGTCACCACCAGCGAGTCCACCGAGGGGTGGCGTGCCAGCACACCCGCATGGAAGGAGCCGATCCGGCCGGTGCCGATGAGTCCGATACGCATGGACCCAACGTGCCGCCCACCGGTCACGCTGTCAACTATATGTCCTGACAAATGAGAGCGTGTTCGGTGCGCCGGTTTCCAGGGTGCAGGGATCCGGCGCCGCCGGTTCGCCGTTCGGCTCCGCTGCGCCTCCGGTGAGGCGGAGGGTGCTCGTGCGAGTCGCCGACCCGTCATGTCGCCAGGTACGCGGCGGGGTTCGGGGGAGAGGGGTGCGACCGCCGACGACTTGCTCCTATTCGCCCCGTCCTGGCCGGCGGCAGTCGTAACGATCTTCAAAAAAGCTGGGTTCAGCCCCTGGGGGGCCGCATAATCTCCCGTTGCCGTCGGCAGCCGGAAGAGGCTTCCGTGACCCTTGGGGGGACTGCATGTCCATGCGCGAGCACGAAGTCGACCGCCGTACGCTGTTCAGATTCGGCCTCGGAGGGGCGGTCGCCGCGGTCGTCGGCACCGAACTGGCGCTCCCTGCCGTGGCCCAGGCGGCGCCCTCGGCGGAATTCCCCTGGATCATCGACTGCGACAGCTGGGGCGCCAGGCCGCCGGCCAGCACCCTCCAGATCACCGGCAACACCACCAACAAGATCATCCTGCACCACATGGCGTTCCCGAACGTCACGGACTACTCGCGCGAGCACGCCGTGCAACTGGCCAAGGACTGCCAGGACCTGCACATGGACACCAACGGCTGGGCCGACACCGGCCAGCACTTCACCGTGAGCCGGGGCGGGTACGTCCTGGAGGGCCGTCACCGGAGCCTGGAGACCCTGGAGGCCGGGGAGCACCAGGTGACCTCCGCCCACTGTCCCGGCGAGAACGGCAACGCGATCGGGATCGAGAACGAGGGCACCTACATCACGGAGACCCCTCCCGAGGCCCTCCTCGACTCGCTGGTGGAGCTGTGCACCACGGTGTGCCGCAAGTTCGGCCTGAACGCCTGGGACATCTTCGGTCACTGGGACTTCCGCATGACCGACTGCCCGGGCATCGCCTTCTACGCGCAGTTCCCGATGATCCGCTCACGCGTCCTCGACGCGCTGGGCACGCCGATCGGCGCGATACCCGAGCGCCGGTGGCCGGACATCTGGCGGTTCGTCGACGGCCCCGTCGTCAAGGTGGCGCAGTACCTGCTCGCCGAGCTCGGATACGAACTGACCCCCGACGGCGTCTTCGGCCAGGACATGAACCCGGTCGTGAAGGACTTCCAGGCGAGGAACGGCATACCGGTCGACCCGGACTGCACCTTCGACCTCGCCACCTGGGAGGCGCTCGTTCCCACGCTCGACAAGCACGCCACCGGACTGCCCGTCGTGGCGCTCCAGGAAATGCTGGTCCGCAAGGGATATGCCGACGCCGCACCGACGGGCAGCTACGACCACGCGACCATGAAGGCCGTCCAGGCCATCCAGCGACTGCACGGCCTCACCCCCAACGGCAAGGTCGGGACGAGCACGTGGTGCGCCGTCGTCGGCGGCTCGGTACGCGAGGCGTTCCGGGGCTGACCCGGAGCACCGCGGCCGGACGTCATGTGCGCGAGGGCCTGCCCGCCCGCGGGCCCTCGCCGCATCCGCGGCCGACCGCGACGGTGCGCCGGCCGGGTCAGCCCGGCTGGCTGTTGTCCTTGAGGGTGCCCCAGCCGTGCCAGCGGTCGATCTCGATCCACGCGCTCACCCGGTCCCGGTCCCGCATGGGGTAATCGCTGCCCAGGTACTGGCGAGCCAGCCGGTCGATGCCGGCGAAGCCCTCGTCCGGGCGCATCTCGGAGACACGGCCGATGATGCTGATGTGCGTGTACCAGCCTGCCTCGTCCAGCACGGTGAGGGCGACGCGCGGGTCGCGGCGGATGTGCTCCAGCCGCTTGCGGCCCTCGTCCATGTTGACCAGGATCCGGCCGTCGTCCCAGAGGTACCAGGTCGCGGTGGAGACCGGCTGCCCGTCCGAACGGAGCGTGGTGATGACGGCCGGGTTCGCCTTCTTCAGCATGGTCACGGCTTCGTCCGGCAGCGGCGGCTTGGACATCTGCTCTCCCTCGGGTCGACCCGTCGTCGCGCCCCGTGGCGCGCTCGTCGTGCGCTCCCTCCGCAGACTACGATCACCCCGCCCCGGGCGCCCGGCGACCCGCCCGCGACCGGACGGCCGCACCGCCGCGGACCGAGTTGTCCGGACAACAGGGCAACAGGACGACCTGGCTACCGACGTCATGGACCCGAGGGCTACGCTCCTGCCGTGCCCAAACCCATCGCCGATGCCGCCGCCCTCGAACTCGGAGTGGACCGCAGCAGCCCGGTCCCCCTCTACTACCAGCTGTCCCAGCAGCTGGAGGCGGCCATCGAGCAGGGCCGTCTCGCCCCCGGCAGCCTCCTGGGCAACGAGATCGAACTCGCGGCCCGGATCGGTCTGTCCCGCCCCACCGTCCGCCAGGCCATCCAGACGCTCGTCGACAAGGGGCTGGTGGTCCGGCGCCGCGGGGTGGGCACCCAGGTCGTCCACAGCCAGGTCAGGCGGCCGCTCGAACTGAGCAGCCTGTACGACGACCTGGAGGCGGCCGGCCAGCGCCCCGCCACCCGTGTCCTGCGCAACACGGTCGTACCCGCCACCGGTCCGGTCGCCGCCGCCTTCGGCATCCCGGAGGGCACCGAGGTCCACCTCGTCGAGCGGATGCGTTCCGCGCACGACGAACCCATGGCCCTTCTCCGTAACCACCTGCCCGCCGGCCTCGTCGACCTGAGTACCGAGCGGCTGGAGACCACCGGCCTCTACCGGATGATGCGTGTCGCTGGAATCACCCTGCACAGCGCCCGCCAGACCGTCGGCGCCCGCCTCGCCGCGACCGAGGAGGCGGCGCAGCTCGCCGAGCCCGAGGGCGCACCGCTGCTGACGATGGAGCGGACCACCTACGACGACACCGGGCGGGCGGTCGAATTCGGCTCGCACGTCTACCGGGCCTCGCGCTACTCCTTCGATTTCCAGCTCCTTGTCCCCTGACGCCCGTATATCCGCCCGTTGACTGGGTCCTCGCTCCTCGCCGAAACTCCCCAAGCCGTACTCGGGCGACCCGGAGAGAAGGCGGACCCACCATGCGCATCCCTCGCAAGGCGACACCATCGATCGCGGTCCGTGCCGTCGGCCTCGTCCTGACCGCCGCCCTCGCCGGCTGCAGCGGCTCCGGCGGCAAGAGCTCCGAGGACAGCTCCGGCAGCGGCGGGCATGGGGCCAAGGGCGCCTCCACACCCCGTATGAAGATCGCGATGGTCACGCACTCCGGGGAGGGCGACACGTTCTGGGACATCGTCCGGAGCGGTGCCGAGCACGCGGCGGCCAAGGACAACGTCGAGTTCCTCTACTCCGCCGACAAGGAGGGGAAGGAACAGGCCCAGCTCGTCCAGGCAGCCATCGACCAGAAGGTCGACGGGATCGTCGTCACACTCGCCAAGCCGGAAGCCGTCGAGGCGGTCGTCGCCAAGGCGGTGAAGGCCGGCATCCCCGTCGTCACGATCAACTCGGGCGCGCAGTTCTCGGCGCGGGTCGGCGCGATCGGCCACATCGGACAGGACGAGAAGGTCGCGGGCGAGGCCGTCGGCGAGGAGCTCGACCGGCGCGGCCGCAAGAAGGCCGTCTGCGTCATCCACGAGCAGGGCAACGTGTCGCTCGAGGAGCGCTGTGCCGGAGTGAGGAAGACCTTCGGGGGCAGCGTCGAGAACCTCAGCATCCAAGGCACCGACATGCCCGCATCCACCTCCTCCATCGAGGCGAAGCTCCAGGCCGACAGGAACATCGACGCGATCGTCACGCTCGGGGCCCCGTTCGCGGCCGCCGCCGTCAAGGCGAAGGAGGGCTCGGGCAGCGGGGCCGAGATCGACACCTTCGATCTCAACGCCGAGGTCGTCGGACGTCTGAAGGCGGAGGAGGTCGGCTTCGCCGTCGACCAGCAGCCCTACCTCCAGGGCTATCTCGCCGTGGACGAACTGTGGCTGGACAGGACCAACGGAAACGTCATCGGCGGCGGCAAGCCGGTGCTCACCGGCCCGGCGATCGTCACCGCCGCCGACGTGCCGCAACTGGAGAAATACACCGCGCGCGGCACCCGATGAGCCCGGCGGGGACCGGGGTGCGCCCACCGTGCCGACACACGCGGTCGGCCCCTGCCGGGCGGCGCCGAGTGCGGCTCGGGGATACTTGGCCAGCCGGACCGGGAGGAAACACCCCCAGGCGGTACCAAGCAGTACAGCGAGCAGCACAAGAAGGGCACGGCGTCGTGGCAAGGGTTCGGACAGGGGTACGTGCGATGGGCGCCGTGCTTGCGGTGGTGCTCGGGGCCTCCCTCGTGGGATGCAGCAGCACCGGCGGCAAGCGGGCGGAGGAGCGCGCGGCCCAGGCCGCCGCCGAGGGCCGGTCCGCGGTGAACACACCCCGCTGGACCTTCGCCATGGTCACCCACTCGGGAGACGGCGACACCTTCTGGGACATCGTGCAGCGCGGCGCCGAGCAGGCGGCCGCCAAGGACAACATCAAGTTCCTCTACTCGCACAACGACGAGGCCCAGCAGCAGGCCCAGCTCGTCCAGGCCGCGATCGACCAGAAGGTCGACGGGCTGATCGTCTCGCTGGCCAAGCCCGACGCGATGAAGGACGTCGTCGCCAAGGCGACCAGGGCCGGGATCCCCGTGATCACGGTGAACTCGGGCTCGGCGGAGTCCAAGGCATTCGGCGCGCTCACCCACATCGGCCAGGACGAGTCCATCGCGGGCGAGGCCGTCGGCGACGAGCTCAACGCGCGCGGCCGGAAGAAGGCGCTCTGCATCCTGCACGAGCAGGGCAACGTCGGTCATGAGCAGCGCTGCGCCGGGGCGAAGAAGGCGTTCGACGGGCAGATGCAGAACCTGTACGTCGAGGGCACCAACATGCCCGATGTCCAGGCGTCCATCGAGGCGAAGCTCCAGGCCGACAAGAGCATCGACGCGGTCGTCACGCTCGGAGCGCCGTTCGCGGACGCCGCCGTGAAGGCGAAGCAGACCGCGGGTTCCAAGGCCGAGATCGACACCTTCGACCTGAATGCCAAGGTCGCCGCCGCCCTGCAGGACAAGACCCTGGGCTTCGCCGTCGACCAGCAGCCGTACCTCCAGGGGTACGAGGCCGTCGACCTGCTCTGGCTCTACCGCTACAACCGCAATGTGCTCGGCGGCGGTCTCCCCGTCCTGACCGGGCCGCAGATCATCACCTCGAAGGACGCCGCGCAGCTGGCGGAGTACACGAACCGGGGGACCCGATGACCGTGACGGCACAACCACCCGCGCCGGCCGGGTCCGACGAGCGGCTGCTGCACACCTCCGCGCTGCGCCGGCTCCTCGGCCGGCCCGAACTCGGCTCGGTCGTCGGCGCCGCGGCCGTCTTCATCTTCTTCTCGATCGTCGCCGACAGCTTCCTGCGCGCCTCCAGCTTCGGCACGGTGCTGTACGCGGCATCCACCATCGGGATCATGGCGGCGCCGGTGGCGCTGCTGATGATCGGCGGCGAGTTCGACCTGTCCGCCGGTGTGATGGTCACCAGTTCCGCACTGGTCTCGTCGATGTTCAGCTACCAGATGACGGCCAACGTCTGGGTCGGTGTCCTCGTGTCGCTGCTGGTGACACTCGCCATCGGCGCGTTCAACGGCTTCATGCTGACGCGCACCAAACTGCCGAGCTTCATCATCACGCTCGGCACGTTCCTGATGCTGACCGGTCTCAATCTCGGGTTCACCAAACTGATCAGCGGAACCGTCTCGACCAAGTCCATCGCCGACATGGAGGGCTTCGACTCCGCCCGGAAGGTGTTCGCCTCGCAGTGGACCGTCGGCGGCGTCGAGTTCAAGATCACCATCCTGTGGTGGGCGGTACTCGTGGCGGTCGCCACCTGGATCCTGCTCCGTACCCGCTTCGGGAACTGGATCTTCGCGGTCGGCGGCGAGGCCGACGCGGCCCGCGCGGTCGGTGTCCCGGTGATCCGTACGAAGGTCGGGCTGTACCTCGGGGTCGCCTTCGCCGCCTGGATCTCCGGCCAGCACCTGCTCTTCTCGTACGACGTGGTGCAGTCCGGCGAGGGCGTCGGCAACGAACTGACGTACATCATCGCGGCCGTCATCGGCGGCTGCCTGATCACCGGCGGTTACGGCTCCGCCATCGGCTCGGCGGTCGGTGCCTTCATCTTCGGCATGACCAGCAAGGGCATCGTGTACGCGGAGTGGAACCCGGACTGGTTCAAGTTCTTCCTCGGAGCCATGCTGCTCCTGGCCACCCTGCTCAACGCATGGGTACGCAAGCGCGCGGAGGCGACGAAATGACGGCCCACCCGGCAACGCCCGGCCAGGCGCTTGTTGAGCTCGACCACGTCAGCAAGTTCTACGGCAGCATCAAGGCGCTCCAGGACGTCTCGCTGGAGGTCCATGCGGGCGAGATCTCCTGCGTCCTCGGCGACAACGGCGCGGGCAAGTCCACCCTCATCAAGATCATCGCGGGGCTGCACCGGCACGATGCGGGCCGGTTCCTCATCGACGGCGAGGAGACCACGCTCGTCAACCCGCGCGAGGCCCTCGACCGGGGCATCGCCACGGTCTACCAGGACCTGGCCGTCGTCCCGCTGATGCCCGTATGGCGGAACTTCTTCCTCGGCTCCGAGCCGACCACGGGCGTCGGCCCGTTCAAGCGCCTCGATGTCCGGCTGATGCGCGAGACCACCCGGTCCGAGCTGCTGCGCATGGGCATCGACCTGCGCGACGTCGACCAGCCGATCGGCACCCTGTCCGGCGGCGAGCGCCAGTGCGTGGCCATCGCACGCGCCGTCTACTTCGGGGCCAAGGTCCTCGTCCTGGACGAGCCCACCGCGGCGCTCGGCGTGAAGCAGTCCGGGGTGGTGCTCAAGTACGTCGCGGCCGCACGGGACGCCGGACTCGGCGTGGTCCTCATCACGCACAACCCGCACCATGCGTATCTGGTCGGTGACCGGTTCGTGCTGCTCAAGCGGGGTGCCATGGCCGGAAGCTACGCCAAGGACGGCATCTCGCTGGACGAGCTGACCCGTCAGATGGCGGGCGGCAGCGAGCTCGACGAGCTCAGTCACGAACTGAAGCGGGCCGGCTCACCGGCCCGCCCGGACGGCGGCCGGGTGAGCGACGACACCCCGTAGCGCTGCGTATCACCGGGGCGCCGATGACCCCGTCCGCCCGCCCCGGTGTCCCGGCAGTGGCAGAATCGAGGACGACGGGCGCCGTCCGCCGCCGGGAGCATCACCATCCGGCTCCCCCAGACCCCGCAGGGACGATGAGCACGTACCGCGACTTCACACACCGCGGCTCCGCCCGCGCCACCGTCCTGCGGACCGTCGGCACCCGTGAGCGGCGCTCGCACCTCACCGCGCCCCGGGTGCCCACCGTCGGCATCGACATCGGGGGCACGAAGGTGATGGCCGGCGTCGTCGACGCCGACGGCAACATCCTGGAGCAGCTGCGCACCGAGACGCCGGACAAGTCCAAGAGCCCCAAGGTCGTCGAGGACACCATCGTCGAACTGGTCCTCGACCTCTCCGACCGGCACGACGTGCACGCCGTCGGCATCGGCGCGGCGGGCTGGGTCGACGCGGACCGCTCCAAGGTCCTGTTCGCCCCGCACCTCGCCTGGCGCGACGAACCTCTCAGGGACGCCCTCGCCTCCCGGCTCGTCGTCCCCGTCATGGTCGACAACGACGCCAACACCGCCGCCTGGGCGGAGTGGCGGTTCGGTGCCGGCCGTGGCGAGGACCATCTGGTCATGATCACGCTCGGCACCGGCATCGGCGGCGCGATCCTGGAGGACGGCCGGGTCAAGCGCGGCAAGTACGGCGTCGCCGGTGAGTTCGGCCACATGCAGGTGGTGCCCGGCGGGCACCGCTGCCCCTGCGGGAACCGCGGCTGCTGGGAGCAGTACAGCTCCGGCAACGCCCTGGTCCGCGAGGCCAGGGAACTGGCCGTCGCGGACTCCCCGGTCGCCCACGGCATCATCGAGCGCGTGAAAGGGAACATCCCCGAGATCACCGGGCCGCTCATCACCGAACTTGCCCGCGAGGGCGACGCGATGTGCATCGAGCTCCTCCAGGACATCGGCCAGTGGCTCGGCGTCGGCATCGCCAACCTGGCCGCCGCGCTCGACCCCTCCTGCTTCGTCATCGGGGGCGGCGTCAGCGCCGCCGACGATCTGCTGATCGGTCCCGCCAGGGATGCCTTCAAGCGTCATCTCACCGGCCGTGGCTACCGCCCCGAGGCCCGGATCGCGAAGGCGCAGCTCGGCCCGGAGGCAGGTATGGTCGGCGCCGCCGACCTGGCCCGGCTGGTCGCCCGCAGGTTCCGCCGTACCAACCGCCGGCGCGTCGAGCGGTACGAGCGGTACGCGCAGATCTACGACCAGGCCGCGAGCACCATCCGTGCCACGCGCAACACCCGCACCCCCTAGGGATTTCGAGAACATGACCACAGCCGAGCGCCCCGTCGTGCCGCGCCAGTCCTCGCCGCCCGACGAGGACGGCGGCAGGCGCCCGCAGGATCGGCGCCGCATGATCCGCCGGCGGCTGATCACGGCGACCATCATCGTGCTGCTGATCGGCGTCCCGGCCGGCTACCTGCTGATCTCCGCAGGGCAGAGCCGCCGGTCCGGCCAGGACAAGGAGGCCGAGGCTGCCGCCCTGGGGATGCGCGAGGGCTGGCCCTCCCGCATGCAGCGCCGGATCTTCGAACTGCCGGTCCCCGGCAACGCCCAGGAGGTCC
The DNA here is from genome assembly GCF_042882275.1 of Streptomyces sp. NPDC058231. Taxonomy (NCBI): domain Bacteria; kingdom Bacillati; phylum Actinomycetota; class Actinomycetes; order Kitasatosporales; family Streptomycetaceae; genus Streptomyces; species Streptomyces sp. NPDC058231. Next base: position 43,985 of record NZ_JBHVWN010000047.1, on the reverse strand, counting down.
AGTACTACGAGACCAACAACTGGAAAGCCAGCCGGATGTACATGCAGTTCCGCACGTCGTCCGCGGGGCTCGACCGGTTCCTCAGCCGGCTCGGCAGCGGCCGGGCGGCACTGAAGGACGGCGAGGTGACCGTCGGCGCCCGCGACTCCGAGGTCGCGGGCTGGTTCTTCGGCTCCGACGTCGCCTGGGCGGGCGCGAAGCACATCAACAAGGATCCGCGCCCCACCCAGGACATCACCGTCGACATGACCGACCCGGCCGCTCCTGTCGTCTATGTCGTTTCCGCGGCGACCCCCTGACCGCACTCCGACACGGTGCTCACCCACCTGGAGCGAGTGCGCGACGTGAGTGAGACGAACACCCGGCAGTCGGCGCAGTCCTTCCAGGGGCCGCGGTCCGCACCACCGGCGTAGCCGCTCCCGGGACCGCCGGCCGCGGAACCCTTCCCCGGTGTGCGGGGCCCGCAGCCGGTGGAACCGTTCGCCGGGCGCGCCGGGCGCGCAGCCCGGGCCCGGCCTGCGGACCCGTACCGCGCACCGCGGCGGCCGCGTCGTACGAACAGCCCGAGCAGCCGCTGTTCCGGGCCCGGTCCGGTCCCGTGCTGCATCCTCGTCGTCGCCGACCACTTCCGCTGCGGGCACAGCCGGACCCGGGCGCTCGCCCTCGTCCGTGGAGCGCCCCGGCTCGTCGCCGGTCAGGCGGCCGAGCTCTGCCTCCGGCTCACGAATCCTCCGGGCGGCGCGTGCCGGGAGGTGAGGGTCCCGGGGGCCGGGCATTCCGCGCCCGGCCCCTTCGCCCGGACCACCGGCCTCCATGTCCCGTGCGGGAGCGGACGCAGGCGTGCTGGACCTCGAGTCCGGCGTACGGAGGTCGGGCGATCGCGACACCACCGAACACCCAGCAAACCGCTTTGACGGGCCCGTCGGAGCGATGTTGGCTCAGCGGGAACCTTCGGCCGGTTGCCGGACACGTATAGAGCATGGAACTGAACGATGCTGGTCCCGCCGTACCGGTCGGAGGGATATCTGACCGAGAACTGTGGGCGAGGGCTGTCGACGGCGACCGGGAGGCGTTCGGTCGGATGTTCGACCGTCATGGGAAGACCGTCTACAACCACCTGTTCCGGCGCACGGCCGACTGGTCCGAAGCCGAAGACCTCACGTCGACCGTGTTCCTGCACGCCTGGCGTCGGCGATCGGAGACGGTGCTTGACCGCGACTCGGCCTTGCCGTGGCTGCTGGGCATCGCCGACCGCCTGCTGTCGAACACCAGGCGGCGGCTGAGGCGGGCCGAGGCGTTGCTGCGCCGGCTCGTCTCGCATGACGAGCCGGTGGGCGACCACGCGGATCGCGTCGCCGGCCTGGTCGACGACGAGCGTCGCATGTCGGAAATCCACCGGGCGTTGGCTCGGCTGCCGCGCCACGAACGCGACGTCGTCGAACTCTGCGTGTGGTCGGGCCTGGATCAGCAGGCGGCTGCGGCAACGCTGGGGGTGGCGGTCGGAACCGTGAAGTCCAGACTGCACCGGGCGCGGCGGAGGCTGGGGGTCGACCTCGTTGGCGGAGCTGCGGCTCCGGCGTCATTCAGTTCGATGAATCCCGTCAACGCGGAAGAGGTCGCACGATGAATCACACGCAGGGAATTCCTGCGGCTCCTTCCGATCGTGATCTGCCGAACCACCGGCGGACCCGAGAGGAGCTACTGATGAAGATCGGCCCAGAGGACAACCGTGCTTCGCTGCGACGCAGGTGGGGAGTGCCACTAGGCGTCGCCGGCGGCGTTGCGGCGATGAGCGTCGCGGCCGTGGCCGTCTTCAGTGGGATAGGGGATGCCAAGCCGCTTCTCGCCGACCCCGCCGGAAACCCGACGAGCGTCGCCGCGTCACCGAGTCCGAGCCCGACGCACGGCTCCGCGTCGGCCGGAGCCGGCTCGGCGTCGGCCTCGGCTCGCGAGAGTTCCGGCCCGGACGCATTCTCCATCACCAGCGGAACGACGACCCCGATCGACGCCGGGACCGTCGCCAAGATCCTGGCCTCCTGCCTGGGCTCGGATGCATCGCGATTCCACGCTGTGGTCGCGGTCCGCGCACCCATCGCCTCGCAGGACCGGGACGGCGTGGTCATCGCCGTCGACTCGGCCGATCAGTACGTGCAATGCGAGTCGAAGGGCGACAAGGGCACCAGCCAGGACTCCCCGCCCACGTTCATCAACAATCGCCTGTGGGGCACCGGTCACATGATCGAGTACTTCGACTCCACAAGCGCGCCCGCCGACAAGGGGCAGCGCCTCATGCTGGGCGCCGGGCACTACACATCCGACATTACCAAGATCACCATCAGCTACGGCGACAACCCGAAGCAGTACCCGGCGGTCATGGCAGGCGGCGCGTTCGTCTACGCGGCGGCTCACTCCATCGACAACCCCGGCCCGCACTATGCCGGCCCCAGCCCCTACGTCCATGCCTACAACGCATCCGGCGCGGAGATTTACAACCAGAAGAAGGACCCGCAGTTCACCGACGAGCAGTAAGTCGGCCCTTCGGCTGACCTCAGTGCCGCCCCGGCGATGTGCCGGGGCGGCACTGAGTGGTGTTCATCGTGAAAGCTGGAGGTCAAGCGGGCTGGTGTGTCCTCTTGGTGAGGCTTCGTCGTCTGCGGCACGGGAGCAGTCCCGGTCCCCCTGTTCGTCACCCGCGTCGCTCCGCCGTACTGCCCTGCGGCTAGTTTGTGTGCAGGACAGGTACGGCAGGCCCGTGGTGGCACAGGTGCACGGGGGACGGGAGGTCGGGAAGAGTGTCGCTGCGCGGAGGTGATCCAGCCGAGATCGGCGGTTATCCGCTTGAGGCTCGGCTCGGCTCGGGTGGCATGGGCACGGTCTTTCTGGCCCGTACGAGTTCGGGGCGACCCGTCGCGATCAAACTGATCCACCAGCAGTTCGCGGGGGACGACGAGTTCCGCATCCGTTTCCGGCAGGAGGTGGCGGCGGCGAGGCGGGTGAGCGGCGCGTTCACCGCCGCCGTGGTCGACGCTGCCCCTGAGGCCGAGCAGCCGTGGATGGCGACGACCTATATCGAGGGGCAGACGCTCGCCCAGCGCATCGCCACGAAGGGCCCGCTGAACGGAGCGGAGCTGAGGAGGCTCGCCATCGGGCTGGCGGAGGCGCTGCGCGACATCCACCGGGTGGGGGTCGTCCACCGTGACCTGAAGCCCTCGAACGTCGTGCTCTCGCCCGAGGGCCCGCGCGTCATCGACTTCGGCATCTCGCGCGCCGTGGACCAGCAGACGCTGACGATGACAGGGCGGGTCATCGGCACGCCGCCCTTCATGTCGCCGGAGCAGTTGCAGGCACCGCGTGGTGTGGGCCCGCGGTCCGATGTCTTCTCGTTGGGGACGCTGCTGGTGTACGCAGTGACGGGTCACGGGCCCTTCGACACGGACAGCCCGTACATGACGGCGTATCAGGTGGTGCACGGGGAGCCGTCGCTGGATGCCGTGCCGGTGGCCTTGCGCGCGGTCGTCGAGTCGTGTCTGGACAAGGAGCCCGAGGGGCGCCCCTCGGCGGACGAACTCCTCGTGCTGCTGCGGGACCTGCCGGCCGACCTCGGCGGGACCGGCGCGAACGGGGCCGGCGCGGGCCGTACCCGCGACATGATCACCCAGCATCACTTCGCGACGCGGGCCACCCCGGCGCCGACTGCCCCGACCACCGCCCCGGCCGGTCCCGGCACAGGGAGCACCGGCACCCCCATCGGCCGCCGTCTGCGCCGCCGATGGCGGCCTGTGCTCGCGGCCGCGGTCGCGGTGGCGGCCATCGGCGGGGGAGTCGCCGCGCTGAAGGTGGGCGGCTTCGGGTGGAACAGCGGCGGTGACCAGGGCAACAGCGTTGCAGCGCCGGGTGCCGCACTCCCGGACGGCTTCGAGCCGTGGCGCAAGACCGTGCAGGGCGGTCGCGAGGACATCCCCGACGAGCTGCGTTGCGTCGCGCGCGGCGACGCACTGTTCTGCGGGGGCGGCGGAGTCGTCGCGACCCGTATCAGGGCCCTGGACGGCTCGCGGGTGTGGACGGCGAAGAGTCCGGGCGTCCCCGTCCAGGGCATGCACCTGGTGGGCGCCACCGACGACACGGTGCTCGGTTACCGCTTCGCCGCCCAGGACGCCCCGCAGGACCCGCCCAGCGAGGTGGTGGCCGTCGACGCGAACAACGGCCGGGAGCTGTGGTCCGTACCGTCCGGCGCCCAGTCGACGGCCGTCACGGGTCGCACTCAGGACGCCATTGTGGTCGGCTCCGCCGTCGTGACGGTCGACGCTTCCAACTCCCGCTTCGAGGCCCGGGACGCTCACAGCGGTGAGGTCACCTGGACGACGCCGTTCCCCGCGGGTACGCAGTGCGCTCCCGTCCAGGTGGGCCCGCAGCTCTTCGCGATGTGCGCGACGAACGCGGAGGTGGATGTCTTGGAGGTGCGCCACCCCACCCTGTACACGGTCGACCGCGCCTCGGGGGCACTGGGCAGGCCCATCGCGGTCAACGGCCCTGCGGTGCCGGTGGGCGTCGCCAACGGCAGGCTCGTACTCCTTCATGGGCACATGGAGGGAACGGCGCAGGCAGGCTACGACGGGGTGGCGCGGGTCGACCCGTCCTCGCGGAAGGTCTCGTACTCCCGACTGGCCAAGACATACGCGGGGACGCCCGGCATGGCGGACGGCACCGTCTACGTGAGTGGGCAGACCGGTCTCGTCACCGCGCTCGACCCCGCGACCGGGCGGAAGAAGTGGTCGCGGCAGACGGGCGTGGAGGGCGCGTCGGGTCCCGTTGCGGGAGCCGACGCGCTGTATTTCAGCTCGGCCACCGGCCGGGTGGTCGCGCTCTCGCCGTACGACGGCAAACCCCTGTGGACAACAGATCCGCAGGCCGATGGTTTGACGGGCGAGCAGGGCGCAAGCCCGCGCGTGACCGTTGCGGGGCGTGTGGTGATCGTGGCCGCGGCCAAGAACACTCTCTTCGCCTTCGACGCGCAGCGGCCGCCGAAGTCGGGCTGACCTCGGCGGCACCGGGCGCCCTCCACTTGCCGGCCGGTCTCAGTGAGGGTGAATCCCTCTGCCTGGGCCGGCGGGGCTGCACCGTCACCCCCGATGTGCTCTCAGTCCCGTTGCCAGTCGCTGTACGGGATACGCGCCAGGTCCTTGACCTCGCCGAGTGTGCCCCACTCGTTCTTTCCGAGCCGGGACAGCGGTTGCAGCCGGTGGATTTCCGGGTGTCCGTCGACGAGCACGTCCTCTTGCACCGCTGCGTGTACGACCCGTCCGAGGACCACCGTTGAATTGCCCAGACACAGTGTTGCGTGCAGCCGGCACTCCAGCGCCACCGGCGAGGAGGTCACCCGAGGTGGCTTCACCCGCAGTGAAGGTTCCCGCTCGACCCCCACCGCGTCGAACTCACCTTCCTTGCTCGGAAAGTCCGTCGCGGTGGCGTTGATCTGCGCGAAGAGCGGCTCGGATGCGAAGTTGACGACGAACTCGCCGGTCTCCTCGACATTGCGCAGGGTGTCCTTGCGCCCGACGGAGGTGAACTGCACGATCGGCGGGTCGGTGCAGGCGACGGTGAAGAACGAGTGCGGTGCGAGGTTGGCGGTCTTGCCGTCTCCCGTCACGGTCGATACCCAGGCGATCGGTCGGGGCACCACCACCGCGGTGAGCAGCCTGTAGAAGGATCCCCGGTCCGTGTACTCGGGGTCGTAGTCGATACGCATGACAGACAGTATCGCTGGCGCGACGTGACCCGTCGGAGCGATGCAGCGTGCGCAGCGCTTCCCCTGTCACTCACCGGAGCTGTGCAGCCAGGGCGAGCCTGGTCCTGCCCTGGCGGAGCGACCGTGTTCCTTCACCTGCTGCCGGTCGGTCCGAGGACGGTGTCAGGTCGCGTCTGTACCTCGTTCGCGTGGAAGACGCCTGGAAGGCCAATTGGCTGCGCCGGGAACAGCAGGTCCGGCCGGCGCGGTTGCATCGACCGAGGGACCGGCGCCGCGCGGGCGGGGAACACGGTGACCATGGGGTCGTCCGCCCCACCGGGATCCGGGCTCCAGGATCGCGGTGCTCCCGCCGCGCACTCGGACCAAGACGTATTTCTGCAGGAGGACTGATTCATGACCGACCGACCCTTGACCCTCATGGCAGTGCATGCCCACCCCGACGACGAGGCCACCGGAACCGGAGGGGTCCTCGCGCGGTACGCGGCGGAAGGCATCCGCACAGTTCTTGTGACGTGTACCGACGGCGGTTGTGGTGACGGAGCAGGGGGCGTCAAGCCGGGCGATCCCGGGCACGATCCGGCGGCGGTCGCCTTGATGCGCCGTCAAGAGCTCAAGGCGAGCTGTGACGTCCTGAAGGTCAGCGATCTGGAGATGCTGGACTATGCCGACTCCGGGATGACGGGCTGGCCGAGCAACGACGCCCCCGGATCCTTCTGGCAGACCCCCGTGGAGGAAGGCGCCGCCCGACTTGCGGAACTCATGCGGCACTACCGGCCCGATGTGGTCGTCACCTACGACGAGAACGGCTTCTACGGCCACCCCGACCACATCCAGGCCCACCGCATCACGATGGCCGCGCTGGAGATGACCGCGCTGATACCGAAGGTGTACTGGACGACGATGCCCCGCTCGATGATGCAGCGGTTCGGGGAGACCATGCGCGAGTTTCATGAGGACATGCCGGAGCCGGATCCTGCTGAGGCCGCCGCGATGGCCGAGATCGGCCTCCCCGACGACGAGATCACCACGTGGGTCGACACCACCGCATTCAGCGGTCAGAAGTTCGATGCGCTGGCCGCGCACGCCAGTCAGGGCGAGAACATCTTCTTCCTCAAGATGGGCAAGGAGAGGTTCGGCGAGTTCATGGGCACGGAGACCTTCGTACGTGTCAAGGACGCCACCGGCGCGGCCGTACCCGAGAACGATCTCTTCGCCGGACTGCGCTGATCCGCTCGTCCGACCGGGGCCCGGGAAGGCTCATCGGCCGCACGGCGCGATCGAGCGGGGCACGGGCTCGGAGGCTGGAAGTGTCCTGAAGAGCTTGAAGTCGCGCATGGCTCACCCTGGTTCTTGGCGATTGACATCTACCGTCAATCCGGGGTGAGTCGGGCGGTCAGAGCGAGATCTTCAGCGGTCTCCAATCATGCGCCGGATGCACGGCCGAGCAGGATGCGACCTCCTCCGCCACCGCATCCTCCTCCAGCAAGGAGAACGCACCGTCACCACCGAATGCGGGACGGAGCCGATCATTTTTCCGGTCCCACATGCAGCCGGTGGCCTGTCACCAGTCGCCGATCTTGCGAATGCACAGGTCGGAAGGGTCCCGACGCTGCGCAGTCGGGCCTTTCCGGCTAGCGTTTGATGCCTACGCCTGCCAGCAGGCTGATCTGGGCGTCCGTGATCTCCGGCTCGCCCGGGGCGGGTTCGGCGGCACGCCAGCGGTGGCAGCAGCAGATGCCGGGGTCGATCAGGTCGAGCCCGTCGAAGAAGCGGCTGATGTCGCTGTGCGAACGGAAATTCACCGGAGTCCCGGAGTTGGTGTAGACCTCCGCGACCTGGTTCCAGGTGTCGGGGTCGAAGTCGGGCGTGCAGTGGTTCATGGCGAGCACGCTGCCCGCCGGGAGCGGGTCGAGCAGTCGGCGGACGATGCTGTACGGGTCGTGCGGCTCGGTGATGAAGTGCATCAGCGCGTTGAGGGAGAGGGCGATGGGCCGGTCGAAGTCCAGGACCCCCGAGTCCTCCACGGCGCGCATCAGCGCATCGGGGTCGGTGGCGTCGGCCTGGACGTAGGCCGTGCGTCCTTGTGTCGTGCTGCGCATGAGGCGTTCGGCGTACTTGAGGACGAGGGGGTCGTTGTCGGCGTACACGACGCGGGCCTCGGGCACCACGGACTGGGCGATCTGGTGCAGGTTGGGCTCGGTCGGGATGCCCGTGCCGATGTCGAGCCACTGGCGGATACCGTGCTCCTGCGCCAGCACACGGGTGGCCCGTTGCATGAACGCCCGGTTCTCGCGGGCGGTCAGGTAAAGGCCGGGGTGGGCCTCGGCCGCGACCAGGGCCGCTTCCTTGTCGATTTCGAAGTGGTCCTTGCCGCCGAGGAGGTAGTCGTACATCCGGGCCGAGTGCGGCCTGCTCGTGTCGAGATCCCGGCCGGTCTGCCTGGTGGTCATGTTCGCCCCTTCATCTGTATGTTTGTCGGCCCGGAAGCCAGGTGTGGGACCGGTGTCGTTGTCCCTTCTGCCCACCGCCGTTTCACCCGGCGGTCAGGTGATCGGCCAGACCCTCCTTGACCCCGCGGACGAACGCGGCGATCTCCTCCGGCGTGTAGATCAGCGCCGGCCCGGCCGGGTCGGTCGACTGCCGAACGGCCACGCGGCCGTCGGTGAGTTGTTTCGTCTCGACGCACTGACCGCCGTTCGGCCCGCTCCAGGGGCGTTCCCAGCCCTGCTCCCCGAGGTCGCGGGCCGGCATGCCGTTGTAGATGGCCTCGCCGGTGATCGTCATGAGTACTCCTTGCGCATGTGGTTCAGGAGCGCCTTGCTGTCCTCGGACGATGTCTGCAGCGCCATACGGGAATGCGCCTCGAGATGGGACACGACGTCCGCGCGCTGGTCGAGGTAGACGGCGGCGGACAGGAGCTCGCTGTAGACGATGTCGGGCAACTCGGGTTCCTCGAACCGGAAATACGTGAACGGGGCGCACGCTCCGATGTGCGCACCCGCCGTGAAGGGCACGATGTCGAGGCTGACGTGCGCGAGCTCGGAGATGTCCAGGAGCCGCTCGAGCTGCTCTCGCATCACCTGAGGGCTGCCCACCCTCCGGTGCAGGACAGCTTCCTCCATGACCACCCACAACGTGGGGGCGTTCTCCCGCTCCAGCAGGCTCTGGCGGCGAAGCCGCAGCTCCACGCGGCGTGCGAGCTCTTCCTCGCTGCCGTTCGGCAACCCGCCGCGCAGCACGGCGTGCGCGTAGTCGGGGGTCTGCAGAAGGCCGGTGACGTACTGGGGTTCATACGTGCGGAGGGTCTTGGCGCCGGCCTCCAGGCTGACGTAGGCGGTGAACCAGCTGGGGACGGCATCGCGATAGGAGTGCCACCACCCGGGCTTGTTGGCCTGCTCGGCCAGGTCGACGAACTCGTCGATCTCCTGGCGGTCCGCGCCGAAGGTCTCCAGGAGCTTCTCCACGTAGAGAGGCTTCAGCGCGACCTCGGCCTTCTCCAGCCGGCGGATCGTCAGGGTCTTCACGCGCAGCGCCTTTGCCGCGTCCTCCAGCGAGGCACCGGCGCCGATCCGCATTTCCTGCAGCCGGCGGCCGAGGATCAGGCGCAGGACTGTCGGCGCGCTGGTGCCGGGACGGGCTTCGCTCACGCCCAACCTCCTGAGGGTCCGTCAACAGGTGCATTGTGACACCGACTTGATGTCGACACCAGGGTGATACCCGTGGTGCTGAAATTATCAGGGAGTCGGTTGCAGCGTGAGTCCGATCACGCGCATAGTGGTTGTGTGAGCGGTCAAGTCACAGTTCTGGCGCAGGATCCGGCCCGGAGGGGACGCGTGATGCCGATGGTGTCGTCGGCACCCCGCCGCCGGGTGTCTGCCTCGGCATGCACCTCTCACTGCTCGAGCTGCAGCCCGCATCCCCTCACCGCGCCCGTCCCCCCGGTAGGCGCTGGAAGGCGACATCCGTGACTCTGTCCACGCCCTCAGCCTCGGCCTCGACCCCCGCCTTAGTCAGGACGGTGCCTCGCCGGGAGTACTGGTTCGGCCTGCCCGCCCTGCCTACCAGCGCGAGATCCGCCCGCGACACCGTGCGCGACCGGCTCCGTGATTGGGAGCTGCCCGGCGAGACGTGCTGCGACGCGGTGCTGCTGGCCTCCGAGCTGACCACGAACGCCGTACTCCACACCGGCAGCGGTCATGTCCTGTGCGGCCTCACGCTGACCGGCGACGAGCGGCGCCTGCGCATCGAACTCCACGACGAGTGCAGCACTCCGGTCCGCCAGCCCGAGCACCACGCCGGCCCCGGCGAGGAGAGCGGGCGAGGGCTGCTCCTCGTCCGGCAACTCGCGGACAGCTGGGGCTGCGCACGCTCGACGTGGGCCGAAGGAAAGGTTGTCTGGGCAGAGTTGACGGCCCACCCCTGATGTCGTGGGCATCGGACGACACCGAACACGACACCGAACACGACACCGAACACGGCGCCGAACACGGCGCCTTTCCCGGCAGCGACCGCACGGGCTCGCTGCATCCCTTCGCGCGGCGAGGAACCCCTCCTCCTCGATCCCCCTACAGAAGGCGCCCATGACCCCCCACGGTGAAACCGCATCTCCCGTCGTGCTGTACGTATGCGCCGATCGAGCCCGCGGCGCGTCCGGGGAAGCCGCGCAGCGCGCGCAGACAGAAGGCCGGGCGTTCGCCCGCGAGCGCGGACTGACGATCGCCGAGGTCGTCACCGACACCTACGGTGAGCCCGACCCGGCCCAGCGCAGAGGGTGGCGGCGGGTGAGGCAGCTGGCGCAGACGGGCCGCGTCACCGCGGTACTCGTCCGCTGGCCCAGCGCCATCGCCCCGGAGTCCGCGCGCGAACTCCGGCACCGCGAGGCCGCCTGGCTACGCGACCAGGGTGTCCGGGTCCGATACACCTGGGCGCCTCTGTCGGCGAGGGGCGTGGAGGCTCGGTGATCCCGCGCGGCGATGTCCGGATGCAGGATGCGCCGGCGTTGTTCGAGTTCGCGGCTCGGCCCCAGGCACCGGTTCCGCGGTCCGGAGGTGTCTTCCGTGCGGACGACCGGTGGCGGGCGTCACCGTGCACGCCGAGCGCGAGGACGGGCCTCGGCCGCGCCCCACTACCGGCTCGGACGGCCGCTACGCCTGGCCCGTCGCTGCGCGCCATTTGACCGCCTCGCCCGACACTGAGGGGGTCCTTCGTGCGATGGTCGACTCCCTGGTGGTGAGGCCATCTGCACAAGAACACCGGCCACAGGAGTCCGCCGCCGACGACGCAACCGGTCAGCCGGTCGGGGTTCCGGGACCCGCCTGGCTCAGGCAGCGTTCGAGGCGGCGCAGGAATCCGTCGAAGGACTCGTCCTCGCGCCAGGTCTCGTACGCGGTGTTGGTGGCGGCCAGTGCCAGGTTCAGCTGGAGGGCCGGGGTCAGCTCGTCGGATGCGGCAGCACGGGCGGCCACCCACCGCCTCAGGTCGGTGAAGAACTGCGCGGCGAAACTCTGCGCGGACTGTGCGAAGGCGGGCGACTTCGCTTTGAGGCGTCGGTGCAGCGGCAAGGTCTCCCGCAGGCTCTCGCAGAATCCCGTCATGATCGCGGCGAGCGAGTCCCACAGCGGCTCGCCGGCGGGGCGGTCGTCCATCAGCGCCTGCCATTCGCGCCGCTCCTCGGGGTCCTGATCGGCGACGACGGCCTCCTTGCCGGCGAAGTAGTTGAAGAACGTCGCGCGCGAGACGTCCGCCGCGTCCGCGATCTGTTCGACGGTCGTGGCCTCGTAGCCCTGCTCCTCGAAGAGCTGCAGCGCGGCGGACCGGATGGCCCGCCAGGTTGCCAGCTTCTTGCGCTCCCGCAGGCTCATGGTCCCTCTGGTTCCTCCCATGGAGGCCATCCTACGGCCCATTTTGTGGACGGATGTAATTATGGATCCATACATTTTTGGACGCGTCTAACTTTGTGCGTTACGGTGGAGTCAACGCCGGGGGAACTGCCCCGGAAGCCCCCAGGAGAAGTCATGAGCAAGGTCTGGTTCATCACCGGTACGTCCCGCGGCCTCGGCCGGGCGTTCGCCGAGTCGGCACTCGAGCGCGGTGACCAGGTTGCCGCGACCGCCAGGAACGTGGCCGCACTCGACGGCCTGGTCGCCAGGTACGGCGACGGGACGGTCCTGCCGCTCGCCCTCGACGTCACCGACAAGGCCGCCGTCACCAGCGCAGTGGCCGCCGCGCACGAGAAGTTCGGCCGCATCGACGTCGTCGTCAACAACGCCGGCTACGGCATGTTCGGCATGATCGAGGAGGTCAGCGAGCAGCAGCTGCGCGACCAGATGGAGACGAACCTGTTCGGCGCGTTCTGGGTCACCCAGGCCGCACTGCCGGTCCTGCGCGCGCAGGGCAGCGGCCACATCGTGCAGATCTCGTCCGTCGGCGGGGTCGCCGCCTTCCCGTCGCTCGGCGCTTACCACGCCTCCAAGTGGGCGCTCGAAGGCTTCAGTGAGGCCCTCGCCCACGAGGTGGCCGGCGCCGGGATCAAGGTCACCATTGTCGAGCCGGGCGGCTTCGCCACCGACTGGGGCGGCTCCTCCGCCGTGCAGGCCGTACCGAACCCCGCCTACGACCAGGTCCGGGAGGCCATCGCGTCCCGCTTCGGCGAAGCACGGTACGCCGAAGCGGGTGACGCCGGAGCCGCCCTGCTGCAGGTCGTCGATGCCCAGAACCCGCCGCTGCGCGTGCTGTTCGGCACCGAACCCATCGAGGTCATCGAGCCCCTCTACGCCGAGCGCCTCAAGACCTGGGCCGACTGGCAGCACGTCTCCCGGACCGCACAGGGCTGACCCGCCCCCCTCGGGGTACCCACTCCACCTACTTCAGGAGGCATCTCATGTCCGCACCTCGGACCACCCGAGCATTCAGCGCGATCACCACGGCCGCCGAGGTGATCGACGGCGTCGACCTGCACGGCCGCCGCGCCGTGGTCACCGGAGCCAGTTCCGGGATCGGCGTGGAAACGGTCCGCGCACTCGCCACGGCAGGCGCGGACGTCACCCTGGCGGTGCGGAACACCGACGCGGGTGCGCAGGTGGCGGCCCGTCTGGAAGTGGAACTGCCGTCCGGCTCCGGAAAGTTGGCGGTCGGCCGGCTCGACCTGGCCGACCGGTCGACGGTCGCGGCGTTCGTCGCGGCCTGGAACGGCCCGCTGGACATCCTCGTCAACAACGCCGGGGTGATGGCCCCACCGCAGATCGTCCGCACCCCCGACGGCCGGGAATGGCAGTTCGCCGTCAATCACCTGGGCCACTTCGCCCTCGCCGCCGGCCTCCACCCGGCGCTCGCGGCGGCGAACGGCGCCCGGATCGTCGCGGTGAGCTCCCTCGGCCACCTCTTCTCACCCGTGGTCTTCGACGACCTGGACTACCGTTTCCGCCCCTACGACCCGTTCACCTCCTACGGACAGTCGAAGACCGCCAACGCCCTCTTCGCCGTCGGCGCCGCCCACCGATGGGCGAACGACGGCATCACCGCCAACGCGCTGATGCCGGGAAACATCGCCGACACGTCCCTGGCCCGGCACATGGACATGGAACAGGTGGCCGCCGTCATCGCATCGGGCGATCTCGCACTGCCGCCGGGCAAGACGGTGGAACAGGGCGCTGCGACCTCGGTCCTGCTGGCCGCCTCACCGACGCTCGAAGGCGTCACCGGCCGCTACTACGAGGACTGCGCGGAGGCCACCCCCGTCACAGAGCGGGCCGGCGCCACCGCCGGCGTCGCGCCGTACGCCCTCGACCCGGACATCGCAGACCGGCTGTGGACCGTGTCCGAAGACCTCATCCGCTGAACCGAACACAAGCACTCGGCGGGCAGCGTCCCGCGAAAGCGAGCAAGTTCCGTGAGCAAGACCGTTCTCATCACAGGCGCCTCGACCGGCATGGGCGAAACCGTCGCCCTCGAGTACGCCGCACGCGGCTGGAACGTCGTGGCCACCATGCGCAACACCGGCAAGGCCAACCCGGCCTTCGCCGACCAGCCGAACACCCTCGTCACGCACCTCGACGTCACCGACGCCGCCAGCATCGAGCAGGCGATCAAGGAGGGCATCGGGCGTTTCGGTGCCATCGACGCCGTAGTGAACGCTGCCGGGTACGGACAGCTCGGTACGGTCGAGGAGGTCGGCATCGATGATCTCCGAGCCCAGTACGAGACCAATGTGATCGGCATCGTCCAGGTCCTCCACGGCGTCCTCCCGCACATGCGGGAGCGCGGATCCGGTCACATCCTCAACATCGGTTCCATGGGCGGCCACGTCAGCCTGCCGACGATGGCCGTGTACTGCTCCTCCAAGAGCGCCGTCCAGAACCTGACCGAGGGGCTGGCCCTGGAGGTCGCCCCGCTGGGCATCCGCGTCACCCTGGTCGAGCCCGCAGGCTTCGACACCGGCTTCACCGACAACTCGAAGCTGCCCTCCCGGACCATCGCGGACTACGCGTCCTCGTACGAGGCCATGGCGCGGTTCGACGGTGACGCGGTCCGCGGCGACCTCGTCAAGTCGATGGCCGCCGTCGCCGACATCACCTGCATCGACGAGCCCCCGCTCCACCTCGCCCTGGCCACCGCGGGCCTGGAGATGGCGCGCGGCCGGTTCTCCGATCTGATGGACGAGTACGCCCGCTGGGAGTCCGTCACCGTCGGTACCGACTGACGCCCGACGGGGACTCCGCACGAAAACTCGACAAGTAACTTGGCAAAGTTACTTGTCGAGTTTTACGATGGGGGCATGAACACGACCCCCCGGCCGCGGCAGACCACAATGTCTGCCGCGACCGCGCAGCATCTCCAGGACGCGATGACACGGCTGCGCGCGCGGCTGCGCGCGGAGTCGGGGCAGAACGCGACCGGTCTCACGGTCACGCAGCTCGGCGTACTGGCGAGCGTCGTACGGGAGGGCCCCGTCACCGCGGCCCGGCTCGCCGCGCTGGAGCACGTCACCGCTCAGGCCATCGCACAGAGCCTGGCCGTCCTCAAGGCGGCCGGCCTCGTCCACGCCGAGCCCGACCCGCGGGACGGCCGCAAGAAGCTGATCAGCGCCGACGCCTCCGCGAACGAGATGATCGACCGGGTTCTCGCGGGCCGCGCCTCGTTCCTGGCGCGCGCCATCGACCAGGTGGTCGCCCCCGCCGAGCGCAACGACGTGGAGAAGGCCATCGAACTCCTGGAGCGGCTCGCCGAGGCCGACCTCAGCGGCGGCGGCATATGAGATCGACCGCAGCCGGCACCGCCGAAGCCCCGGCGCACGATCCGCAGCACAAACCCTTCGCCTGGCCCTTCACCACTCCGCTCTACGTGGGCTCGGCCCTCAATCCGATCAACAGCTCCATCATCGCGACCGCCATGGTCCCCATCGCCGCCGAACTCAATGTCTCGATCGGCGCCACCGCGGTCCTCGTCTCGTCGCTCTACCTGGCCAGCGCCGTCTCCCAGCCAACCGCCGGGAAACTGGCGGAGGTGCTCGGCCCGCGCCGCGTCTTCCTCTCCGGCATCGTCCTCGTCCTGCTCGGCGGCCTGGTCGGCGGTTTCGGCCAGAACCTGGCGACGCTGACCGCCGCCCGTGTCCTGATCGGCATCGGCACCTCGGCGGCCTTCCCCTGCGCCATGGTGATGATCCGGCGCCGCGCCCAGGACAGCGGCCTCGACGCCCCGCCGGGCGGCGTCCTCGGCGGACTCGCCATCGCCGGCATGGCCACCGCCGCCATCGGCCCGCCCATCGGCGGACTCCTGGTCGGCGCCGCGGGCTGGCGCTGGGCCTTCTACATCAACCTCCCGGTCACCCTGATCGCCCTGTTCATGGCCCTGCGCTGGCTCCCCGAGGACCCGCCGCTGGACCGCGCGGACAGCACCTTCCGTACGATCGCCGACCGGATCGACCTGTCTGGCATCATCGGCTTCGCCGCCACGACGACCGCACTGGTCGTCTTCCTGATGGGCCTCCCGCAGCCCACGTGGGCCGCGCTCGTCGTCTTCGTCGTGGCTGCCGTACCCACGGTCTGGTGGGAGCTGCGCGCGAACAGGCCGTTCTTCGACCTCCGCGGCCTCGCCGCCAACGGCGCGCTCACCCGCACCTATCTGCGCCAGGCCCTCACCCTCCTCGGCACCTACACCGTCATGTACGGCATGACGCAGTGGATGCAGGCCGCACACGGCTACTCCACCGTGCAGGCGGGACTCCTGCTGCTCCCGATGGGCGCCGTCTCCGCGCTGCTCTCGCGCCCCCTCGCGCGCCGTAACCTGGTCCGCGGACCGCTGATCACCGCGGCGCTGACCATGCTGCTCGGTTCGGCCGGCATCATGCTGCTCACCTCGCACAGCCCGGCGATCGCGATCGTTCTGGTCTCGCTGATCTTCGGTGTCGCCTCGGCCGCCACCACGGTCGGCAACCAGACCGCCCTCTACGTCGCGACTCCGCCCGACCAGATCGGCACCGCCGCCGGCCTCTTCAGGACCTTCGGGTACCTCGGGACCATCGCCTCGTCCGTGATCGGCAGCATCGTCTTCCACGACGGGGCGAGCGACGGCGGTCTGCACAGCCTCGGCCTCGTTCTGGTCGCGGCGGGCGTCGTCGTCCTGCTCCTGACCGTCCTAGACCGTCGCCTGATGGCCCGCGCCGCGGACCATGAGACCGACGTCTCCGACCACACCTCCGACACCACTGCAAACGCAGCGACAAACCCCCCGCAAGGAGAAGCACGCATGATCACCCCTGCCCTCCCCACGATCGACCCCAAGCGGACCGCCCTGCTGGCGATGGACTTCCAGAACGGCATCGTCCAGTCCGTCGCCGAGCCGGACGCGCTCATCGAGCGGGTCAAGGGCGCGATAGCCGGCATCCGCGCCGTCGGTGGCACCATCGGCTACGTCCGCGTCGCCTTCGCCGAGGACGACTGGAGCTCGATCCCGGCGACGAACAAGACGTTCAGCGGTGTCGGCGCGGCGAAGATGATGCACCACGAGGACGAGACCACTCAGTTCGACAAGCGGATCGCCCCCGAGGACGGCGACATCGTCGTCCGCAAGGTCCGCTTCGGCGCGGTCTCCACCACCGACCTGCACGAGCTGCTGCGCGAGCGCGGCATCGAGACGCTGGTCCTCTCCGGGATCAGCACCAGTGGTGTCGTCCTGTCCACCCTCATGGACGTGGCTGACCGCGACTACCAGGTGTATGTGCTGACCGACGGCGTCGCCGACCACGACCCCGAGGTCGACCGCGTCCTGATCGAGAAGGTGTTCCCGTCCCGCGCCCACCTGATCGACACGGCCCAGCTGGCCGAACTCCTCAAGGCCGCCTGATTCGAAAGTCCACCGTCCCGTTCCCTTGGCCGTCGTCAGGCAGCTCCCTCTGTCCGGAGGGTCACTCGGGCGCGCTTCTTGCCGAGCCGGGCGACGGTCCGTCGGGAGGGGCCGGCGAGGTAGGTGTCCTTGGTCCGGGCGGCTGAGACTGCTGCCCGGCCGAGGGCGGCCTTGAGCCAGGGATCGCCGTGCCGGTCCTGCCGTGGCCGTGCCGCCCGCCGGATTCTTGTTGCCGGGGCGGACTCCGGCCCAGGACGCATCGAGGTAGCGGATCGCCTCAACCGCGGTGGCGACCGTCAGGCCCACGCCGCGCTCCACCGCATCGTGTTCACCCGCCTGCGGGCCGATTCGCGCAGCCAGGACCCCGCTCATGGGGGCTGTGGTGAGAGATGAGAGGGTCTAGCGGGTGAGCGAGACACCACCGAACACCCTGCAATACCGCTTTGACGGGCCAGAAGACGCACCGACCCTGGTGATCGGCCCTTCCCTCGGTACCACCTGGCACATGTGGGACCGGCAGATACCCGAGCTCTCCCAGCACTGGCGGGTGTTCCGTTTCGACCTGCCCGGCCACGGCGGTGCCCCCGCCCACCCGGCCACCTCCGTCGCCGAACTGTCCGACCGGCTGCTCGCCACCCTCGACAGCCTCGGCGTCCAGCGCTTCGGGTATGCCGGCTGTTCCATCGGCGGCGCGATAGGCGCCGACCTCGCGCTGCGCCACCCCCACCGGGTCGCCTCGCTGGCCCTGGTCGCCGCCTCACCCAGGTTCGGCAGCGCCGACGAGTTCCGCCAGCGCGGAGTGATCGTCCGGGCCAACGGCCTGGAGCCGATGGCCCGCAGCGCACCGGAACGCTGGTTCACCCCCGGCTTCGCCGCGACTCAGCACGCCATCGTGGAGTGGGCCGTCCAGATGGTCCGCACCACCGACCCCGGCTGTTACATCGCCGCCTGCGAAGCCCTCGCCGCCTTCGACATCCGTCCCGAGCTCGGCCGCCTCGGCGTCCCGACGCTCGTCCTGGTCGGCGCCGAGGACAAGGTGACCGGACCGGCCGAGGCCCGCACCCTGGTCGCGGGCATCCCGGACGCCCGGCTCGCCCTTGTCCCCGGGGTCTCGCACCTCGCTCCGGTCGAGCAGCCCGGAGCCGTCACGGACCTGCTCCTCACGCACTTCTCGACGAGCTGGCAGGACACCCTCGCCGCCATCCCCGTCCCCGGATCCGGCCCCGCGTACTCCGCCCCGGTACTGCCCATCGCGGAGATCGCCCCCGCCGCCGATCAGCCGGGGGCCGTGACCGGCGGCCGCGCCGACCCGTACGGACCGGGCATGAAGGTACGCCGCGAGGTGCTCGGCGACGCCCATGTCGACGCGGTCATGGCCGCGGCCGACGACTTCACCGGCGAGTTCGAGGAGCTCGTCACGCGCTACGCCTGGGGCGAGACCTGGAGCCGCGAGGGCCTGGACCGCCGCACGCGCAGCTGCGTCACGCTCACCGCGCTGGTCACCTCCGGCCATCTGGACGGCCTGGCCCCGCACATCCGGGCCGCCCTGCGCAACGGGCTGACCCCCGCGGAGATCAAGGAAGTGCTGCTGCAGACCGCCGTCTACTGCGGGATACCGGCCGCGGGCGCCGCCTTCACCATCGCCCAGTCCGTGATTCAGGAAGAAACCACGCCCCGTCCGTAGCAGGATGTCCACCATGAGCGCCCAGAGCCCCGTGCACCTGACACTGACGAAGAAGACGCACTCCTGCATCCGTCTGGAGAGGGACGGGCGGACGCTCGTCATCGACCCGGGCGGTTTCTCCGAGCAGGACGCGGCGCTCGGCGCCGACGTGATGCTGGTGACGCACGAGCACGCCGATCACTTCGACGAGGAGCGGCTGCGGGCCGGCATGGAGGCCAACCCGGCCGCCGAGATCTGGACGCTGCGCAGCGTCGCAGATCAGCTCGCGGCGGCCTTCCCCGGCCGGGTCCACACGGTCGGCCACGGGGACACGTTCTCCGCCGCCGGATTCGACGTGCAGGTGCACGGCGAGCTGCACGCGGTGATCCACCCCGACATCCCGCGGATCACCAACATCGGCTTCCTGGTGGACGGTTCACTCTTCCACCCGGGCGACGCGCTGACCGTCCCCGACCACCCCGTCGACACCCTGCTGCTCCCGGTGATGGCGCCCTGGAACAAGATCTCCGAGGTCATCGACTACGTACGCGAGGTCAAGCCACGCCGCGCCATCGACATCCACGACGCGCTGCTCACCGATCTCGCCCGCCCGATCTACGACCGGCAGATCGGCGGCCTCGGCGGCTCCGACCACGCCCGGCTCACCCCGGGGGACTCGACCGGCCTGTGACCGGCGCCGGTCCGGCGACTGTCAGTGCGAGCCGCTAGGTTTACGTACATGCGCATCGCCACGTGGAACGTCAATTCGATCACCGCCCGCCTCCCGCGGCTGCTGGCCTGGCTGGAGAGCACCGGCACGGACGTGCTGTGCATCCAGGAGACCAAGTGCACGGCCGAGCAGTTCCCGTCGGACGAACTGCGCGAGCTCGGCTACGAGTCCGCGGTCAACGCCACGGGCCGGTGGAACGGGGTCGCGCTGGTCTCCAGGGCCGGTCTGTCCGACGTCGTCACGGGGCTGCCCGGCGGACCGGAGTACGAGGGCGTGCAGGAGCCCCGGGCGATCTCGGCGACCTGTGGCCCGGTCCGCCTCTGGTCGGTCTACGTGCCGAACGGCCGCGAGGTCGTCCACGAGCACTACGCGTACAAGCTGCGCTGGTTCGAGGCGCTGCAGAAGGCGGTTGCCGCGGACGCCGCGGGCTCGCAGCCGTTCGCGGTACTCGGCGACTTCAACGTGGCCCCGACCGACGAGGACGTCTGGGACCCGGCGTTGTTCGAGGGTGCCACCCATGTCACCCCCGCCGAGCGTGCGGCCCTCGCCACGCTCCGTGCGGAAGGGCTGTCGGACGTGATGCCCCGACCGCTCAAGTACGACCGTCCGTACACCTTCTGGGACTACCGCGAGCTGCGCTTCCCGAAGAACAAGGGCATGCGGATCGACCTGGTCTACGGCAACGCCCCGTTCACCGCCGCGGTCAAGGACAGCTATGTCGACCGCGAGGAGCGCAAGGGCAAGGGTGCCTCCGACCACGCCCCCGTGGTCGTGGACCTCGACCTGTGACCCGGGGCCGGTGACGTACGGCCGGCCGCGTCGCACCACGGGATCCTGACCGCCGCCCCGCCCGGCCGGGCCGGACCTACGACGTCTCCAGATGCGGCGCGCGGGCCCGGACCGCCTCCAGCACCTGTCGTTTGGACGGGTTGACCATCGCCTGCCCGGCCACGGACACCGTCGGCACGGTCTCGTTCCCGTCGGCGACCGAGCGGACGAACGCCGCGGCCTCGGGATCCCGCCAGATGTTCACCTCGGTGTAGGCGAGCCGGGAGAAGCGGAGCCGCAGGCGCAGCTTCATGCAGTACGGGCAGCCCGGCCGCCAGTAGACGACCATGCCGTCGCGGTCCTCGGTCATGTCTTCCCCTCCCGTACGCGTACGTGTGGGCGAGAGCATCTCAGATCGGCCGGGGACCGTTGTCAGTGGTCGCCGATACGGTGATTCCTGTCATTGTCCCGCTTGCTGGCTGCTTGCGAAGACTCGGACCGCCCCGCCCGTTCAGCGCCGGGCGGGGCGTCATGCACGGACGGTGCCCCGGTGACGCCGACTGCCCGGAAGCCCCAGCGGCACAGGGGTCCGCGTCACGGGGCACTGCCGGCGGATCAGGCCAGGGACACCAGTCGCGCTCCGCCGTCGGACTCGATGACCGTGCCCGTGGTGTTGGCATTGGTAGCCGCGAGTACGACGACCTCGGCGATGTCCTCCGCGGTGGCGACACGCCGGGCGGGCAGCGCGGCGGCGACCTGCGCGAAGTAGGCCTGCCTGGCCTCGTCGGGGATCCCGTTCCACCACGGGGTGTCGACGACTCCGGGCGACACCCCGTTCACCCTGACCGGAGCGAGCTCCGTGGCCAGCGGTTTCACGAGGGACTCGACCGCGCCGTTGAGGGCGGCGACGCCCGAGGTCCCCGGCAGGCCGGCGCGGGCGGTGATCGCGCCGAGCAGAGTGATCGAACCGTCCTTCGCCAGATGCGGCAGGGCTGCCTTGATCGTGGTGAGGTGCGCCCAGAACTTGGCGTCGAAGGCTCCGCGCAACACCTCCAGGTCCAACTCGGCGACCGGGCCGATGCCGTCGCTCCCGCTGAGGGTCAGCACCAGCCAGTCGATGGTGCCGATGGACTCGATCAGTGCGCCGATCTCCTCGGCGTTCCCGGCGTCGGCGCGGTGACCTGTCAGCTCGGGATCGGTGGCGGCGACCGCGTCGAGGCGGTCCTCGGAGCGGCCGGCGACGTGGACCGTCGTACCGCGCCGGTGCAGCAGCCGGGCCGTGGCGAGTCCGATCCCGGAAGTACCCCCGACAACGAGGGCGGTGCGCTGAGACATGACCTCATCCTCTAATTCGAACCGTGGCGTCTCGTATTAAGCTAGCACCATGTCGACGGAGAGCACACCCCCCACCGCGGCCCGTCCCGGGCGCAGGCGCAGCGAGGAGAGCCGGAGGGCGATCCTGGTCGCCGCGTTCGAACTGATCGGCGAGGTCGGCTACGCGGGCCTGACCATCGAAGGCATCGCCACCCGGGCCGGCTGCGGGAAGCAGACGATCTACCGCTGGTGGCGGTCGAAAGCCGATGTCCTTCTCGATGCCCTGTCGGCCAAGGGCGAGCTGTACATCACGACCGCGGACCACGGCTCGTACCGCGACGATCTGCGGGCGTTCCTGGCGGACACCTATAGGCTCGCGGGGCATCGTCAGGTCACCGACGTCCTGCGCGCGTTGATGGCGGAGGCCCAGATCGACGCGGAGTTCGGCGAGCGGTTCCGCACCGGTTTCCTCGAACGGCGCCGCGACGCGCTCCGGGTGATCCTCGACCGGGCGGCGCACCGCGGCGATCTGCCGGCGCAGCCGGAGCCGTCCACGGTGCTGGATCTGGTGTTCGGCACACTCTGGTACCGAGTCCTGACCGCACGGCCGGTCGAGGGTGGACTCGCGGACGAACTGCTGGCCGTTCTCGCGCCGGACCTGGGGCGCGGGTCGCCGCCCGCCGGCCGGGGCGGGCGCACCTGACCGGTGGGCGGCCGGTCGCGGGCGGCGCGCGCGGCGGCGCGCCGGTGGGCGCGCGCACCCGGTTCAGCACTCGAACGACAGGCCGCGCGCCCTGTGGTGCGCAACCGGGCAGGGATGCGACCCTGAGTGGTATGAAGCTCCCCTTTCTGGACACCTGGCTCAAGCGTCGCGACGGTACGCGTGGGGCGGGCCTCGCGGCCGCCGTCGAGGCCGACCCGGAGGGCGTGGCCGAGCTGCTTGCCGAGTGCGAGCTGCTGCGTGTCCGGGTGGGGCAGCGAGGGCTCGAACTCGACGACACCCCGGCCTCGTTGACAGCGCTCGACCAGCTGCCGCCCCGCTGGCGCGACGACCCCGAGGAGCTGCCCTGGCTGGGTAACGACGCCGGGCTGTACCTCGGCACCGTCTTGGTGCGTAACGTCCCCGGAGCGGTCTGGCACATCTGGCCGAGCGGGCAGCCGGTGGTCCGGCTCGCCTCCGGCCGGGAGATCGATGTCGTCGAGGCCGGGCTCGACTGGGCGATGGCGGGCAGCCCCGAGCTCTCGCAGGTCTACGCGGAGTCAGCAGAGGGGTAGCGGCTCGCTGAAACCTAATAAAACGCCTTATGCCGTGTTTATGCGTGTCGGGTGTTAAGTCCCTTGCCGGGATGGATAGTTTGCGCTGACCTCGACACAGCGACAAGTGGGTAGGGCAGTGTATGGCCGTCGATCCGTTGATCGAACTGCGGGACGTAAACAAGTACTACGGGAAGTTGCACGTACTGCAGGACATCAATCTCACCGTCGGCCGCGGCGAGGTGGTGGTGGTCATCGGCCCCTCCGGCTCCGGCAAGTCGACGCTCTGCCGGACCATCAACAGGCTTGAGACGATCGAGTCGGGTCACATCGCCATCGACGGCAGGCCGCTCCCGGAGGAGGGCAAGGGACTCGCGCAGCTCCGGGCCGAAGTCGGGATGGTCTTCCAGTCGTTCAATCTGTTCGCGCACAAGACGGTCCTGGCCAATGTCTCGCTCGCCCAGCTCAAGGTCCGCAAGCGCAAGAAGGACGCGTGCGATCAGCGGTCCCGGGAGCTGCTGGAGCGGGTCGGGCTCGCCTCCCAGGCCGACAAGTACCCTGCGCAGCTCTCCGGTGGTCAGCAGCAGCGGGTGGCCATCGCCCGCGCACTGGCCATGGATCCCAAGGCCCTCCTCTTCGACGAGCCGACCTCGGCGCTCGACCCGGAGATGATCAACGAGGTGCTTGAGGTCATGCAGCAGCTCGCCAGGGAGGGCATGACCATGGTCGTGGTCACCCACGAGATGGGGTTCGCCCGGTCCGCCGCCAACCGTGTGGTCTTCATGGCCGACGGTCGCATCGTCGAGGACCGCACCCCGGAGGCGTTCTTCACCGCCCCGGAGTCCGACCGGGCCAAGGACTTCCTGTCCAAGATCCTCAAGCACTGACGGGAGGCTCCCTGTTGCGTACGAGAAAAGTCCTGGCCGCCTGCGCGGGCCTCCTGCTGGCCGCCCTCGCCGCCGGCTGCGGCAAGGAGGGCAGCCCCCCGGTCAAGGGGCCCAAGCCCGGTGAACTGCCGGTCTACCAGGTCGACACCGGTTTCCGGCTGCCCGCGTCGAAGACCTGGACGAAGGCCAGGAAGCGCGGATACCTCCGGGTCGGAGCCAAGGAGGACCAGCCCTATCTGGGCGAGAAGGACCCGGCCACCGGTGTCTATTCCGGATTCGACATCGAGATCGCCCGGATGATGTCGGCCTCGCTGGGCTTCCCCCCGAAGACGATCCGCTTCAAGACGATCGCCTCGGCCAACCGTGAGACCGCACTGCAGAACGGGCAGATCGACTACTACGTCGGCACCTACACCATCAACGCCATGCGCAAGAAGCTCGTCGGTTTCGCCGGGCCGTACCTCATGGCGGGTCAGTCCCTGCTGGTCCGGACGGATGAACACGACATCAACGGTCCGCAGGACCTGGCGGGGAGGACCGTGTGCTCGGCCGCGGGCTCGACCCCCTACCAGCGCATCGCGGCCGACTACCCGAAGGCGATCCTGGTCGCCTACGACACGTACTCGATCTGTGTCGACAACCTGCTGACCTACCAGGTCGACGCCGTCACCACCGACGACGCCATCCTCCTGGGCTTCGCCGCCAAGGCGCCCAAGGAGCTGAAGGTGGTCGGCGAGCCGTTCTCCGAGGAGCCGTACGGCATCGGTGTGCCGCGCAGCGACAACGCGCTCAGGTTCGCACTCAACGACGCCCTCGAGGCCAATGAGAAGAACGGCAACTGGAAGAAGGCGTTCGAAGCCACGCTCGGCCGGTCCGGTGTGCCCGCGCCCACCCCGCCGCCCATCGACCGCTACCCGGCGACCTGAGAGGACGGGCCACGACCATGGACGTACTCACACAGAACTTCTCGCTCTACGCCGAGGGTTTCCTCGGCACTCTCCAGCTCACCGTCTACGCCTCGATCCTGGCGCTGGTCCTCGGCTTCGTCATGGCCTCGTTCCGGGTGGCGCCCGTCGGCTCGCTCCGGGTGTTCGGCACGGTCTGGGTGACGGTGCTGCGCAACACCCCGCTGACGCTGCTCTTCTTCGCCGTCCTGCTCGGTCTGCCGCGCTTCGGACTGGTTCTGCCGTTCAAGGTCTTCGCGGTCCTCGCCCTCGGCTGCTACACCTCCGCGTTCATCTGCGAGGTGCTGCGTTCCGGCATCAACACGGTCCCGCAGGGGCAGGGGGAGGCGGCCCGCAGCCTCGGTATGACCTTCACCCAGACGCTGGGGAGCGTGGTGCTGCCGCAGGCCTTCCGCTCGGTGATCCCGCCGGTCGGTTCGACGCTCATCGCGCTCGCCAAGAACTCGGCGATCGCCGGGGCGTTCAGCGTCACCGAGCTGCTCGGCACCTACAAGACCCTCAACGAGCTGGGCTACAACATCATCTGGACCTTCGTCTGGATCGCGGTCGGCTACCTGATCATCACCTTGTCCATCAGCGCGCTCTTCCATGTGCTGGAGAAGCGGTACGGAGTCGCCCGATGACCCATATGCCGGCTGCCGCCGCGCTCTATGACATCCCGGGTCCGCGGACCCGCAAGCGCCACGTCGTGTACGGGATCGTCTCGACGGCACTGATCCTCGCCCTGGTCGGATGGATCATCTATCTGCTCTTCGACACCGAACAGTTCACGAGCGTCAAGTGGACGCCCTTCGAGTACAAGGGCATCCAGGAGCTCCTGTTGCGGGGGCTCGGCAACACGCTCAAGGCCTTCGGCTGCGCGGCGGTCCTCTCGCTGGCCCTCGGGGCGGTCCTGGCCGTCGGCAGGCTCTCCGAGCACCGGGTGCTGCGCTGGTCGGCGACGCTCCTCGTCGAGTTCTTCCGCGCCATGCCCGTGCTGGTGATGATCTTCTTCATCTTCGTCGCGCTGAAGGTCCAGCCGCTGCCCGCGCTGGTCGCCGGACTGACCCTGTACAACGGCTCGGTGCTCGCCGAAGTGTTCCGTACGGGCATCAACTCGGTGGAGCGCGGCCAGCGTGAGGCCGCGTACGCACTGGGGATGCGGAAGACGCAGGTCATGACCCACGTGCTGGCCCCCCAGGCGGTACGCGCCATGATGCCGACCATCATCAGTCAGCTGGTGGTGGCCCTGAAGGACACCTCGCTCGGCTATCTGATCACGTACGAGGAGTTCCTCCACGCGGGAAAACTCATCGCGTCCAATCTCGACTACGATCTTCCCTTCATCCCCGTGGTGATGGTGATCTCGCCGATCTACATCGGGATGTGCATGCTGCTCTCCTGGTTCGCCACCTGGGTCGCCAAGCGGCAGCGGCGCAATCCGAAGACGGAGGCCGTGGACGTCGCACCGGCCGAACCAGGAACGCTGCTGCCGGGAGTGCAGTAGCCGGGACCGGCCGAACGGCGGTCCGGAGGAGCGGTACCCGCCCGGCAGCAGCCGGTGATCACTTCTCGCGCAACGGGACGGACAGGTACGAGGGGTCCGTGCTCGGCGAGGAGAAGGTCAGCTGCGCGCCGGCAGGGTTGTGCTCGATGTAAAGGGGGTCGACGGTGTCGATCACCAGGGCGAGCCGGTGCCCGGCCGGAACGTCGTAGGCGGTGGAGAACAGCTCCAGATCGACGCCGAACGGGTGGCCCGGACGCTGCCCGTGGAAGGTGTACGGGGCGTTGCTCACCAACTTGCCGAGGCCGAGCGGCCCCTCGTCGTAGAGATACGCGACGAGGGTGCCGCTCTCCTTGTTGCTGGTGACCGTGGTGTGCAGCCTCGCGGTGCCGCGGATGTGCCGCGCGGAGCCGTACGGCTGCGACTGCCGGACGTCGGCGAAGGCGCGCGGCAGCAGGGGGATCGAGGCGGCCGGCGGCAGTTTCACGAACTGGTCGAGGGCGTTCGACAGTAGGACGATGCCGCCGTCGGCGCCCGAATCGACGCCGGTACGGATCGTCTTCGTGCCGGCGAGCGCGATCCGTTCCTCGGCGGCGCCGACCGACTTCCAGTCGCGGTAGCCCTCGTATCCGCCGTCCGTTCGTGACTTGAGCTGGACCGGCTGCTCCTGGTCGATGCCGTTGCGCTCACCCTTGAGATAGCGGTCGAACCAGCGGTGGGCGTCGGTCCAGGTGTCGTTGGGCAGCCCGAGCAGCCCGGTGGCCTCGGCGGTGGCATGGTCGCCGGGGCGGAACTCCAGGCGCTTGGGACCGGTGAGCTTGTCGAAGAACGAGGCGTACTGGTTGGGCGGGAAGATGGTGTCACCCCAGGCGTTGCCCATCATGACAGCGGCGCCGTTGGCGTTGATCTCGTCCAGGTACGCGGCGGGGGAGCGCTTCCTCCCCCAGGCGATCATGGTGTCCTCCTCGGCGAGATTCGAGCCGAGGAAGTCGGTGAGTGTCCGGTTCAGCTCGTCGCTCGGACGGCCGGTCAGCACGCCGGCGCCGCCGAGCAGCGCGGCGGCCTGGAGATGCTGGGTGCGACCGCTGTAGATGGAGTCGATGAGGTCGGCCCAGCCACTGAGGGCCACCACGGCCTTGATCCGTTCGTCGTGGCCGGCCGCGAGGAGGCTGATCCCCGCGCCGTACGACACCCCGCCCAGGCCGATGCGCTGCGGGTCGGCAGCGGTGTGTGCGAGGGCCCAGTCGATCACGGCGGAGACGTCGGCGACGTCCGGTGGACCGGCGACCTCGATCTTCCCGCCGGAGAGCCAGAAGCCGCGCGAGGTGTAACTGACCACCACGTAGCCGGAGTCGGCGAGCTGCTGCGCCTGCGCCAGGTACTCGACCTGCGGCAGCGACCAACTGGTGGGCAGTACGATCAGGGGGTATTTCGCACCCTCCTTCGCACCGGCGGGGGTGACGACATTGCCCTTGAGCGTGATCCCGCCGGAGCCCGGGATGTCGTGGAACCGCAGGCCGGGCGTGGAATCGGCCACCGGCGCGGCGGGGGGTCCGGCGGCTGCCGCCGGGGCCGCGCCGAGGGCGGCTCCGGCGACCAGGACGGCGGCGGTTCCGAGGGCAGCGGTGGTGCACAGAGACGGGTACGGACGTCCCACGGGTCACTCCTCACGCGTGGAGGTGCAAAGTGACCCGACGGTAACCCCCGTCACTTACCCCTGGTAACTCCTCGGTGAGTTGCGTGCGGATAACGAT
Source organism: Streptomyces sp. NPDC058231 (assembly GCF_042882275.1). Classification (NCBI taxonomy): domain Bacteria; kingdom Bacillati; phylum Actinomycetota; class Actinomycetes; order Kitasatosporales; family Streptomycetaceae; genus Streptomyces; species Streptomyces sp. NPDC058231. The sequence continues at coordinate 16,081 of NZ_JBHVWN010000047.1, read as the reverse complement.
TGTTGGACATGCCGTCAGCAGCGGCCCGGTGGGGAGGGTCAGCCGAGCGCGCTCTCGGCCTTCCAGTCGGCCCAGGTCACATTCCACGCCCCGTAGCCGTTGCCCTCCGCGACCGTCCCCTTGGCGTCCGCCCCGGTGATCTCGAACGGGTCGCCGACCTGCGTCCTCCGGTACAGCTCCGCGGCGTTCGCATCGCTCATCCCCACGCAGCCCGAACTGTGGTTGGCGACCCCGAAGTACGCGGCGTTCCACGGCGCCGCGTGCGCGTACATGCCCGACCAGGTCAGCCGCAACGAGGAGTCGACCATCTTGTCGTACGCGTGGCCCAGACCGACCGTCTCCGAGCGCATGTTGATGGTGCCCTCCTTCGCCATCAGTACCGCGGTGCCCCGCCACGAAGCCTTGTCGCCGCCCGGCGTGCCCGCCGACATGGGTACGTCCATGACGGTCCGCCCGTCCTGACGCAGCGCCAGCCGGTGCCGGTCGAGGTCGACCTCGACCACCTGCTGCCGGCCGATGGCGAACGTCGTCCGGTAGTCGCGTACGAACCAGCCGCCGTCCGGACCGGAGTCGATGCCGTTCAGATCGGCTTCGAGCGTGACGCGCGTGCCGGGCTTCCAGTACTCCTTGGGCCGCCAGTCGACGCGATCCCTGCCGGAGTAGTCCCGCAGCCAGCCCCAGGAACCCTCGGTGTTGTTCGACGTGGACACCTTGAGCCCCTTCTCGACCGCCGCCTTGTCCTTCACCGGGTGGTCGAAGACGATCGACAGCGGCTGGGCGATGCCGACGGTGGTGTTCTTCCCGGGCGCGAGGGTCAGCTTGTTGACCCTGTCGGCCGCGGCGGTCGAGAACCCCGCGCCGTCCGTGCCGCCCCTGGTGTCCGTCGCCTCGACGGTGTACCGGGTACCGGGCGCGGCGACCCGGTCCGACGTCCAGCTGCGGCCGTCGCCGGATATCCGGCCCGTGAGCGCGGCGCCCTCGGCCGCGGTGACCCTCACCGCCTTCAGTCTCCCGTCGGCCAGCGTCACCGTCACAGGCCTGCCCGCGGCGGCCTTCCTGCCCTGGAGGTTCACCGAGATCCTGGTCTCCGAGGTCCCGGCGTCCCCGGCTCCGTGCCCGGGCACGGAACCCGAATCCGACGCGGCGGCGCCCGAGCAGGCCGTCAGGGCGGCGCCGAGCACCGCGGTACCGGCGAGCAGCGAGAGCCGCGCGGGGCGGGCGTACGACGTGGTGCGGCGTGTGCGCCGGTGGTCAGAGATCAAGGGAAAACCTCCATGGCAGTGCTTCTCTTCGGTGGAGAGGCATGTTCCTGACTTTAGGTACCTGAAATCCAGGAAATCCCACGGATTCCCCTGTGTGACGGGGAATGCAGCGCAACGGTCATCGTCCGGTCACATACGCCGCGCGGACCCGTCACGGGCCGCTGTGAGCATTTTTGTCAGCCCCGCCGAGCCGATCGGCCGGGCCGGACCACAGGGGGGCCACGGAGATGTCAGCGCTGCTCGCGACCGGTGACCGCAGAGGTGAACAGGGGCTACGGATACGCGGTCTCACCGCTGCCGAACACCGGGCACATGTGACCGCGCGCGCGGGGGCGAGCTTCCTGCAGTATCCGTCCTGGGCCGGGGTGAAGGACCGATGGAAATCGGAAATGGTCGGATGGCACGGCGACAGCGGTGAATTGAGCGGCAGCGCGCTGGTGCTCTATCGGCAATTCCCCGGTACCCGGAAATACTTCGCCTATCTTCCGGAAGGTCCGGTGGCCGACTGGGCCGACCCCGGGATCGACCTCTGGCTGCGGCCGTTGATGACACATCTGCGGAAGGCCGGCGCCTTCGCCGTACGGATCGGCCCTTCTCCGGCCTACCGCCGCTGGGACACCGCCCGGCTCAAGTCGGCCACCGGCCCCGGCCGGAAGGTCGGCGACGTCCTGGCGACCGAGGTGGACCCGCTGGGCACCGCGGTCGCCGAACGGCTCCGGGCGCGAGGCTGGCACCGGTGCGGCGGGGATGGCGACGCAGGGAACGACGCCGACGCGCAGCCACGCCACGTCTTCCACGTGCCGCTCGCCGGACGCAGTCGCGACGACCTGTGGGCCGGGCTGAACCAGGAGTGGCGCCGCAACATCCGCAAGGCCGGGAAATGCGGCGTCCGGACAGTCGTCGGCGGCGCGGCCGAACTGCCCGCCTTCCACCGGCTGCTGCGGCTCACCGAGGAGCGGGACGGCTTCCGCCTCGGCCGCTCGCTCGCCTACTTCCAGCAGCAGTACGCCGTGCTCAACGCGGAACAGCCCGGCCGGATGCGGCTCTATCTCGCCGTCCACGACGGCGAGATCCTTGCCGCGCACACCATGATCAGCACCGGATCGAGGGTCTGGTACCAGACCGGCGCGTCCGCCGACCACCGCCGCGAGGTCCGCCCCAGCAACGCCCTCCAGTGGCGGATGATGCTCGACGCACTGGACCTCGGCGCGGAGCTCTACGACATGCGCGGGGTACCCTCCACCCTTGACCCCGACGACCGCTCCTTCGGACTGCTGCGCTGGAAGCTCGGCACCGGCGGACAGGTCGTCGAGACGCTCGGGGAGTGGGAGACATCGGTGGGCGGAGCGGCAAACAACGCGCTGTACCGTGCGTTCCAGGCGTACTTGGCGCGCCGATGACCAACACCGACGCGACCGGAGCGGTCGCGCAGGCGGAGCGGCAGGCGCCGCGGAGGTCCGGGTCGGTGCTCCGCAGCGGAGCCGTCATGGCGGCCGGTTCGGTCGTCTCGCGGGCCACAGGGTTCATACGGTCGGCGGTCGTCGTCGCCGCGCTCGGCACCGGACTCCAGGCCGACGGGTACACGGTCGCCAACACCGTCCCCAACATCCTCTACATGTTGCTCATCGGCGGCGCCCTCAACGCGGTATTCGTACCGGAGCTGGTGCGGTCCGCCAGGGAACACGCCGACGGCGGCGCCGCGTACACCGACCGGCTGCTCACCGTCTGCGCGGCCGGGCTCCTCGTCCTCACCGCGCTCGCGGTCGCAGGAGCCCCACTGATCGTCCACTTCTACACCGACTACTCGGGGGACCAGGCCGAGCTGACGATCGCGCTGGCCCGCTACTGCCTGCCGCAGATCCTCTTCTACGGACTGTTCACCCTCCTCGGCCAAGTGCTCAACGCCCGCGACCGGTTCGGCGCGATGATGTGGACACCGGTTCTCAACAACCTCGTGATCATCGCTGTGTTCGGTCTCTACCTGTCTGTCGCGACAGGTTCCGGGGGAGACCTGACGCCTGGTCACGCCCGGCTGTTGGGGTGGGGGACGACCGCTGGGATCGCCGTCCAGACGCTGGCCCTGGTGCCCGCGCTGCGCGCGGCGAAGTTCCGCTGGCGGCCCCGGTTCGACTGGCGGGGCAGCGGCCTCACCCGGCCGCTGCGCTCGGCCGGCTGGCTCGTGATGCTGGTCCTGACCAACCAGGCCGCGTACTGGGTGGTGACCCGGCTCTCCACCCTCACCGGGCAGCACGCCGTGGAGCAGGGCGTCGCGGGGGGCGCGGGCTATACCGCGTACAGCTACGCCTACCAGTTGTGGGTGGTGCCCCAGGGCATCGTGACCGTCTCGCTGGTCACCGCACTGATGCCGCGGATGAGCCGCGCCGCCGCCGACGGCGATCTTGCGGGGGTACGTCGTGACGTCTCGTACGCGCTGCGGACATCGGCAGCGGTCGTGGTACCCGCGGCCGCGGTGCTGTTCGCGCTGGCCCCCTGGGTGATGGGTGCCGTGTTCGGGTACGGGCGCACCGGCGACGCCGACATCGCAGTGATGGCGGGGATGATGACGGCGTTCGCGCCGGGACTGATCGCCTTCTCCGGGCAGTACGTGCTGTCCCGCGGCTTCTACGCGATGGGCGACACCCGCACGCCGTTCCTCCTGAACCTGGTGATCGCGGCCTGCAACGCGACGCTGTCGGTGGTCGCCTATCTGACACTGCCCGCGCGCTGGGCGGTGACGGGTATGGCCGGGGCGTACTCGGTGGCGCTCTTCGCGGGGTTCGCGGTCACGGCGACGGTGCTGCACCGCCGGGTCTCCCGGGGCGACGCGGGGCCGCGGCCGGCGCTGTGGCGATCGGCCGGCCTGTGGGCGCACGCGCGGCTGGTGCTGGCCTGTGTGCCGGCGGCGGCGCTCGCGTACGGGGCGGCCCGGGCGTGCGCAGAACTCGGCGACTTCGCCGCAACGGCGGCGGGCACAGCGGTACTGCTCGCCGTGGTGGTGCTGTCGGCCCGGCCGCTGCGCCTGACCGAGGTCGGCGCGATGGCCGGCGCGGTGCGTGGACGGCTGCGGAGGGCCGGACATGGGTGAGGGGGTGCCGGCCGTGACCGGCCGCCGTCCTGTCCTCGGCCTCCGGCCCGGCGCGGGGTGCCGGACCGGAAAGATCCGGTCATGCCCGACCGTTGGGAGACCGGTGCCATGCCGCGCGTGCTGCTGATCGAGGACGACCCGTCCGTACGCGAAGGGGTCGAGCTGGGCCTGCGCCGGCGCGGGCATGAACTCCGTGCCGTGGAGACCGGGGAGGCAGGACTCGCCGCACTGGCGGAGTTCCGGCCCGATCTCGTGCTCCTCGACCTGATGCTGCCCGGCATGAACGGCGTCCAGGTCTGCCGTCGCATACGCGAGACCAGCCAGCTGCCCATCATCATGCTCACGGCCCGCGGAGACGACTTCGATGTCGTCGTCGGGCTGGAGGCCGGAGCCGACGACTACATCATCAAGCCCGCCCGCACCGAAGTGATCGAGGCGCGCATACGGGCCGTGCTGCGCAGGCTCGCCGAACCGGCGGGGCGCAGCGCGGTCGAGTTCCACGGTGAACTCGCCGTGGACCGCGCCGGGCTGTCCGTCGCCAAGGCGGGGGAGAGACTCCTGCTCGCCCCCTCCGAACTGAAGCTGCTGCTCCACCTCTCGGCCTCGCCCGAGCAGGTCTTCAGCAGGCAGCAACTCCTCGAATACGTGTGGGAGCACAGCTACCACGGCGACGCGCGGCTGGTCGACGCCTGCGTGCGGCGGCTCCGGCAGAAGATCGAGGACGTGGCGGGCTCCCCCCGTTACATCCAGACGGTCCGCGGTTTCGGCTACCGGTTCGGGCCGCTCGGGTGAAGGTCCTTGCCGCCAGGTTCGGGCTGCGCACCCGCCTCATAGCCGCGTTCCTGCTGGTCGCCGCGATCAGCGCGGCGACCACCGCGGGCCTGACCTACCGCGAGGCCCGGTCCGCGATCCTGCAGCAGGCCCAGGACACGGCGGTCGCCCAGTTCCGCGACCGGGTCACCGCGCAGGCCGTGACCCTGCCGGTCGACACGGCCCGGCTGCAGACGATCTGCCGAACCCTCGCCCGGGAAGGCAAGCCGCACACCTGGATCGTCTTCGCCGAGTACGCGGGACTCAAGGTCTCGTCCTCGGACCGGCCCGTCTCCAACGTGATCACAACCGAGTTCAGGCGGGCGGCCCGGAACAGCGCGCACGCCTCGTTCCAGCGGGTCGTGAAGGACGGCCGGCCCTGGCTCACGATCGGGATGCCCGTCATGTTCGACTGGGGGTACGGTCTTCAGCCCACCGGGATCACTCTCTACGCCGTCATGCCGCTGCTGACCGAGGAGGCCAATGTCGGCGCCATGGTCACCGCGGCCCGCGACGGGGCACTGCCGGCCCTCCTCATCGCTCTGGTGCCCGCTCTGCTCGCCGCCCGCAGTGTGCTGCGCCCGGTGCGGGATCTGCGGCGGGCCGCCGCCGGAATCGGCCGGGGCGAGCTCGACACCCGTATCGAAGTAAAGGGATCCGACGAACTCGCCGAACTGGCCTGGACGTTCAACGAGTCCTCGACAAAACTCCAGGAGTCGGTGGAAGAGCTGCGACGGGCCGAGGAACGGGCCAGGCGTTTCGCCTCCGACGTCAGCCACGAGATGCGCACCCCGCTCGCCGGGATGCTGGCAGTGACCGAGGTGCTGGACGAGGACGCCGCGCATCTGAACGCCGACACCGCGGCGGCCGTGCGGCTGATCAGTTCGGAGACCGGGAAGCTGGCCACACTGGTCGAGGACCTGATGGAGATCTCCCGCTTCGACGCGAAGGCGGCGGACCTCCATCCGGACGAGGTCGATGCCGCCGAGATGATCCGCAAGACTCTTCAGAGCAGGCACTGGGAGGCCCGGGTCGACACCGAACTCGCCGAAGGAGTACGGGCGTTGCTCGACCCACGCCGTTTCGACGTGATCGTCGCCAACCTGGTCGGCAACGCGCTGCGGCACGGTGCCCGGCCCGTCCGTGTCCGGCTGCGGACCGAACGGCGGGACGGAAGGAACCGGCTGGTGACGGAGGTCGCCGACAGCGGCCCCGGCATCGACCCCGGAGTGCTGCCGCACATCTTCGACCGGTTCTACAAGGCCGATGCGGCGCGCACCCGGTCGACGGGCAGCGGGCTGGGCCTGGCGATCACGCAGGAGAACGTACGGCTGCACGGCGGCACCGTGCGCGCCGCCAACGGACCTGGCGGCGGAGCGGTGTTCACGGTCGATCTGCCGCTGGAGGGGGTGTGAGGCGGGGGCGCGTCCTGGGCGTGCTGCTGCCCTTCGCCCTGCTCGCCGCCGGGTGCGGGATCCGGGCCTCGGGCGTGGTCGAGGTGGGCGATCCGGCGACGGTGGACGTGGCACCGGGACCCCGGACGGGCGTCCTGCTGTACTTCATCGGGCCGGCTTCCCCCGATGCGCCGCTGCCCGTCGCCCGACAGGTCGTGGCGAAGCCGGGTGACACGCTCACCCTGCTCTTCGACGGTCCCTCGAAGGCGGAGCGTGCGGCCGGAATGAGGACGGAGCTCCCGGACGTCCCGGGCCAGGCGAAATGGAGTATCGGCCAGGACGGGGTGTCGGTCCGCCTGGGGAGCCCGGTCACCGGACTCTCCGAACTCGCCAGGCAGCAGCTGATCTGCACGGCGGCGCACACCGGAGGCGCCGGGCCAGGAGCAGCGGTCACGGTGTCCGGCACCGACGGCTCCATCGGGCCGGCCCGCTGCGCCGCCTGACCGCCTGACCGCCTGACCGCCTGACCGCCTGACCGCCTGACCGCCTGACCGTCCCGCTGTCCGGGCCACCCTGCCTGCCCTGCCCGCCCGGCTCACCGGGCCGCCGGGAGCGTGACGGCCGGCGGAGGCCGGCGCTGCGGGGGAGGAGGCGCGGGAGCCGGATCAGCCCGACGCGCGGTGCGAGGTGCGCGGTGCCGGGACCGGCGCCTGGGCGTCCCGTGTCACGTCCGCGACCAGCTCCACCACATCGGGTCCGTACGCCTGCGAGTTGACCACCTTCAGCAGCAGACAGAACGTGTTGTTGCCGTGCTTGCGGGACAGTTTCTCGTAGTGGCGGGCCAGGTAACGCGAAGCGGCCTGGTTGGTGATCGCCTGCTGTCCGCAGAAGAGGAACACCGGACGGGCCTCCTGACCTACCGTCAGCCGGGCGAGCAGGACGTACTCGACGGCGCCCTTCTCCGCCCGGTAGCGCTCCGAGCCGATCTGGAAGGCGCCCCGGTCGGGCCCCGGTTCCGGACCGGTGTTCACCGTCACTCCCGGCAGCAGTGATTGCAGATGCGCGGCCATCCGGCGGTTGGAGACCGGCCCGCCGACACAGAACTCGGTGCGCTCGCCGAAGCCCTGCTGAGCCACGTCGTGCGAGAGGATCTGTGCGTGGGCCGAGCAGCCCTTGATGAGCGCGGAGAGTTCGAGCAGGGCGAAGACGTCGTGACGGTGCACCGCGCCGTCGCCCCCCGCGTCACGGTTGACGACGAGCATGCATTCGGAGTTGCCGGGCAGCCCGAAGAAGGCCTGCTTGCGGCGGAGTTTCCGGCGCCAGAGGTAGGTGCGGGCGATCCAGCCGATGGCGGCACTGATGCCGGCGGCTATCACGCCGAGCACGATGTTGCGAACGTCGTCAGTCATGGGCGGGCATGGTAGCGGTCGCTCGCCTCCATGTTCACGGCGGTCCTGACGTGACGTACGGGGCGGCGCTACCCTGCGCGGACGGTCCTTCCCTGGAGGTGCGCATGCGACGTCGGGTCGCGCGGAATGTGTCGTTCTTAGGTGTTCTCGCCGTTGTCGTCACGGTCGGGGCGGCAGCACCGTCCTCCTCCGTACCACCGCCCGTGCCACCCAAGTCGCCCGTCGCGGTGGGATACGGCGGCGCCGTGGCGAGCGTCGACGCCGACGCGACGGCTGCCGGTATCGAGGTGCTCCGCAACGGTGGCAACGCCGTGGACGCCGCCGTCGCCACCGCCGCGGCGCTCGGTGTGACCGAGCCGTATTCGGCGGGTCTCGGCGGTGGCGGTTACTTCGTCTACTACAACGCCAGAACCCACCGTGTGGAGACCATCGACGGTCGTGAGACGGCGCCGCGCACCGCGGACTCCTCACTCTTCCTGGAGGATGGCAAGCCCCTGGCGTTCGCGGATGCCGTCACCAGCGGTCTGAGTGTCGGCACGCCGGGCACCCCGGCCACCTGGGCCACCGCGCTCGACACCTGGGGCAGCAAGCCCCTGAGCGGGGTGCTGAAGCCGGCCGAGCGGCTCGCCCGGGACGGCTTCGTCGTCGACGACACCTTCCGTTCGCAGACGGAGGGCAACCAGGCCAGGTTCGCCGACTTCCCGGACACCGCGAAGCTCTTCCTCCCCGGCGGGCAACTGCCGGTGGTCGGATCGGTCTTCAAGAATCCCGACCTCGCGCGTACGTACGAGAAGGTCGGTCGGGAAGGCATCGACGAGCTGTACCGCGGTGAGCTCGCCGACGATGTCGTACGGGCCGTGCGCAAGCCGCCCGTCGCCCCGGGGGCGAGCAGGGTGGTGCGCCCCGGCGACCTCACCGCGAACGACCTGCGTTCCTACCGTGCGCTGCGGCGGTCCCCGACGAAGGTCGGCTACCGGGGGCTCGACGTGTACGGCATGGCGCCGTCCTCGTCCGGCGGTACGAGCGTCGGTGAGGCGCTCAACATCCTTGCCTCCACCGACCTTTCACGGGCGAGCGAGGTTCGGTACCTGCACCGATACATCGAGGCCAGCCGGATCGCGTTCGCGGACCGCGGGCGCTGGGTCGGTGACCCGGCCTTCGAGGACGTGCCGACGAGCGGGCTGCTCAGCCGCAGGTTCGCCGACTCGCGGGAGTGCCTGATCAAGGACGACGCGGTGCTGACCAGCCCGCTCGCCCCCGGCGACCCGCGCCATCCGGCCGACTGCGCCGACCGCGGCACGGCTGCCCCGACGACGTACGAAGGTGAGAACACCACTCATCTGACGGCCGCCGACAAGTGGGGCAACGTCGTCGCCTACACCCTGACCATCGAGCAGACCGGTGGCAGCGCCATCACCGTGCCGGGGAGGGGCTATCTCCTCAACAACGAGCTGACGGACTTCTCGTTCGCACCCGCCGACCCGGCGGTGCACGACCCGAATCTGCCCGGACCCGGCAAGCGGCCGAGGTCGTCCATCTCCCCGACCGTCGTGCTGAAGCACGGCCGGCCGGTACTGGCCCTGGGGTCGCCGGGCGGGGCCACCATCATCACCACCGTGCTCCAGTCGCTCATCGGCACCGTGGACCGTGGACTGCCCCTGGTCGACGCGATCGCGGCGCCGCGCGCCAGCCAGCGCAACTCGCCGACGACGGAACTCGAACCGGAACTGTGGAACAGTCCGCTCCGGTCCCAGCTGGAGTCGTTGGGGCATGCCTTCAAGCTGAATCCGGAGATCGGAGCGGCCACCGGTGTGCAGCGTCTGCCGGACGGGCGTTGGCTCGCTGCCGCGGAGAAGGTCAGGCGCGGTGGCGGCTCGGCCATGGTCGTGAAACCGAGCGGCCGTCCCTGATGACAAGTCGATAGCTGGACCGACGGGGCTGGTTCATGGCCGGAAAACGGCGATGAGTCAGCCCCGCATTCTTGACGCGGGCATGACTATGGGTTCATCTTGGGGCGTCGGTAAGGAAACTTTCCTAATAGAAGGGCACCCCCCACTGTGCGTACTCGAACGCTCGCCCTCGCCGCAGCATCCGGCGCCGCCCTGCTCGCGGTCTCCGCGCTCCCCGCCGGCGCCCAGCCGGATCCCGGATCCGCCGCAGCTCCCGCCGCGGCCACCGTCAAGGAGGGATCCGTCAGTGCGGCCGACCTGCTGGCCAAGGTCTCGTCCTGTTCCCAGATCTCCAACGGCAAGTACCGCACGGACGAGGAGACTTCGGCCACTGTGCCGGTCTGCGGCAAGAACGGCGCCGTGTTCTGGAAGGCCGACATGGACATCGACTGCGACGGTCAGGTCACCGCGGCCTGCAATTCCGACACCGACCCGTGGTTCCAGGACGACACCGCGTTCCACACCTCGGGCGACCAGCCGCTGAGCGCCGAGACGCTGCCGTACGTGGTCGTGCCGAGCAGCAGCAGCATCTGGAACTACGGCAGTGCCGGGATCAAGGGTGGTGGCGTCGTCGCCGTCATCTACAACAACAAGGTCGAGTACGCCGTGGTCGGCGACACCGGTCCCGACCAGATCATCGGCGAGGCGTCGTACGCCACCGCCGCGGCGCTCGGCATCGACCCCGACCCGGAGACGGGCGGAGCCGAGTCCGGCGTCACGTACATCCTGTTCAAGAACTCCTCGGTGTCACCGATCGAGAGCCACAGCGCCGCTGTCACCGCCGGAGACGCACTCGCCAAGCAGTTCCTCCAGAACAACTAGGGGCTGTCCGGGCGGCACCCACGGGCCGGCGCACGGCATCCGGCGCGGTGCGTCGTGAGGCGGAGGATCGTCCTCGTACCCGGTGCACGGGGACGACTCCGGCGGCGAGGCGAGGCGATGTGCCGGCCCGCGCGGGCCCGCCGGGGACAGGGTGGGTGGCGGTTGGGTGTACGGGTGTTTCCACCGGCTGTCACCCGGTCGGCGACGACGCATTGTGGGGTGTCGACCGCCGCAGGAAAGGAGCCGTGAACACGTCGGCCGCGACAGGTGGTCCCGGTGCCGGCTGCTCGTCATCGATCTCTTGACCCGGCGGACCCGTGCGGTGGCAGCACCGGCGAGCAACCCCCGGGGCTTCGGTCCCCGGAAGGAATCGCTTCACGGCTCCGGCCCGCAGGTCACATCGGACGTCTCTGCTGCTCGATGTACTCCTCGAACCCGGTCCTTCAGGAGCGGGTCAAGTTCACAGCGCGGTGAGGATGCGGGGGCCCGCGTCGGTGATGGCCACCGTGTGCTCCGCGTGCGCGGCGCGGCTGCCGTCCGAGGTGCGCAGCGTCCAGCCGTCCCGGTCCGGGTGGAACTCGTCCCGGCCGCCGGCGATCAGCATCGGCTCGATCGCCAGCACCATTCCGTGGCGCAACGGCATGCCGCGGCCCGGTCGACCCTCGTTGGGGACGGCCGGGTCCTCGTGCATGGACCGGCCCACGCCGTGGCCGCCGAACCCCTCGGGGATGCCGTATCCGGCTTTCCGGCAGACCGTGCCGATCGCATGGGCGATGTCCCCGATCCGGTTGCCGACGACCGCCGCCGCGATCCCCGCATCCAGTGCCTCGAAGGCCGTGTCGGTCAGCCGGGTGTCGTCGGGCCTGGCGCGGCCGACGGTGAAGGTGACCGCGGAGTCGCCGACCCAGCCGCCGAGCGTGGCACCCGCGTCGATGCTCAGCAGATCGCCGTCGCGCAGCCGCCGGTCGGTCGGGATGCCGTGCACGATGGCGTCGTTGACGGACGCGCAGATCACTGCAGGGAAGGGGGTGGGCGCGAAATGCGGCTTGTAGTCGAGGAACGGGGAGCCGGCGCCCGCAGCGCGGAGCACCCCACGTGCCACCTCGTCCAGCTCGCGCAGTGACACGCCGACCTTCGCCGCGCCCCGCACGGCCGCCAGCACCTGGGCCACGACACGGCCCGCCTCGCGCATCGCTTCGATGGATGTATCCGTCTTGAGTTGCACCATGCCAATTACTATACCGGTCGGAGCGGTATGAGAATAACGGCGGTACGAGAATAACGCCGGGCCTAGAATGGGCGCATGGTTCGAACGCCTCTCACCCCGGAAGAGCGCCTGCGCGGCGAACGGCTCGGCCGACTGCTCCGTGAGGCGCGAGGCGCGCGCAGCATGGTCGAGATCGCCGCGAGTGCCGGCATCTCCGCCGAGACGCTGCGCAAGATCGAGACGGGGCGCGCCCCCACCCCCGCGTTCTTCACCGTCGCCGCCCTGGCCGGTGCGCTCGGTCTCTCCATGGACGACCTGCTCACCCGATGCGCCCCGTCCCCGGACCTGGCGGTCCCGCTCGCCGGGTAGGGCCGGGCCGGGGGCATGCATACCGCTGTCCCGTTCGGCCCGGGGGCTGATGTGTCTCACGGTGCTCATGGGTGGCCTGTGCCCGCCGTTCTCGGTTTCCCCCGGCCGAAGGCGGGCGCGTAGGGTCTCGCCCGTGACCTCTCAGACGCTCAAGGACTTCGACCGAAGCGAGTACGTCAGCCTGACCACGTACCGGAAGAACGGCACGCCCGTCGCCACGCCCGTCTGGGCGGCGGCCGACGGGGACGAGCTGTTGATCTGGACCCGCAGCGACTCGTGGAAGGTCAGAAGGATCCGGAACGAGAGCCGGGTCACCGTGACCGTCTGCGATGTACGGGGCCGGATCGCGGAGGGTGCGCCGACCGCCGTGGGCACCGCACGGCTGCTCGACGAGGCGGGGACGCGCACGGTGCGCCGGATGCTGGCCCGCAAGTACACCTGGAAGTTCTGGCTGGTCGACTGGCCGGCGATGGTCGTACGGCTCGGTAAGCGGCCGCACACCGGGATCGCCGTCACCTTCTGACGCCGTCGCCGCAGGGGGCGCGCGCGGCCGTGGCCGTGCGCCGACCGCACCCCGGCCGAAAAGTGCGTGTAGCCGTCCCGTAACACACCTGCGGTCGAATGCCTGCGGACTGGAAGGCTCCAGTCGACCTGGGTGAGGGCGACGATGACGGTGCATCAACGTGTTGGTGAAGTAGCCGAGTTCGCGCAGTACCTGCAGAGTCTCGCGGCCCTGCTCGATCCCGGGCGCGGCTGGTACGGGGTGTTCTGCCGACGCGACCCCGAAGGCGTGCGGGCCTGCCTCGACGGGGCCGAGATCCCGCCGTGGGACGTGGTGGAGTCACTGCTTCAGGACCTGGCCGCGGAGCGCGGTACCGGGTTCGCGGAGCGCGAGTCGGTACGCGCCGCCGCGCTGTACTCCGCGTCGGCCGCCGCCCACGACCGGCGGCCCGGCGGGCGCCAGGCCCTTGTCGATCGGCTGGAGCTGATGCTCCGGGAACAGGCTTACGCCTCCCGGCGGCTGCGCGCGGCCGGGCATCCGGGCGGTGCCCGCGTGACGGACCCGGAGGCGCTGGCGTGGGCCCGGGACGACCACACGCGTGCCTCCGCCCGCTGCACGGAACTGCGCAAACGGCTCGCGGCCGTGACGGTTCCGCCGGGCTGGTTCCGGGCCGAGGAACCGCGAGAGGCGGACGGGGCGCGAAGAGTGGAGGGCACGCGAAGGGCAGAGGACTCGCGAACGATGGGGGAGCGGCCCGGTCCGCCGGACGTGCCGGGTCCCCGCACCGACCCCGCCGCCCGCACCGACCCTGCTCCCCGGGCCGAGCGAGCCACCGCACCATCGTCCGCCGCGCCCGCGCCCGCCAAGCGCCGCAAGCCGAGCGGTGCCCGCTTCGCCGGGCTGGACGTGGACGAGAACTCCGGCCTCGGCGCCGCCGGCACCGCACCCGTACTGCCCGCGCCGCCGGTCACCGCCCCCGGGCCGCGTGGGGCCCGCTTCGGTGGCGCCCCGACCGGCGAGGAGGCCGGCAGGAGGGCCCGTACCCCGGCCGGGCCCACTCCCGATCCCGTCGCGCTCCGCGCCGCCACCGAGGCCGTCGAGACGCTCGTCCGGCTGCGTCAGGAGGGGCGCAGCGGCGAGGCCCATGTCGTGCTCTGCGAAGCGGCCGGCTGGCCCGCCGACCGGCTGCCGGTGCTCGCCGTGGAACTGCACCGGTCCGGACTGACGGCCGACTGGGCGACCCTGCTGTGGGAGGTCTCCTCCCTGCCGCCGGTCGAACTGGCCGCCGCGGCAGGCGCGCTGGCCGCGGCGGGACGCGTTGACGACTGCGGACAACTGCTGCGCCAAGGAGTGGCACGGCCCGCGGCCGAGATAGCCGACGCGGTGCTGGCCCTGGACCGGGCAGGTCTCGCGCCGGAGGCGCAGGCGCTGATGGGTGCCTTCGTCCGGGTGCGCACCCCGCAGGACGCGGCCCGGATCGCGGAGGGTGATCCCCGTCAGCTCGTACCGCAGCTGCTGGCAGCCGCACGTGCGGTCTCCCCGGAGCGCGAGTGGGACCTGGTGCACGCCCTGCGGGTGGCGGGTATCGCGGGCGCTTAGCGTGCGACATCGCGCGAGCTCCCGCTCCGCGTCGGCCGACAGCCTCGGCATCGGTGAGCAGGCCGCTGTCCATCACGCGGGCTCCGCCCGCCAACTCCTCGGGCCTGAGCCCGAATCCGGCCTGGCGCGTTCGCCATGGGCCCGCATGTTCCGGAGTCGGTCGATCAGCCCAGCAGCGCCTCGGTGATCTGGCGGGTGGTCTGTGCGGCGACTGCCGGGTCGGCAGCGGCGTAGGAGGTGTAGGCGTTGAGGCCGGTGGCCAAGGCCCAGCCGCGGCCCCGGGTCCACGTGGCCTCGTCGACGCCGAGCGTGGCGCGGAAGACAGCACGGCTCCCGGCGGACATCAGAGTGAAGGCGATGGTCAGGTCGCAGGCCGGGTCGCCGATGCCGAGCCCGCCGAAGTCGATGACCGCGCTGAGTCGGCCGTCGGCAGTCAGCAGGTTGCCGGTGTGGAGGTCGCCGTGGAACCAGACCGGAGGACGGTCCCACCCCGGGGCACTCAGCGCGGCTTCCCACAGCTCGGTCATGGCCGCGGCGTCGAACACGCCGTCGACGTCCGCGATCGCGGCCAGCCCGCGTCGCGCGGTCCCGGTCGGCCAGCGGCCCGCCGGTGAGGTCCTCGCCGGCGTCCTCGAACGAGAAGCCCTCGGGCGCCAGTTCCTGCAGGGCGGTCAGGAACTGCGCCAGCTGGACGGCGGCCCGGGACGAGTCCGCCAGGGCCTCCGCAGTCGCCACCTCGCCGTCCAGCCAGCGGGACACCGCCCACGGCCACGGGTAGCCGAAGCCGGGCTCGCCCACCCCCACCGGTACCGGGATGGCCAGTGGCAGGTGCGGGGCGAGCAGGGGAAGCCACTCGGATTCCTTCCTGGCCTGCCCGGCAGCCCCCGCGTGGCGGGGCAGCCGGACGGACAGCTCCTCGCCCAGCCGGTAGATCACGTGGTCCGAACCGGCCGGGTCGAGCAGCTTGAGGGGCAGCTTGGCCCATCGCGGGAACTGGGCGTCGACCAGCTGCCTGACCAGCGCCGCGTCGATCGAGGGACGAGTCTCCGCAGTTCTCTCGGTTGCCAAGAGCAGCTCCTGTGGATGGCTCACCCCGTGGCGGCGGGCAGTCGGGCCATCACAGTGGTCGCGGACTCGTCTGTCGATCGATTTTCTCGACGGGACGTCCTCCGCCACGCGGACTCCACGCGCCCGCTCGCAGTGCGTTCACTCTCATTCAATGCAACGAGTGGGGAGGGGGAGTGTTGCGTTAAGCCTCAAGTCATTGCAATGATATTGCGGCTCTCACCTGCATTGATGGGAATAATGCGCAACGAGCTTGTTGCGTGATCAGTGAATGCAACGTAGCGTTTCCATCAACGGAAACGACAAGCCGAGGAGTGCACGATGCAGAAGTTCAACACCCTCACCCCGATCACCGTCGTCCTGGACGTGCCCGCCGGGCGAATCCAGTTCATCGCCGCCGACCGGGCCGATGCCACGGTCGAGATCCGACCGGCGGACATCACGAAGAGCCGAGACGTGAAGGCGGCGCAGCGGATCGCGGTCGCGTTCGACGACGGGACACTGCGGGTGCAGGCCGCACCGGCGAAGAACCAGTACCTCGGTCCGTCCGGATCCGTGGAAGTGACGGTCCAACTGCCGACCGGTTCACGGGTGCAGGCGAAGACAGC